>NZ_JBNQFT010000008.1:0-29553 GCF_050321925.1 Rhodococcus sp. IEGM1339
CAAATACCCACCCCATCGAAACGATGGAGCGGAGTACCAAAAATATTTGGCACTGACATTCATCGGCACACTGTTGAGTTCTCAAAGAACACGCACACATCATCACGTTACCGGACACCTGTCCGGCTCGCTCCGAGGCAACCGTTCCAAGCTATCACGTCCGATTTCAGGGCCGCAAATCGTTGCTTTCCCGTTCTCTTCTGTGAGAGCCGATCGATGCGACATCGAACATGCCTGTTTCCGAACCTCTCGGTCCGGCGGGCTGTTCGGTGTCGCTCGAACGACGACTAAGTTACGCCGACGCTAACGCGCCGTCAAACCCGCTGGTCAGGGGCTCGCCAGCGTCGGCAAAGGCCTCAGTCGCGGACGACTCGCACACCGGCGAAGTTCCGCTTGCCCCGACGCAGGACGAGCCAGCGTCCGTGCAGCAGCTCTCCGTCGCGCGGGGTCCACTCCTCCGAGGCGATACGGACGTTGTTGACCGACGCGCCGCCTTCCTTGATGGTGCGACGCGCAGCTCCCTTGCTCTCGCACAGCCCCGACGCGACGAGCAGGTCGATGATCGTGTCCGGCTCGCCGGCGCGGAGCTCCGTCACGGACGCCTCGGTCAGGGCGGCCGCGAGCGTGGGCTCGTCCAGCTCGCCCAGCTCGCCTCGCCCGAAGAGGGCGCGGCTGGCCAACTCGACCGCTGCGGTGTTGTGCGCTCCGTGCACGAGCGTGGTCATCTCGGCAGCGAGTCGCTTCTGGGCCTCCCGTGCGTGCGGACGCTCCGTGGTGGCGGTCTCGAGTTCGGCGAGTTCGTCCTTGTCGAGAAAGGTGAACCAGCGCAGGTACTTCATGACGTCGGCGTCGGCAGCGTTGACGAAGTACTGGTACCAGGCGTACGGGCTCGTCATCTCCGGGTCGAGCCACAAGCTGCCACCACCGGTGGACTTGCCGAACTTCTTGCCGTCGGACGAGGTCACGAGCGGGACGGTCAAGGCGTGCACACTCTCGCCGTCGGTACGGCGGTTGAGCTCGACGCCGGCGATGATATTGCCCCACTGATCGGAACCACCGACCTGCAGCGCACATCCGTACTCGCGGCGGAGCTGCACGTAGTCGTTGGCCTGCAGGAGCATGTAGCTGAACTCGGTGTACGAGATGCCGTCACCTTCGAGGCGGCGCTTGACGGTGTCGCGGGCGAGCATCACGTTGATCGAGAAGTGCTTCCCGATGTCGCGCAGGAAGTCGATCGCGGACAGCTTGCCGGTCCAGTCGAGGTTGTTCACGACCACGGCTCCCGTCGGGGAGTCGTCGAAGTCGACGAACCGCTCGAGCTGCCCACGGATCCGCCCTGCCCACTCGGCGACGGTGTCGGCGGAGTTCATGGTGCGCTCCCCCACGTCCCGCGGGTCACCGATCATGCCGGTCGCGCCACCTGCGAGAACGATGGGCCGATGGCCGGCGCGCTGGAAACGCTTGAGTGCGAGGAGCGGAACGAGGTGACCGGCGTGCAGGCTCGGGCCGGTCGGATCGAAACCGGCATAGAGGGTGATCGGACCCTTGTCGAGTTCGCCTCGAAGTGCGTCGAGATCGGTCGATTGCGCGATGAGCCCGCGCCAGGTCAGTTCGTCGAGAATGTGCTCAGTCACCGTTCGATCATCCCATCACGCTCGAGGCGCAGCGGGCGCGCGTGGGCTGCGCCGGTACGCGGAGACCCCGATCGCCCCGGGAACCCACAACCGCCACGGTCTGTCGGCCGCCACGCTGATCCCCACCCGCGGCCCCCGCGCGGCCTCCCCGACCAGCGGTTCGGCCGGGAGTTCCACCCGCACCCGAGCGTCGGAACCATCCACGTCGATGCCGTTGTCGCCCAGATCGAGACCGAGCGCAGCAGCGAGATTGCCCGGACCGCGCGCAAGGTTCGCGAACGGCGTGCCGGACGTGCGCCGGGAACGGACGGCCTGCTCCCCCGCGATCACCTCACCACCGCGCAACAGCACCGCCGCAGCGGTGCCGTCGGGACCGAGGGAGACGTTCGCGCAGAAGTGCAGTCCGTAACTGCGGTAGACGTACAGATGTCCCGCTGGTCCGAACATGACCGAATTGCGCGGGGTCGGTCCGCGGTACGAGTGCGCGGCCGGGTCCGGCCACGGTCCGTCCTCGGGGCCGCCGTAGGCCTCGACCTCCGTCAGCAGGACGGCGGTCTCCCCCACTCGGATGGTTGCTCCGAGCAGCGCTTCGGCGGCCTCGACCGGATCGAGTCTTTCGAGTTCGCCGCGGACGGATCGATGATTGCGGCTCAGTCGGTGCTCCATCCGGCGACACCGCGCGCGGTGAAGTCCTCGTGCTCGGCGTCGCTGACCTCCCGCGCCTCGTCGACGAGGAGGACGGGAATACCGCTCTCGATCGGATACGCCCGCCGCAGTCGCGGGTTGTACAGGACGGCGTCGTCGACGAGAAGCAACGGCCCCTTGTCCTCCGGACAGGCCAGAATGCTCAGCAACGTGGGATCGACAGCCACGGATGTCCTTTCGAAGGGCGGAACCGAACCGGACCCAGGCTACCGCGCCCCGGCGGGCGAACCGGCCGTGCCCGCCTTCCACGCCGTGGCCACGGCTTTGGTGAACCGCTTGTACGTCCCGGTGTCGGGGTTCAGGTACCAGGTACGGACGGTGGGCACGGGCAATCCCTGTTCGCGCAGACGATCGGCGGACGGGCGATAGGACGGGCCCAACGGGATGTCGGGCACGACGTGCACGAGATCGGGTCGCTCGTCGGCCGAGACCGAGTCGAACGCCGCAGTGATCTCCGCGGCCGTCGGTGCACGGTTGCCCCGCAGCGAGCAGCCGGCCACTGCGATGTCGCGACCTCCCACCGAGATGCCATAGGCGACGGCGAGATCGACACGCGGGATCGCTTCGAGCACGTCCGCCACGCTCTGGGTGAAAACCGGGCCGTGGAAGGTGGGAATCACCGTCCCCCGACTGTCGAGCAACCAGTAGTCGCCGTCGTCGTCGCGTCGGAACAGGTTGTCGGTGGGCACCCACACGTCGCCCGGTTCGAACACGCCGCGCATCACACCGGTGATTGCCGAGGCTGCGGGACCGGGTCTGCCGAGCAGCAGTCCGACCTCGCCGACCTGAGCCTCCCGCACGAAGCCGCGTTCGTCCTCCACGAGTCGGCCGACGCCGGCGTCGTAGGCAGCGAGGCGCACATCGGCGCTACCGGGCAACGGCCGGCCCTTCGAGCCGATCTTCGAACCGGAGACGTTCGCGAGCACGACGTCGCCCTCGGTCGACGCGTAGAACTCGAGAACCCGGGCGGGCTCAAACCGGTCGAGCGTGCGGCGCCACAGGCCCGGTGGCATGCCGGAACCGATGAACAACCGGATGGGATGGATGGCGTCGATGTGCAGCGACGGGCTGTCGAGCACCTCACGCATCATCGACCAGGTATAGGTGACGACGGTGACGCCGTAGCGGTGCACTTCGTCGCTGAAGAGCGACGGATTCAACCCGCGCGACAGTGCGATACGCGCCCCGCCCGCGAGCGCCCCGCCGAAACTGACCAGCAGACCGGACGAATGATGCAGGGGCGCAAGGCAGTACATGGTGTCACCGCGGCCGAGCGAGGCGGCGGTGGCGGTACCGAAGGCCGACAGCGCCCACCGGTAGTTGGTGACCCGCCGCACCGCGAGCGTGTCGCCACCACCGGAGAACAGGATGAATGCGAGTTCGCGCGCGAGTCCGGGATCGGGGACGTACCAGCCCGGCAGTTGCACGGAGGAGATGTCGAGTCGTTCGAGATCGACGACGTCGGCGCCGGGCTCGACGTCGAGGTCGCGGACGTCGCCGCCGCCGAGGACCAGCACGGGAAGACCGGTCGCGACGGCCGCGTCGAGGTTCTCGGGATCGGCGACGATCTTTTCGACACCGCCCAGTCGCACGGCCTCGGCGATGTCCGGTCCCGGCGGGATGAGGGCGGAGACGGCGCCGAGGCGGGAGATCGCCGCGACCGCCGCCATTGCGCTGGGGCGCACGTCCATGAGGATGCCGACGTGCATCGCGGGACGGATGCCGTTGTCGGCGAGCCCGAGGACGACGTTGTCGATCCGCCGGTTGACGGCCTCGAAGGTGTAGACCCGGTCCTCGAAGATGAAGCACTCCCGCTTCGGCGACTTGCGGCCGATCTCGGCGAGCAGACCGCCGACGGAGATGCGGGTGCGCGGCTGGATCTGCCCGAGCCGCGCGAGGCGGGGAAGGGCGCGGGCGGCCTCCCCGGTGAGATCGCGTGCGCCGCGGACGGCACCGACCGCGATCCCCGCGAGACCCTTGCCGAGATCGGTCCCGACGTCGGCGAGCGTTGCGGCCGTGTGCGTGATGCGGGATGCGACCGAGACGCCCGTGCCCTCGTCGGTGGGGTTCGGCACCGCCATCGGCGCGATGCCGACGGGCCGGTCCCCGACGCCCTCGCGCCACTGCACCCATTCCCCGACCGACGGCCACGTCTGCTGGCCGGCGACACTGCCCACGACGAGTCCGAAATGACCTGCGCGCAAGGTGTATTCGTAGACCTCCGCGCGGGGTGCGGCCTTGCGGATGCCGCGCACGGCGAGCGGTTGCCCGATGTCGTCGACCTCACCGATGAACGCGAGGACGGGACAGGTGATCTCGGCGAGGCTCACCGCCCGGTCGTTGATGACGAAACCGCCACTGACCATGCGGTTGTGGGCGATGAACTGGCGCAACACCTCGGCGACGGCCGGTCCGGACCACGCCACCCACCCCTCGGTGTCGAGGAACCGGCGCTGCGGCTCGCGCGGCAACAGCGCCTCCCGGTCGTGGAGCTGGAGCAGGAAGTCGATGCGCGATCGCAGCGTCTTGACCGGATCGAGCAGCTGGAAGCCGGTGCGCGCCATCCATCCGGTGATCGCGAGGCGGTTGAAGACATGGTCGGCAAGGAAGTCGGCGGAGTGGGTCGCGACGATCTCCGGGATCCCGAACGGCAGGGCGGCGAGGGTGTCGACCGGGCTGCCGAAGGTGATCAGGCTCGCGATGCCGCGGCTGCGCCGATAGGCCGCGACCTGATAGCAGAACATGCCACCCTGCGAGTATCCGCCGAGATGCACGTCGCGACCGGTGTAGGCACGGACGCAGTCGACGACCTCGTCGAGGGCGAGGATGTGATCGGTGAGGGTGCGCTTCCAGCCGCCCTCCTCCTGGTCGGGCGATCCGAAGTCCACGACCCACGGATCGAGACCCGCTTCGTGGAGGCTGCCGACGGCGCCGGCGTCACGGGTGACGTCGTACACCTCGGCGGACACCATCATCGGTGGTACGAGAACGACGGGGATGCCCGTGGAGGCGGTGTCGGATTCGGGGAAGTACCGGCGGAGCCGGTACATGGAGGTGCGCTCGACGACCTGATAGGGCGACGACGACCGGCCGGGTTCGAGGCCACCGAAGCGCAGGACTTCGAGACCGTTCTGGGCAGTGGCGACGAGCCGTCGCACCGACTCGGTCACTACATCGGCGTCCAGTCCCACGGTCCGTTCCCCTTCTCGACGATGTATCCGCACCAGTCCCCGGCACCTGCGGTTCTACACCGGTACCCGCTGCATGCCGAGAGTATGTGCCAGCCTGCCACACGGCCCTCACCGTCCCGGGCAACTCGGGGTGTGCCCGGGACGGCAGGCGTGTCAGTCGCGAACCCGGTCGCGCAGTTGTGCCGCGGCGTCGCGCACGCGGCCGAGTTGCTCGGCCACCCGCACGCCCGCGGTGCCGCCGCGAGCGTCGCGCGAGGCGATGGAGCCTTCGACGGTGAGCACTTCCCGCACCTGCGGGGTCAGTGCCGGATCTACACCGGCCAACTCCTCGTCTGTGAGGTCCTCGAGGCCGGCTCCGCGGCCTTCGGCGACCCGCACGCACGCCCCGGCCGCCTCGTGGGCGACGCGGAACGGCACACCCTGGCGGACCATCCACTCGGCGATGTCGGTCGCGAGGGTGAATCCGGCGGGTGCGAGCTCGGCCATGCGCTCGGTGTGGAAGGTCAGCGTCGAGACGAGCCCTGCGATCGCCGGGAGCAGCAGCTCGAGCTGTGCGACGGAGTCGAAGACCGGCTCCTTGTCCTCCTGCAGGTCGCGGTTGTAGGCCAACGGCTGCGCTTTGAGCGTGGCCAGCAGACCGGTGAGGTTGCCGATGAGGCGACCGGCCTTACCGCGGGTGAGCTCGGAGACGTCCGGGTTCTTCTTCTGCGGCATGATCGACGACCCGGTCGACCATTCGTCCGCGAGGGTGACGTACCCGAACTCGGGGGTGCTCCACAGGATGATCTCCTCCGCCATGCGGGAGAGGTCGACGGCGATCTGCGCGAACACGAACGCCGCTTCTGCAGCGAAGTCGCGGGAGCTGGTGGCGTCGATCGAGTTGTCCGCCGCCGAGTCGAAGCCCAGGTCGGCCGCAATCGCGTCGGGGTCGAGACCGAGCGACGATCCGGCGAGCGCTCCCGACCCATACGGCGAGACCGCCGCGCGCTTGTCGAAGTCGCGTAACCGGTCGACGTCGCGCAGCAACGGATGCGCATGGGCGAGCAGGTGGTGCGCGAGCAGCACGGGCTGCGCCGCCTGCAGGTGCGTCTTGCCCGGCATGACGGCATCGGGGTGCGCCGCGGCCTGGTCGGCGATCGCGTCGACCACATCGAGGACACCGTCGGCGATGCGCCGCGCGCTGTCGCGCAGCCACATGCGGAACAGCGTCGCGACCTGGTCGTTGCGGGAGCGGCCCGCGCGGAGCCGGCCGCCGACCTCGGGGCCCACCCGCTCGATGAGTCCCCGTTCGAGCGCGCCGTGCACGTCCTCGTCGGACTCGGCGGGACCGAACGCACCGGAGGCCACATCGGCGGCGAGCCGGTCGAGGCCGTCGAGCATCGTGGTGAGGTCGTCGTCGGTGAGGAGTCCGGCGCGGTGCAGGACCTTTGCGTGGGCCTGCGAGGCGCGTACGTCGTACGGGGCGAGCGCCCAGTCGAAGTGCGTGGACTTACTCAGCGCCGCCATGGCGGCGGCCGGTCCGGATGCGAACCGGCCGCCCCACAGGGCACCTTCGTTGGTGCCGTGAGCCGTCATGACTACAGGCCCAGATCGCGCTTCGCGGCGACCTTCGACGACAGGCCGTGGATCTGCACGAAGCCCTTGGCGTTGGACTGGTCGAAGCTGTCGCCCTCGTCGTAGGTGGCGAGGTTGAAGTCGTACAGCGACTCCGGGCTGCGACGGCCGTTGACGGTGATGTGTCCGCCGTGGAGCACCATGCGGATGTCGCCGGTGACGCGCTCCTGGGTGTTCTTGATGAAGGCGTCGAGGGCGGTCTTCAGCGGCGAGTACCACAGGCCGTCGTACACCAGCTCGCTCCAGCGCTCCTCGACGCGACGCTTGTAGCGGCCGAGTTCGCGCTCGAGGGTGACGTGTTCGAGTTCCTGGTGCGCGGTGATGAGGGCGATGGCGCCGGGGGCCTCGTAGATCTCGCGGCTCTTGATGCCGACGAGGCGGTCCTCGACCATGTCGAGGCGGCCGACACCCTGGGCGCCGGCGCGACGGTTGAGTTCCTGGATGGCCTCGAGGACGGTGACGTGCTTGCCGTCGATCGCGACGGGGCGGCCGGCCTCGAAGCTGATGATCAGCTCGTCGGGGGCCTGCCAGTGGGCGGTGGGGTCCTCGGTGTAGTCGTAGACGTCCTTGGTGGGGGCGTTCCACAGGTCCTCGAGGAAGCCGGTCTCGACGGCGCGGCCCCAGACGTTCTGGTCAATGGAGAACGGCGAACGCTTGGTGACGTTGATGGGCAGGCCGTTCTCCTCGGCGAAGGCGATGGCCTTCTCGCGGGTCCAGGCGTAGTCGCGGACCGGTGCGATGACCTGGAGGTCGGGTGCGAGGGCGCCGAAGCCGACCTCGAAGCGGACCTGGTCGTTGCCCTTGCCGGTGCAGCCGTGGGAGACGACGGTGCCGCCGTGTTCGCGGGCGGCCTGCACGATGTGCTTGACGATCAGCGGGCGGCTGATGGCCGAGACGAGCGGGTAGCGGTCCATGTAGAGCGCGTTGGCCTGGACGGTGGGCAGGCAGTACTCGTTGGCGAACTCGTCCTTGGCGTCGACGACGATCGATTCGACGGCACCGCAGTCGAGGGCGCGCTGACGCACGACCTCCATGTCCTCGCCACCCTGGCCGAGGTCGATGGCCACGGCGACGACCTCCTTGCCGGTCTCCTTGCCGATCCAGCTGATGGCGACGGAGGTGTCCAGCCCGCCCGAATAGGCGAGTACGACGCGTTCGGCCATTGTCTTTGTGCTCCTTCGTATTTCGACGTGCGTCTATGAGTGGTAGGTCAGGCGAGTGATTCGATTTTCGCGGCCAGTTCGGCTCCCGTCGTCGGTTCGCGGGCGATGACCGCGATGGTGTCGTCGCCGGCGATCGTTCCGACCACCTCGGGTAATGATGCCCGATCGAGTGCACTGGCCAGATAGTGCGCCGCCCCCGGCGGGGTGCGCAGCACGGCGATGTTGCCGCTGGAGTCGGTGGACACCAGCAGTTCGCCGAGCAACCGGGACAGGCGGTCGGTGCCTCCGGTCACGCCGCGCACAGGGCTGCCGTCCTCCGGGACGACGTACACCCCGGCGCCCCCATCGGCCGCGCGGAGCTTGACGGCGCCGAGTTCCTCGAGGTCGCGAGACAGGGTGGCGGTGGACACCTCGATGCTGTCCTCGGCGAGGAGTGCGGCGAGTTCGGTGTGGCTGCGCACCGGGTGCGCGGCGAGGAGTGCGACTATGCGGGCCTGCCGCGCCGCGCGCGTCGGCGCCGTCGCCGCACTGTCCGCATGGTTCGCCGCGGTGCTCACGGTCAGCTCCGGCTCTGCTCGAGCAGCCACACGAGCAGGGCCTTCTGTGCGTGGAGGCGGTTCTCGGCTTCGTCCCACACCACAGACCGCGGTCCGTCGATGACCTCGGCGGTGATCTCCTTGCCGCGGTAGGCCGGCAGGCAGTGCAGCACGATCGCGTCGGTGTCGGCAAGGGAGACGAGGTCGTCGTTCAGCTGGAACGGCCGGAAGGGTGCCTCGCGATCCTTGCCGTCGTCCTCCTGCCCCATCGACACCCAGGTGTCGGTGACGAGCACATCGGCGCCGCTGGCTCCGGTACGCGGGTCGTCGGTGACGGTGACGCTGCCGCCGGTCTCCTCTGCCCGTGCGCGGCTCGCGTCGACGACCTGCGAGTCGGGGGTGAACCCGGCCGGGGACGCGATGGTCACGTGCATGCCGGCGGTGACGCCGCCGAGCATCAGCGAGTGCGCCATGTTGTTGGCGCCGTCGCCGAAGTAGGTCATCCGCAGGCCCGCGGTGGCGCCCTTGTTCTCGCGGATGGTCTGCAGGTCGGCGAGGACCTGGCAGGGGTGGAAAGTGTCGGTGAGCGCGTTGACGACGGGCACGGTCGAGTGCTCGGCGAGCGTCTCGATGCGGTCCTGGCCGTAGGTGCGCCACACGACCGCTTCGGTGAACCGGGAGAACATCCGGGCGGTGTCCTCGAGGGTCTCACCCTTCCCGATCTGGGTGGAGCCGGTGTCGACGACGACGGCGTGCCCGCCGAGTTGGGCGATGCCGGCGTCGAAGGAGAAGCGGGTGCGGGTGGAGGTCTTGTCGAACAGCACGGCGACGCTGAGGGGCCCTTCGAGGGGGCGGCGGGACAGCGGCGCCTTCTTCAGTTCGGCGGCGAGTTCGAGCACCTCGGTCTGTTCGGCCGGGGTGAGGTCGTCGTCGCGCAGGAAATGGCGGAGCACGGGTCGTCAGTTCCCTTCCCGGTCGGCGGTGTCGAGGACGGCGGGCAGCGCCGTCACGAAGCTCTCGGCCTGCTGTTCGGTGAGGATCAGCGGGGGCGCGAGGCGGATCACGTCCGGTGCGGCGGCGTTGACGAGGAAACCGGCCTCGCGGGCGGCGGTCTCGACGGCCGGCGCCTTCGCGGCGGTGAGGACGACACCGAGGAGCAGCCCGGAGCCGCGCACGTGCGAGACGAGCGGGTGCCCGAGTTCCTCTATGCCGGCGGCGAGGGTCTTCCCGATGGTGTTCACGTGGTCGAGCAGGTTGTGCTCGTCGATCGTGCGCAGCACCGCGAGGGCGGCCGCGGCGCACACCGGGTTGCCACCGAAGGTGGTGCCGTGCTTGCCGGGCCGGAACAGCTCGGCGGCCGGACCGGTGGCGAGGACCGCACCGATGGGCAGTCCGCCGCCGAGGCCCTTGGCGAGGGTCATCACATCGGGGGTGATGCCCGCTGCCTGGTGGGCGAAGAAGGTACCGGTGCGGGCGATACCGGTCTGGACTTCGTCGAGCACGAGCAGGGCGCCGCGTTCGGTGGTGATGCGACGCGCGCCGGCGAGATAACCCTCGGGCGGGACGACGACGCCGGATTCGCCCATGATCGGTTCGAGGAAGACGGCGGCGGTGTTCTCGTCCACCGCGGCCTCGAGGGCGTCGAGGTCGCCGTAGGGCACGAACTCGACGCCGGCGGGCATCGGTTCGAAGGGGGCGCGCTTGTCGGGCTGGCCGGTCAGGGCGAGGGCGCCCATGGTGCGGCCGTGGAAGGCCTTCTCGCACGCGACGATCCTCGGCCGTCCGGTGAGCCGGGCGATCTTGAAGGCCGCCTCGTTGGCCTCGGTGCCGGAATTGCAGAAGAAGGCGCGGCCCTCGTGACCGAAGCGATCGAGGAGCTTCTCGGCGAGTTCGAGCACCGGCGGCGAGGCGTACAGGTTCGACACGTGGCCGAGCTGGTTCAGCTGGGCGGTGACGGCCTCGATGATCGCCGGGTGGCGGTGGCCGAGGCTGTTGACGGCGATGCCGCCGAGCAGGTCGAGGTACTGCTTGCCGTCGGCGTCGGTGAGCACGGCACCGTCGCCCGCGACCAGCGCGACCTTGGGCACGCCGTAGTTGTTCATCAGCGAACCCGCCCAGCGCTGCTGGAGGTCGGACGTGCCGGTCATGCGGGGCCTTCCTTCTCGGAGGACGGCACCACCATGGTGCCGATGCCTTCTTCGGTGAACAGTTCGAGGAGCACGGAGTGCGGCTGGCGCCCGTCGATGACGTGCGCGGTGGGCACTCCCCCCTGAACGGCGCGCAGGCACGCCTCCATCTTCGGGACCATGCCGGAGTCGAGCGACGGCAGCAGCGCGGTGAGCGCGTCGGCGTCGATCCGCGAGGTGAGCGAGCTGCGGTCGGGCCAGTTCGTGTAGAGGCCTTCGACGTCGGTGAGCACGACCAGCTTCTCCGCGCCGAGCGCTTCGGCAAGGGCGGCCGCGGCGGTGTCGGCGTTGATGTTGTGCACCACGCCGTCGGCGTCGGGCGCGATCGTGGAGACGACGGGGATGCGCCCGGCGGCGATGAGGTCGAGCACCGCGCCGGGGTCGACGCTGGTGACGTCGCCGACGAGCCCGATGTCGGTGGCCTCGCCGTCGACGACGACCGTGCGGCGGGTCGCGGTGAACAGTCCGGCGTCCTCGCCGGAGGTGCCGACGGCGTAGGGGCCGTGGCTGTTGATCAGGCCGACGAGTTCGCGTCCGACCTGCCCGAAGAGCACCATCCGCACGACGTCCATGACCTCGGGAGTGGTGACACGGAAGCCGCCGCGGAATTCACCTGCGAGGCCGAGTCGCTCGAGCATGGCGTTGATCTGCGGGCCGCCGCCGTGCACGACGACGGGGTGGATGCCGACGGTGCGCAGGAACGCCATGTCGGCGGCGAAGGCGGTCTTGAGGGTGTCGTCGATCATGGCGTTGCCGCCGTACTTGACGACGACGATCTTGTCGCGGAACTTCTGCAGCCACGGCAGGGCCTCGGCGAGGACGAACGCCTTCTGGTGCGAGGTGAGGTCGGCGATCAGTGCGTCGGTCACGTCGTCTCCTGTGTTCGTTCCGGTCACGACGAGTACGCCGAGTTCTCTTCGACGTAGGCGTGCGAGAGGTCGGTGGTGCGGATGGACACCTGCGCGTTGCCGAGGCCGAGGTCGATGTCGAGTGCGATGTCGGCCGCGGACAGGTCGACCTCGCGGGCGCCGGGCGCACCGACACCGTCGATGCACACCGGGTTGCCGTTGAACGACACGGAGATCTTGTCGGGGTCGAGTTCGATCGGGGCGATGCCGATGGCGGCGAGCACGCGGCCCCAGTTTGGGTCGGAACCGAACAGTGCGGTCTTGACGAGGCTGTCGCGGGCGACGGTGCGGGCACCGATCAGGGCGTCGTCCTCGCTGGCGGCGCCGCGGACGGTGACGGTGACCCGCTTGGTGACGCCCTCGGCGTCGGCCATCATCTGCTCGGCGAGGTCGTCGCACACGGCGAGGACGGCGGCGTTGAGCTCGTCCTGGCTCGGGGTGATCCCGCTCGCGCCGGAGGCCAGCAGCAGCACGGTGTCGTTGGTGGAGGTCGCGCCGTCGACGTCGAGGCGGTCGAAGGTGAGCCGGGACGCGTGGCGCAGCGCGGTGTCGAGCTGATCGGCGGTCGCGACGGCGTCGGTGGTGACCACGCACAGCATCGTCGCCAGGGCGGGGGCGAGCATGCCGGCGCCCTTGGCCATGCCGCCGACGTTCCACTTGTCGGCGTGGTGCAGGGCGGCCTGCTTGGGCACGGTGTCGGTGGTCATGATCGCGTAGGCGGCGTCGGTGCCACCGGAGATGCCTCCGGCGAGTTCGTGGACGATCTCCTGCACCCCGGAGAGCACCTTGTCCATCGGCAGACGGTCGCCGATCAGGCCGGTCGAGCACACGGCGACCTCACCGGCACCGGTCTCGGTGCCCCAGTTGCTCAGGGCGTCGGCGACGGCCTCGGCGGTGGCGTGGGTGTCCTGGAAACCACCGGCGCCGGTGCACGCGTTGGCGCCACCGGAGTTGAGGATCACCGCGCGCAGGCTGCCGGACTTCAGCACCTGCTGGGACCACAGGACGGGGGCGGCCTTGACCTTGTTGGTGGTGAACACACCGGCGGCGGTGAGTTCGGGGCCCTCGTTGACCACGAGCGCGAGGTCCTGTCTTCCCGAGACCTTGATGCCGGCGGGGATGCCGGCGGCCCGGAAGCCGGCGGGACTGGTGACACCCTGGGTGCGGATCAGGCGTCCCCCGGCGATCTCGGTGGCGCCGGTGTAGACGTCGTCTGCGTACTTGTTCTCGGTCACGGAGCCACTCCCACGGTGGACAGGCCGGCGGTCTCGGGCAGGCCGAGTGCCAGGTTCATCGATTGCACGGCGGCACCGGCGGTGCCCTTGGTGAGGTTGTCGAGCGCGGCGACGACGATGAGCAGTCCGGCGTCGGTGTCGACGGTGACGGCGATCTGGACGGCGTTCGAGCCGACCACCGCGCCGGTGGCCGGTAGTGCGCCTTCCGGCAGCAGCTGCACGAACGGTTCGTCGGCGTAGGCCTTCTCGTAGACGGCGCGGGCCTCGGCGGCGGTCACCGTGGTCGGTGCGGTGCAGGTCGCGAGGATGCCGCGCGGCATGGGCGCGAGGATCGGGGTGAACGAGACCTTCACGTCGGTGTCGGCAAGAGCGGAGAGGTTCTGCTTGATCTCCGGGGTGTGCCGGTGGGCGCCGCCGACGCTGTAGGCGCGGACCGAGCCCATGACCTCGGAGCCGAGCAGCTCGACCTTCGGGGACTTCCCGGCGCCGGAGGTGCCGGAGACGGCCACGACGTTCACGACGGGTTCGACGATGCCGGCGGCGACGGCCGGTGCGAGTGCGAGCAAGGCGGAGGTCGGGTAGCAACCGGGGACCGCGATGCGGGTGGCCCCGACGAGGGCGTCGCGCTTGCCGGGCAGCTCGGGCATGCCGTAGGGCCAGGTGCCGGCGTGGTCGCTGCCGTACCAGCGCTGCCAGTCGGCGGCGTTCTCGAGCCGGAAGTCGGCGCCACAGTCGATGACGACGGTCGTCTCGGGCAGCTGCTCGGCGATCACGGCGGAGTGGCCGTGCGGCAGGCCGAGGAAGACGACGTCGTGCCCGAGCAGGGTGTCGATGTCGGTGGCGCCGAGCACGCGGTCGGCGAGCGGCAGCAGATGGGGATGGAACTCGCGCAGGGTGGCGCCCGCGTTACCCCCGGCGGTGAGCGCGCCGATGACGAGCGAGCCGTCCTGGTAGGCGGGGTGGCCGAGGAGCAGGCGCAGGATCTCGCCGCCCGCGTAGCCGCTGGCGCCGGCCACGGCGACCCGTAGCGGCGACTCGGAGGTGGCGGTGAAGTCCGGTGAAGTACCCATACGAATGATTATGCACCCTCATGCAAATCATTTCATAGGGGGTGTCCCTTTCGGAGGATTCACTCCGAGCGCAACGACCGCCGGATCTCCGCGAGCCGGTCGGCAGCGGCCGCCTTGCGCTCCTCGTACTGCTCCTCGAGCGTGCGACCCGCACCCGTCGCGTGCGCGAGTTCCTCCGCGCCGAGCGCGGTCGCCGAACGCTGTTCGATCTTCTCACGCACCGATTCGAAGGTCGGCACCCCGTCCGCGGTGTATCCGGTGATCTCCTCGATCGTCGGTGCGCGGACCGGGCCGTCGACGGATCCGGTGTCGACGACACCCGGTTCGACGATCTCGGCGTCGTGGACCTGAGCGTCGTGGACGTCTTCCTCGCGTGGGGTCACGTCGGGATCGGGGCTCGGCTCCGGGTCGATCGGCGGCACGTCCGGGATGTCCGGGGCCGGGGGAATATCCGGCACCGTCGGCGTCTCCGGCCCGGCCGGGGTCACGTCGGGGACGGGCTGCTCCGGCTTGTCGGGCTCCTCGGGAGACGGCACCCGGCCGGCTTCGTCCTTGCTCATGCCTCCAGGCTACGTCGCCCGGCTGCCACTGAGACCTCTTCGGCGCGAGCCAGCAGATACGCCTCGAGGGCCTCCCGGCTCGTGTACCGCAGGGGCACACCGAGTTCCTCACGCAACCGCCGGTTGTCGAGCACCGGACGGTACTGCAGGAAGGCGACCCGCTCCGGGCCGTGCTCGGTCGATCCCAACGCGCGCCCGATCCTCAGGGCGAACTTCAGGACCGCGGCGGGCACCGTGAGGGATTTGCGGTTCGTCATCGCGGCGATCTCGGGCACGGTGACCGTCGAGGTGCCGTGGGCGGGCGCCGACCTGGGGAAGCTGCCCGGCGTTGCGTCGATCCGCACCCATGTGGTCTCGGAGTGGTTCACCGAGGGCGGGGCGTGGCGGCTGAACGCGCTCGGTCCGGGAGAGCGAGGGGAACTGATGTCGGGCTCCCGGCGGGTGGGTGAGCGGCGCGGACGCACGACGATCTCCGCCACCGACCGCGCGATCCTGTCGGCGCTCGCGGTCGACGGCCGCACCCCGATGCGCATCCTCGCGTAGATCGCCGGGCACATCCTCGACCGGGCGGTCCGCAAGGTCACCACGGTCCCGCCCGAGGTGTGGCTGCCGGGCGGGGACGCGGGCGGCTCAGGCGCGTAGTTCGGCACCGACCGCGGTGGCCGCGGCGGCCACCGCTGCCTCGCGGGCGGCGCTGGCCTCGTCCTCGGTGAGGGTGCGATCGAGGGCGCGGAAGCGCAGCGCGAACGCGAGGGACTTGCGGTTCTCCCCCAGCTGGGCGCCCTGATAGACGTCGAACAGACGGATGTCCTCGAGCAGCTCGCCGCCACCCGAGCGCAGGGCGCTCTCGACGTCGGCGGCCGGCACATTCGCGTCGACCACGACCGCGACGTCCTGCAGGACCGCCGGGAACGGCGAGACCACCGGCGCCGGAAGCGATTCCACGATCGGTAACGCGTCGAGGTCGAGTTCGAAGGCGCACGTGCGTGCGGGCAGACCGGCCCGTTCGATCACCGCGGGATGCAGTTCACCGGCGTGGCCGACGACGACCCCGTCGACAAGCAGTTCGGCGCAGCGGCCGGGATGCCAGGGCAGGTACTGCGCGGCGCGGCGCTCGAGGCGCACCCCGGCGGCACGTGCCACGGTCTCCGCGGCGGCGAAGGCATCGAAGGCATCGGCGGCGCGTCCCGTGCCCCACGGCCCGGCCGGTTCGCGCAAACCGGCGAGCACACCACCGACGTGGACCGGCTGCTTCGGCAGCGACCCTTCGAGCAGGGCGATCTCGTCGTCGGTGGGACGACGGTCGACCGGGAGCGCGTCGACCGGCTTGGTCTCGGAAGTGGGATGCACGACCTGCGCGATTGCGTAGAGCGACAGGTCGCGCTGGCCGCGCGAGACGTTGCGGCCGAGGATCTCGAGCAGGCCCGGCAGCAGCGTGGTGGCCAGCTCCGGACGATCGGCTTCGAGGGGGTTGAGCACCTTGGTGGTCACCCGGCGCGGGTCGTCGGCGTCGAGCTTCCAGGTATCGAACACGCCGGCCGGCAGGAACACCGGAGCCAGGACCTCGACATAGCCGTCGTGGGCGAGCGCGCGGGAGACGGCGCGGCGGCGCTTCTGCGTGGCCGTGAGACCGCGGCCGGCGGGAGCGGTGGGCAGCACCGACGGGATCTGCTCGAGGCCTTCGAGGCGCAGCACCTCCTCGACCAGGTCGGCAGGCTGACGCAGGTCGGGGCGCCAGGTCGGCGGGGTGACGACGAGCTGGCCGTGGCCGTCCTCGCCGACACCGACCTCGACCGCGCATCCGATCTGCGTGAGACGGCGGGCAGCGGTGCCGTTCGGGTAGCTCACCCCGGCCATGCGGTCGGGCAGGTCGATGTCCATGCGGATCGTCGGACTCTCGGTGGGCACGACGATGTCGGTGAGGGTCGACTCCACGCGGCCGCCGGCGATCTCGACGAGCAGGCTCGCGGCCCGGTCGAGCGCGGCGCGGGCCAGGGCCGGATCGACGGTGCGCTCGAAACGCTTGCCCGCCTCGCTGCTGACCTTGTGCCGACGGTTGCCGCGGAAGACGGCGAGCGGATCCCAGGCGGCGGCCTCGAGCAGCACGTCGGTGGTGCTGTCGCCGACCTCGGTGGTCGCGCCGCCCATGATGCCGGCGAGGGAGATCACCCCGGAGTCGTCGGTGATGACGACGTCCTCCGGATCGAGATCGCGCTCGACACCGTCGAGGGTGGTGAGCTTCTCCCCTGCCCGGGCGCGTCGCACGACCAGCTCACCCTGCAGGCTGGCGGCGTCGAAGGCGTGCAGCGGCTGGCCGAGTTCGAGCATGACGTAGTTGGTCACGTCGACGGCCGGGGAGATCGGGCGGACACCGGCGGTGTGCAGGCGGCGCTGCATCCACCACGGGGTGACGGCCTTCGGGTCGATGCCGGTGACGCGGCGTGCGGCAAACCGGGTGGCCTTCGTCTCGGACTCGAGCCGGATCGGGTAGGCCTCCCCGCCGTCGGACGGCAGTGCCGGCACGGCCGCGGGATCGGCGAATTCGAGGTCGAAGCCGCACGCGAGTTCGCGGGTGAGGCCGCGGACGGAGAAGCAGTATCCGCGGTCGGGGGTGATGTTCAGTTCGACGACGGTGTCGCCGAGGCCGAGCAGCTCGTTGGCGTCGGTGCCGGGTTCGGCCGTGCCGGGCTCGAGCACGAGGATGCCGGAGTGGTCCTTGCCGATGCCCAGCTCGGACAGCGAGCAGATCATGCCGTCGGAGATGTGCCCGTAGGTCTTGCGCGATGCGATGGCGAAGTCGCCGGGAAGCACGGCGCCGGGCAGGGCGGCGATGATGAGGTCGCCCTCGGCGAAGTTGCGGGCACCGCACACGATGCCGCGCGGTTCCTCCTCACCGACGTCAACCTTGCAGAAACGGATGGGCTTCTTGAATTCGGTGAGCTCGGTGATCTCCACGACCCGTCCGACGACGAGGTTGTCGATTCGGCCGAGGGTCTCGATGTCCTCGACCTCGAGTCCGACCCGGACGAATCCCGCGTCGAGTTCCTCGGCGGTGACGTTCCACTCCGGGGTGGCGCGCTGCAGGATCTCGGTCAGCCAGGACTGCGCTACTCGCACTTGTGCTCAGCTCTTTCGTTCGGTCGTCGGTCGGTGGAGTCGGTGTCGGGAGCGGGCTGTCAGCCCTGCACGCCGAACGGCAGGGTGAAGCGCACGTCGCCCTCGACGATGTCGCGCATGTCGGGGATGCCGTTGCGGAACTGCAGGGTGCGTTCGAGGCCCATTCCGAACGCGAACCCGGTGTACACGTCGGGGTCGATGCCCGAGGCCCGGAGCACATTGGGGTTGACCATGCCGCAGCCGCCCCACTCGACCCAGCCGGCGCCGCCCTTCTTGTTCGGGAACCACACGTCCACCTCGGCGGACGGTTCGGTGAACGGGAAGTAGTTCGGGCGCATCCGGGTGCGGGTCTCCGGCCCGAACAGCGCCCGCGCGAACGCGTCGAGGGTGCCGCGCAGGTGCGCCATGGTCAGGCCCTTGTCGACGGCGAGACCCTCGACCTGCGAGAAGACCGGGGTGTGGGTGGCGTCGAGTTCGTCGGTGCGGAAGGTGCGGCCGGGGCACACGACGTAGATCGGGATGTCGCGGTGCAGCATGGTGCGGACCTGCACGGGCGAGGTGTGGGTGCGCAGCACCTGCCGCGAACCCTCCGGGGCGATGTGGAAGGTGTCCTGCATCGTGCGCGCCGGATGGTCGGGCAGAAAGTTCAGGGCGTCGAAGTTGAAATGCTCGGTCTCGACCTCGGGGCCTTCGGCGACCTCCCAGCCCATCGCGACGAAGACGTCGGCGACCTCGTCGGAGATGATCGAGATCGGGTGGCGGGCGCCGAGCGCGCGGCGGGTCGCGGGAAGGGTGACGTCGACGGCTTCGGCGACGAGGACCGCGGCGTCGCGTTCGGCCTGCAGCACGGCCTTGCGGTCGTCGAAGGCGGCCTGCACGGTGGTGCGGTGGGCGTTGACCCGCTTGCCGGCGTCGGCGCGCTCGTTGCCGGGCAGCGAGCCGAGGGCGCGCTTGGCGAGGGAGATGGGCGCCTTGTCGCCGAGGTGGTCGATCTTCGCCTGGGCGAGTTCGTCGAGGTCGGTCGCAGCGGCGAACGCGTCGATTGCGGACTTCTCGGCGGCGGTGAGCGCGTCCTCGGTCAGGGCGCTCGGATCGACTGCCGGCGGGGTCCCGCCCTCTTTCTTGGCCACGACCGGTGCATCTCCTTCTTCGGACGAACGGGTGATCTCGGTGGGTGCGGTCCGGGCCGGAGGCCGCGGCGCACCCGGGAAATCCTATGTGATGGGCCGAGCGGCCCGATGTTGCACCCGCGCGCTCGCATACAGGCAGATCGAGGCGGCGGTGGCGAGGTTGAGCGATTCGGCGCGTCCGCGGATGGGGATGCGGACGCGGTGGTCGGCGCGGGCGGCGACCTGCGGATCGAGTCCGTGGGCTTCGTTGCCGAACAGCCACGCGGTGGGCGCGGCGAGTAACTCGTCGGCGTCGTCGAGGTCGATCTCCCCGTCGGCGGCCGTCGCGAGGATCTGCACGCCGGCCTCGGCGAGCGTGGCCAGTACCCGGTCGGTGTCGCGTTCGCGCGCGACCGGCAGGTGGAAGATGCTGCCGGCCGAGGAGCGCACGCACTTGCCGTTGTGCGGGTCGACGCTGTCGCCGGCGAGGACCACGGCGTCGGCGCCGACGGCGTCGGAGACGCGGATGAGGGTGCCGGCGTTGCCGGGTTCGGCGACCGCGACGGGCACGGCGATCAGCCGCGACCGCGGGGTCACCGCTTCGGCGAGCGGCACGTCGAGGGTGTCGCACACGGCGACGAGGCCGGGCGGGGTGACGGTGTCGGACAGCCGGGCGGCGGCCCGCTCGGTGACGATCCCCACGCGCACACCCTTGTGGCGTGCTTCGTCGACGACCGTCGCGTACCGGCCGGCGGCCGCCTCGGTGACGAATAGTTCGTGCACGCGTGCAGCGGCGAGCGCCTCGGTGACGGAGTTCTCACCCTCGGCGAGGAACCGCCCGGTCTTGCGACGCTCGGCGGTCCGGAGCAGTTTCACAGCAGAAACGACCCGTGGTGTGCGCTCGGTGAGCGTGTCCACGGGTCGTTCCTGGATGTTGTCGTAGCTCAGGGCAGCACTCAGGCAGCCGGAGCGTTGACGTCGGCCGGAAGGGCAGCCTTGGCGACGGCCACGAGGCCGGCGAAGGCTTCGGCGTCGGAGACGGCGAGCTCGGCGAGGATCTTGCGGTCCACCTCGACACCGGCGGCCTTAAGGCCCTGGATGAAGCGGTTGTAGGTGATGTCGTTGGCGCGGGCAGCAGCGTTGATGCGGCTGATCCACAGCTTGCGGAAATCACCCTTGCGGGCGCGACGGTCGCGGTAGGCGTAGGTCAGCGAGTGAAGCTGCTGCTCCTTGGCCTTGCGGTACAGACGCGAGCGCTGTCCGCGGTAGCCCTTCGAGGCCTCGAGAATCGAACGACGCTTCTTCTGGGCGTTGACGGCCCTCTTCACGCGTGCCACTGGTTATGTGTCCTGTCAGAGTTCGGGGGACGAACGAGGTGTCCCCGGATGGATCGGTCGGAGAGGCTCAGAGCCCGAGCATGCGCTTGACGCGCGGAGCGTCGGCGTCGGCGACGACGGCCTTGCCGTCGAGGCGACGCGTCACCCGCGAGGACTTGTGCTCGAGCAGGTGGCGGCGACCCGCCTTCTGGCGCAGGACCTTTCCGCTACCGGACACCTTGAATCGCTTCGCGGTGCCGCTGTGGGTCTTCGACTTGGGCATGGAGTCCTCAGTTCTTGTCGTGTGCGTACATCGGTGCTCACGGACAGCACCGGATGTGCTGCCTGAGCGGGCTAGTTGCTCGGGGCGTCGCCCGTCCCGGGAGCCGGCGCGGACGGCGCGGACTCCGTGGTCGGGGCAGCGGAGGCTGCCGGGCGCGGTGCGGCCTGCGCCGGTGCGGCCTGCGCGGCTTCCTGAGCCTTCGCGCGGGTCTTCGCACCCTTGTGCGGGGCCAGCACCATGGTCATGTTCCGGCCGTCCTGCTTCGGACTGGTCTCGATGAAGCCGAGGTCGGCGACATCGGCGCCGAGGCGCTGCAGCAACCGGTATCCGAGTTCGGGGCGCGACTGCTCGCGGCCGCGGAACATGATCGTGACCTTGACCTTCGAACCGGCCTCGAGGAAGCGCACGACGTTGCGCTTCTTGGTCTCGTAGTCGTGGTCGTCGATCTTCGGACGGAGCTTCTGCTCCTTGATCACGGTCTGCTGCTGGTTCTTGCGCGATTCGCGCGCCTTCTGCGCGGCTTCGTACTTGAACTTGCCGTAGTCCATGATTTTGCAGACCGGCGGCCGGGCGTCGGGCGCCACCTCGACAAGGTCGAGGTCGGCTTCGATTGCCAGGCGGAGGGCATCTTCAACACGCACGATTCCGACCTGTTCACCGCCGGGTCCGACGAGCCGGACTTCGGGAACTCGGATGCGTTCGTTGATGCGGGTCTCAGCGCTGATGGGGCCTCCTAGGTAGAGCGGTGTGGTCGGTTTGACCGCACCGCAGCACGTGGCCCTACTCCTCGACAAGAAGACCCCGCTGTGGTGCCGAGGCTCCACGCGGGGTCCGATACCGACCGGTCGACGGACCCAGCTCACGCTGCGTGATCCGCACCGCCCGATGCAGGGCGGACATCCGGGCTTCTACACCCGGAGGACCGGACCTCTCAGCTGCATCTATGCGCCGCCAGAGGTGGGAGTCGGACTCCACTTTGCTGCCCACGGAGGATCACCGCGGGCGGTCGTGGGATCAAGTCTAACAAAAAGCCACGTCGACGACGAATCGGCGCGTCGGCGCCGCACCCGCACGGTCGGCGCCGAGCGGCGCGACCCTATGCTCGACGCTATGACGGATGCTCCCGAGACCCCCGATCAGGACGCTGCGGCGGAGGATGTGCGCGAACTCGCCGACATCCCGGCCGTCGAGGTGATCAGCCGCGCAGCCGTGATGCTCATGAGTTCGGCCGCCGAGAAGCTCGGTCTCGCCGACGACGATCCCGACAGCAGCGCGCGACGTGACCTCGACGAGGCCCGCCGCGTGATTACCGCACTCGCCGGCCTGATCACCTCGTCGGTGGAATATCTCGGTCCGCACGCCGGCCCGCTGCGCGAAGGACTGCAGGCACTGCAGCGCGCCTTCCGCGAGGCGTCGGCGGTGCCCGACGAGCCCGGCAAGGGCCCGGGCGAGAAGTACACCGGCCCGGTCTACTGAGCCGAACCGGAGTCCCGCCCACTTCACGCTCCCCGGCTGCTTCACGAGCCACGAGATCGAGCCGCCCGCCTCTTCCGAGGCGGGCGGCTCGATTCGTCAGCTCGCGGCCGCCACCTTCTTCTTGGCGGTCTTCGCCTTCGTGGCCGACTTCGTAGCGGCAGTCTTGGTCGCGGTCGCCTTGGTCGCCTTCGTCGCGCGCTTGCGTACCGGCGCGGAAGCAGGTGCAGTGATCCGCCCGTCGAGGATCTCCGCAAGGAAGCGTCCGGTGTAGCTCTCCTCCACCGTGACCACCTCTTCCGGAGTACCCTCCGCGACCACCGTGCCGCCACCGGAACCGCCCTCGGGACCCATGTCGATGATCCAGTCGGCGGTCTTGATGACATCGAGGTTGTGCTCGATGACGATCACGGTGTTGCCCTTGTCGACCAGACCGTTGATGACCCCGAGCAGCTTGCGGATGTCCTCGAAGTGCAGGCCCGTGGTGGGCTCGTCGAGGATGTACGCGGTGCGCCCGTTGGAACGCTTCTGCAGTTCGGCGGCGAGCTTGACGCGCTGCGCCTCACCGCCGGACAGGGTCGTCGCCGGCTGGCCCAGGCGCACGTAACCGAGACCGACCTCCGCCAGCGTGTTGAGGTAGCGGTGGATGGAGGTGACCGGCCGGAAGAACTCCGCCGCCTCCTCGATCGACATGTCGAGCACCTCGGCGATGGTCTTGCCCTTGTAATGCACCTCGAGCGTTTCGCGGTTGTAGCGGGCGCCGTGGCACACCTCGCACGGCACGTACACGTCGGGCAGGAAGTTCATCTCGATCTTCAACGTGCCGTCGCCCGAGCACGCCTCGCACCGCCCGCCCTTGACATTGAACGAGAACCGACCCGGCTGGTAGCCGCGCACCTTCGCCTCGGTGGTGGAGGCGAACAGGCTGCGGATCTTGTCGAATACACCCGTGTAGGTCGCGGGGTTCGAGCGCGGGGTGCGGCCGATCGGCGACTGGTCGACCTGCACGAGCTTGTCGAGCTGGTCGAGTCCGTTGATGCGGGTGTGCCGTCCGGGAACCTGCCGCGCGCCGTTGAGCTTGTTGGCCATCACCGTCGCGAGAATGTCGTTGACGAGTGTCGACTTCCCGGAGCCGGAGACACCGGTGACGCAGGTGAGGACGCCGAGTGGGAACGCCACGTCGATCTCGCGCAGATTGTTCTCGCGGGCGCCGACGACGGTGACCTGCCGGCCCTTGTCGATCGGCCGCCGGAGCGCGGGGATCTCGATCTCCTCGCGTCCGGACAGATAGGCGCCGGTGAGCGATTCCGGGTTGTCGAGCAGCTCCTTGTAAGTGCCGCTGTGGACGACCGTCCCGCCGTGCTCGCCCGCGCGCGGTCCGATGTCGACGACCCAGTCGGAGGCACGGACGGTGTCCTCGTCGTGCTCGACGACGATGAGCGTGTTGCCCAGATCGCGCAGTCGCGTGAGGGTGTCGATGAGACGACGGTTGTCGCGCTGATGCAGACCGATCGACGGCTCGTCGAGCACGTACAGAACGCCGACGAGACCGGATCCGATCTGCGTGGCGAGACGGATGCGCTGTGCCTCACCACCGGAGAGGGTGCCCGCGGCGCGCGAGAGGGTGAGGTAGTCGAGTCCGACGTCGAGCAGGAAGCCGAGCCGGGCCTGGATCTCCTTGAGGACCTGCCCAGCGATGGCGGCCTCGCGGGCGCCGAGGACGAGACCGTCGAGGAAGCGTGCGCACTCGGCGATCGACAGGTCGCTCACCTCGGCAATGGACATCGCACCGAAGTCGCCCGCGCTGACCGTCACGGCCAGAATCTCGGGACGAAGGCGGGCACCGGCGCAGGCCGGGCACGGGATCTCCCGCATGTAGCCCTCGTAACGTTCCTTCGCCTGCTCGGACTCGGACTGCTCGAGACGGCGGTGCAGGAACGGCATGACGCCCTCGAACTCGGCGTAGTACGAACGGACGCGGCCGTAGCGGTTCTTGTAGCGCACGTGCACCTGCTCGGTGCTGCCCTCCAGCACGGCCTTGCGCACCTTGACGGGCAGTTTCCGCCACGGGGTGTCGATGTCGAATTCGAGGGCGTCGGCCAGGCCGGACAGCAGTCGGCCGAAGTATTCGGCGCTCTGGCCCATCGACCAGGGCGCGATCGCGCCGTCGGCCAGGCTCAGATCCGGGTCGGGCACGACGAGATCGGGATCGACCTCCTTGCGCACACCGAGACCCGCACACTCGGGGCACGCACCGTAGGGCGAGTTGAAGGAGAACGACCGCGGCTCGAGTTCGTCGATCGACAGCGGGTGCGCGTTCGGGCACGCCAGGTTCTCGGAGAACCGACGCTCGCGATCGGGGGCATCCTCCTCACGATCGACGAAGTCGAGCACGACGACACCCTCGGCGAGCCGCAGCGCGGTCTCGATGGAGTCGGTGAGTCGCTGCTGCGCGCTGGGCTTGACGGCGAGGCGGTCGACGACGACCTCGATGTCGTGCTTCTCCTGCTTCTTCAGCTTCGGCGGATCGGACAGCGGGTGGACGACCCCGTCGACACGCACGCGGGAGTAGCCCTGGACGGTCAGCTGCTCGAAGAGGTCGACGAACTCGCCCTTCCGGGTGCGCACGACGGGCGCGAGGACCTGGAAACGGGCCCCGGCCTCCATCTCCAGCACCTGGTCGACGATCTGCTGCGGCGTCTGCCGGGAGATCTGCTCGCCACAGACCGGGCAGTGCGGAGTGCCGGCCCGGGCGTACAGCAGACGCAGGTAGTCGTAGACCTCGGTGATGGTGCCCACGGTGGACCGCGGGTTACGGTTGGTGGACTTCTGGTCGATCGACACCGCAGGCGACAGGCCCTCGATGAAGTCGACGTCCGGCTTGTCCATCTGACCGAGGAACTGGCGGGCGTAGGCCGACAACGACTCGACGTAGCGCCGCTGCCCCTCGGCGAAGATGGTGTCGAACGCGAGGCTCGACTTGCCCGAACCCGACAGCCCGGTGAACACGATCAGACTGTCGCGCGGCAGGTCCAGGTCGACACCACGCAGGTTGTGTTCCCGGGCTCCACGCACGATCAGGCGGTCTGCCACGCCACATCCTTCCTGTAGACAAGGCCGGAATTCGGCCCTCAGCCATGGTAGGCGCGGGTACCGACACGTTTCCGTGACGAACAACCGCGCGCCTCAGGCTCACGCGCGCGCACCCGAAGGTAGGTTTGGCTGCATGACGCAGCAGCCCGTGATCATCGAAGACACCTACACCGGCGACGTCACGCCCGGCGGACCCGCGCAACGCCGAAGGATTCCCGGAGCGAGCATCGTCAAACTTGCCGTCGGCGAGATGAACAACAACACCTATCTCGTCACCGACGACGCCACCGGCAAATCCGTCTTCATCGACGCCGCAAACGAACCCGACCGTCTCGTGCGATTCCTCCGCGACAACGCGCCGGAGCTCGAGCTCATCGTCACCACCCATCAGCACTGGGATCACTGGCAGGGTCTCGAGCGGGTCGCCGCGGAGACCGGTGTGCCTACCGCCGCACACGAACTCGACGCCGATCCCCTGCCGGTGACGCCCGACCGGATCCTGACCGAGGGCGACACCGTGCAGATCGGTGAGCTGAATCTCGAGGTGATCCACCTCTCAGGACACACTCCGGGGTCGGTTGCGTTGGTCCTCACGGAACGGGGCACGGGTCGTACGCACATCTTCACCGGCGATTCACTGTTCCCCGGCGGCGTCGGCAAGACCCCGAACGACGACGCCTTCCGATCGCTCCTCGGCGACGTCGAGTCCAAGATCTTCGACCGCTTCGACGACGAGACGATCTTCTACCCCGGACACGGCAAGGACTCGACCCTCGGAGCCGAACGTCCGCATCTCGGCGAGTGGCGCGAGCGGGGCTGGTGACGGTCCGTCTCGGTCCGCCTCGGGCCGGACGGCACTCGGTACGAGGCCTAGCCTGCGACGGCCGGATCTGTGACACCCGATCGTGCTCGCACGACGTCTAGTCGGGGGCACCGTCCCTGTCGGCCGACCCTTCGCCCTTGCCCGCTCCGGCGGGCTCGTCCCTCGAGCGCTCGCCCGCCATATCCGCGAAGGCCGATCCCGAGACCATCCCGTTCGTGCCCGGCACGACCGTGGTCGGCCGCGCTCCCCGTTCGTACATGCGGTCGATCTCCTCGGCCTTCTCCCTCGCCTGCCGTTTCTCTTCGTCGTCGAGCCGATCCCAGCGGGTCGGATTCTCCGCGTCGGTCATGTCCGGGCCCCCCTTCCAGCACGCGGCAACGACCCGAGCGGGCCGCTTGTGCTGCGTCCGTTCCAGCGTGCGCCCCGTCGCAGAGGCGCGGAGGCCGAACGAGGATCGGAGTTCGCCGGAATCCTCCTGTGCTCCACTGCCGCGAGTACGCTCGAGAACCGGACGAGCTCGCACGAGCACGGAGGCCTGACACTGTGGCGGATCTCGTACTGGGGCCGGTGCTCAGGCACATCGGCGATACGGACGCCACGATCTGGGTGGAGACGTCCGAGCCGTGCACGGTGCATGTGCTCGGCAGTTCCGAACACACGTGGACCGTCGCGGGGCACCATTACGCGCTCGTCACCGTCCGAGACCTCGAACCCGGATCGGTGACGCCCTACGAGGTGGATCTCGACGGCCGGGTCGTGTGGCCACCCGTCGGTGTTGCATCGCCGCTGATCAGGACCGCGGAAGACGACCCCGAGGATTTAGTGCTCGCCTTCGGGTCGTGCCGGGTGGCCTCGGAGAGCGCGGAACCGACAGCCGTCCTCGGAAAGGACGCTCTCGTCGCCTACGCGCAGCGCATGCGTTCCCTACCGGTCGACGAATGGCCCGACGCGCTGTTGCTGCTGGGAGATCAGGTCTACGCCGACGAGCTGTCGGAGGAGATGAAGCGACGGGTCGGTGAGCGTCACGATCTGTCGGAACCGCCCGGAGCCCAGGTACGCGACTTCCACGAGTACACCTGGCTGTACAGCCGGTCGTGGTCCGAGGACAACGTCCGATGGCTGTTGTCGAACGTGCCGACCTCGATGATCTTCGACGATCACGACGTGCACGACGACTGGAACACCTCCTATTCGTGGCGCAGGGAGATGGAGGCCTCCGCGTGGTGGGAGGAACGCATCGTCGGGGCGTTGGCGTCGTACTGGATCTATCAGCATCTCGGTAACCTCGCTCCCTCGGAGCTGGACGAGGACCCGCTCTACGACCGGGTGCGGAACTGTGCCGGGGACGCCGAACCGATCTTCCGTGCGTTCGCGTCCGGCGCCGACGAGGAAGCCGACGGCAGTCCGGGAGTGCGATGGTCGTATCGCCGCGATTTCGGACCGGTGCGTCTGCTGGTGATCGATTCGCGGTGCGGGCGGGTGCTCGCGCCCGACCGGCGCGACATGGTGTCCGATCCGGAATTCGACTGGATCGAGGAGCAGACCGACGGCGACTACGACCACCTCCTGATCGGCACGTCGCT
Source organism: Rhodococcus sp. IEGM1339 (assembly GCF_050321925.1). Taxonomy (NCBI): domain Bacteria; kingdom Bacillati; phylum Actinomycetota; class Actinomycetes; order Mycobacteriales; family Nocardiaceae; genus Rhodococcus; species Rhodococcus sp. IEGM1339. The sequence goes on from NZ_JBNQFT010000008.1 coordinate 27,600, forward strand.
GCCGTGGCTCCTCCCCCGCACGATGCACGACCTCGAGGCGTGGGACGAGAAGCTCGCGTCCGGTGCGCGCGGTGACCGATGGGCGCGGTGGGCCGAGAAGCTCCGGCGCGCCGCCGATCTCGAACACTGGGCGGCCTTCCGCGATTCGTTCGAGCGACTCGCCCGTTTGTTGCTGGATGTCGCTGCCGGGCGTCGCGCCGAAACATCCGGCTGCGCGCCCGCGACAATCTGTGTCCTTTCGGGCGACGTGCACCATGCCTACGCCGCCCGCGTCCGATTCGCGACGCCGACCGCCGGCACGGTGTACCAACTGACTTGTTCGCCCCTGCACAACCACGTCCCCGCAGCTGTCCGGGTCGCCTTCCGCGCCGCATGGGGACGCAAGGCGGAGCGCGTCGTGCGGTTGCTGCTCGGTCCGGTGACGGCCGTTCCCGAGACGTCGTTCTCGTGGTCGAAGATGGCAGGTCCGAGCTTCGGGAACCAGATCGCCACCCCGCGGACGCGAGGACGCGTCGCGCACCTGACCATCGAGCGCAGCGTCGACACCGCCTCGGGTCCGCACCTGTTCGAGACCGTAACGGATCTGCCGCTCACTACTGAGGATCGGCCGCCTGAGATTCCGACGTCCCGCGCGGCGAGTCGGCCGTCGAGGTGATGTCCGGGGCGCTCGTCGACGACGAAATTCGGGTTTTTTCGAGTTTCCGTATGGCCCGAAATATCGTTTCGTACCCTTCGGCCCTGCTTCGTGCATATTCCCGTGACGCTTGGGGTACCTGTGTCAGGGTTTGGAAACACAGCCGACCACGGGAGGAACCACATGCTCGTCCGGAGAATTGCGCGGCCCATGCTCGCGTCCATCTTCATCGCCGGGGGTATCGACGCCCTGCGGAAGCCCGAGCCGAAAGCAGGTGCCGCGCAGCCCGGGCTCGATCAGGCTGTGAACGCCTTGCCGGCGTCGATCACCGACCGGCTTCCCAGCAATCCCGAGACTCTCGTCCAGATCAACGCCGCAGTGCAGATCGGCGCCGGGACCCTGTTCGCACTCGGGAAAGCACCTCGTCTGTCCGCTCTCGCGCTGATCGGCAGCCTCGTGCCGACGACCGTCGCGGGCCATGACTTCTGGAACGTCGAGGACCCCGAGGCCCGCGCCCAGCAGCGCACCCAGCTCATCAAGAACGTGAGCCTGATCGGCGGTCTGCTCATCGCCGCCGTGGACACCGAGGGCAAGCCGTCGCTGGGCTGGCGGAGCCGTCGCGCCGCGCGTGCCGCGCAGAAGTCGGTGGCCGCTGCACTGCCGGGCCATTCCTCGGACGGTCACACGGCCGAAACGCTGCACACCGTCGCCGAGCGGGTCAAGACGCTGACGGAGGAAGCCGGCGAGCAGGGTGGACACATCCTCGAGATCGCCAAGGAACGTGCACCCGAACTCGCAGAGGCCGCACGCGAGCGGAGCAGCGGACTGCTCGAGGTCGCCCGCGACCGCGGCCCGGTGCTGACCGAACGGGCGCGCGATCGCAGCGCCGAGATCCTCGGTGTCGCGCGTGAGCGCGCCCCCGAACTCGCCGAGGGCGCCCGTGAACGCGGCACCGAACTGCTCGGGCTGGCGCGCGAGCGCACCCCTGAGCTCGCCGACGTCGCCCGCAAGCGTGGCTCGAAGCTGTGGGACACCACGGTCGATCGCAGCTCGGAATGGGCGAAGCTCGCCGAGGAGCAGTCCGCGATCCTGAACGCTCGGGCTCACGTCGCCGCGGAGAAGGCCCGTCTGCGTGCCGAGGCCGCGCGCAAGCAGGGCACGAAGGCGGAGAAGAAGCTCGCGAAGAACCTGAAGGCGCTCGAGAAGAGCATCGAGAAGAAGAAGTAGTCCGGTACGGCACCGTGGTGGGGGGGGGGGGGGGGGGGGGGGGAGTACAACACCTTTCATTTTTCTTCCTTCCACCCCCCCCCCCCCCCAACA
>NZ_JBNQFT010000008.1:29563-156037 GCF_050321925.1 Rhodococcus sp. IEGM1339
CGGGAATGAACGAGAGAAGAACATCGAAAAGAAAAGGTATCCGGGAAAGCCAGGGTGGTGGGGGTGTGAGGGATCCCCACCCCCCCCCACTGCTGTGATCAGGCTTTCTGCCCGTTTTCCTCCTGCGGCGACTAGACTTCTCGGGCACTTTCGTCGACGCGTCACCCCTGCGGCGGCGAGCGATCTCGTCCTGTCTATCCCCGAGGAGTCCCTGTGCCGGTTGATGGCGCGTCCCATCCGGAGCTCGATCGCGAGCAGGCCTACGTGGCGATGCTCTACACGCATCTCGACGGTCTGCGCGACTACGCGAAGACCCGGCTGGCCCGCGTGCTGCGCGAGACCGGAGGCACCCCGCAGGCGCGCAGCGAACGCGAGTCGTACACCCACATGTACACCGAGGACATCGCGAAGTACGACGCCGCCGAGCACGGCTTGTGCTTCGGCCGCATCGATGTGCGGGACGACGGGACGGACACCTCCGGCCCCGTGACGGAGGACGGCGCGGAGACCCGCTACATCGGCCGCCTCGGCATCCTCGACGAGGACAACGACTACGAGTCGCTGCTGCTCGACTGGCGCGCACCCCAGGCCCGCCCGTTCTACCTCGCGACCCCCGCCGCTCCGGACGGTGTCGTGCTGCGCCGCCACATCCGCAGCCGCGGCCGCTCCGTCACCGCACTGCACGACGAGTACCTCGACCTCGACGCCGCGCTCGAGCACGCCGACACCCCACCGGCCGGTGGCGTGGCCGGAGAATCGGCGCTGCTCGCCGCTCTGAACGCCGCGCGTACCGGGCAGATGCACGACATCGTGGCGACGATCCAGGCCGAGCAGGACGCGGTCATCCGGTCCGAGCATCGCAGTGTGCTCGTCGTCCAGGGCGGTCCGGGCACGGGCAAGACCGCGGTCGCGCTGCACCGCGCGGCCTACCTGCTCTACACCTACCGCAAGCAACTGGCCAAGAGCGGCGTGCTGATCGTGGGTCCGAACAGCCGCTTCCTCGACTACATCGGTCAGGTGCTGCCCTCGCTCGGTGAGACCGGCGTGCTGCTGTCGACGGTCGGGGATCTGTATCCGGGGGTCACGCCGACGATCGAGGACGATCCGATGGCCGGCGAACTGAAGGGCTCCCTGGACATGGTGAAGGTGCTCGAGAAGGCGGTCCGCGACCGGCAGGAGGTGCCCCGATCCCCCGTGCAGCTGAGTTTCGACACCTACGCGCTCACCCTCGACCGCACGATCGTGACCCGTGCGCGGGGTCGCGCCCGGTCGTCCCGTCGGCCGCACAACCTGGCCCGGCCGATCTTCGTGAACGGTGTGATCGATGCCCTCGCCGACCAGTTGGCCGGGATCATCGGATCGAACCCGCTCGGTGGCGCGAACCTGTTGAGCCGGGAGGACATCCACGACATCCGGTCCGAGATGCGTTCGGATCCCGACATCGTCGGTGCGATCGACGCGCTGTGGCCGGAACTGTCCCCGCAGCAGGTGCTCTCGGATCTGCTGGCCTCCCGCGACCGGATCGCGTCGGCGGCTCCGGCCCTGACCGACGAGCAGATCGATGCGCTGCACCGTCCCGATGCATCGGGACACTTCAGCGCCGCCGACGCTCCACTGCTCGACGAGCTCGCCGAACTGCTCGGGGTGGACGACGCCGCCGAACGCGAACGCGCGAAGCGGCGCTGGCGCAAGCAGATCGCCGACGCGCAGGGCGCACTCGACATCCTCACCGGTTCGGCACCGCAGGATCTCGAGGACGACCTCGATCCCGAACTGCTCATGGCGTACGACCTGATCGACGCCACCCAGCTCGCCGAACGGCAGAACCACCGTCGTCACGAGACCACGGCGGAGCGGGCGGCCGGCGATCGCACCTGGACGTACGGTCATGTGATCGTCGACGAGGCGCAGGAGTTGTCGGCGATGGCGTGGCGAACGATCATGCGCCGCATCCCGAATCGCTGGATGACCCTGGTGGGCGACACCGCGCAGACCGGGGATCCGGCGGGAACCGAGTCGTGGCAGCAGATTCTCGAACCGTATGTCGCGAACCGGTGGAAGAAGACCGAACTGACGGTCAACTACCGCACGCCGGCGGAGATCATGCGGATCGCGCACGCGGTGCTCGCGGAGATCGATCCCGACCAGGTGCCGCCGCAGTCGGTGCGCGAGTCCGGTTTCGAGCCGTGGTCGCAGCACGTCGAGGCGGACGCGGTGCTCGCCACCGTGCAGGCAGCTCTCGAGGCGGAGACCGGCCCGGGTACGACTGCCGTGCTCGCCCCGGCGCGACTCGTGGGTGCGTGGGAGCACCTCGCGTCCGAGTCGGTCACGGTCGCGACCGTCAAGGAGGTCAAGGGACTCGAGTTCGACGCGGTGCTGCTCGTCGAACCTGCGGAGATTCTCACCGATTCCTCACGCGGGATGAACGACCTGTACGTGGCATTGACCCGCGCTACCCAGCGTCTCGGGGTGGTGCACTCGGAGGCGTTGCCGGAGGTGCTGGCCGGTATCGCCGGACCGACACGCTGCTGAACCGACACGGTTCGGCCGACACCGCCGAGCGGACCCCGGGACCGGCCACCGGACGGTACCGTCCTTCGGGGCAAGGAGATGGGACGGATCATCCGCGGAGGGAACGAACACGTGGCCTATCGGGCAGCGCACCACCGGATACGTCGAGCGGGGTGCGCTGCGATCGCGGCGCTGAGCGGGTTCTTCGTCTCCGCCGCGTGCGGATCGGTCACGCCGACCCAGGACGAGGCGCAGGCCACGACGTCCACGACGTCGGTATCCCCTACCTCGTCGACGCCGCCCGACGCGCGTTTTCTGCGGGTGAAGGAGGCACTGGAGGCGTCCGGTCTGGTCGCCGACGTCACGGACGACACGGTGCTTGCGGTGGTGCGAGGGGTGTGCGACCAGTTGCGCGCGGGCGTGCCGGAGCACGACGTCCTCGTCACGCTCCGGCCGATCGCCGCCTACGCCGCGGGCGCCTCGGGTTCGCGCATGTCGGCGGACGACGCCGCCGCGCGCTATCTCGAAACCGCCCGCGAGGAGTACTGCTGATCCGTCAGCGGACCGTGTGCACTACCAGCACGTCGCACAGGGCCTTGCGGGCGACGTCCGAGGGGACGGAGCCGAGCAGCCGCCCGGTCAGCGTGTTGAGGCCGCGATTGCCGATGACGATGAGATCGGCTTCGACCTCCTCGACGAGCGTGAGGAGCGATTCGACAGGTGCACCGACGATGGGCCGCTCGGTGATCTTGCGGGCGCCGGCGACGGTTGCCTTCTCCCGTGCGGTGCGCAGGATCTCGTAGGTCGGTGCCGAGCCGGTGACCTGGTACGCCTCGTCGCGCAGCGCGTCGGCGGCCTGTGCGGTGTCCTTGGGGTCGGCCGGGTAGTAGGCGCAGGCGATCACCAGTTGGGCGCCCGCGTCGCCGGCCAGAGCAGCTGCCTTCTCCACGGCCCGATACGACGATTCGGAACCATCGGTTCCGACGACTATGGTCCGGTAGGCGCTCATTCATCCTCCATCGAGTGTGTGGTCCATCGACGCGGGCCGCCGATGCCGTCGTCGACGGAGGACACGCACGCTCCCCCGCCATACGCTGCGTCGACAGTAGCGGGATGGGCGGCCCGGGTGGGAGGTTTGGGTCTCATCCCACAATCAGGTTTGATGTTACCGCGCGTCACCGTAACGCGGGCCGAACAGGCCGGCAGGGAATACCTCGGCGTCGACGAAGGCGTCGCGCCACGGCAACGCGAGGTCGAGCAAACGTTCCACCCCCTCCTCACCGAGCGCAGTCCACGGCGCGACCGCCAGGTCGTCGGTGAGATCCTCGACGAGTTCGCGGACCTCGAAGCCCTCACCGGTGAGCTCGCCGCGCTTGTCGAGCAGGCCGCGCCCGCGCAATCCCTTCTCGGCGTCCGCCCACTCGTCCCGCGACCAGCCCCGCAGCTTCCGGGCCGGATCAGTGGCGAACCCGATACCGGTCGCCGTGTGGGTGACGAGCGCATCGAGCCCCGAAAGCCCTGCCGTCTGCAGGGCCGCGATATGACCGTCGCCGCGATACTCGCGCAGCAGGGTCAGGGCGTGCCACAGGCGCAGGTGCGCCTCCTCGGGCCAGGGCAGGTCGGCGTAGGCGGCGTAGAGCGGGCGACCGTCCGGGCCGGGAATCGCCCGCGCCGCGGTGGCCGCGAGGTCCGCCGCCTCGTTCATCTCCGCGGAGCCGAGTACGTCCTGCCCGAGGACCCGTCGATGGAGTGCGTCCAGAGCCCGCAACCGCGCCGCGATGATCGTGGCCGGCTCGGCCGTCTCCCACACTGCCGGGACGGCCGATGCCACCAGGCGGGGCGAGAAGCTGCAGAACGTCGCGGTCACGACCCCGGGGCCGACGGCACCCAGGGGTGCCGATCGCCCACCGAAGTACTGCGCAGCCGGTCCGTCGACACCGAGCGCGGCGAGTTCACCCGCGATCTCCGGCGCGAAGTAGACGACCGAGTGCAGCAGTTCGAGTGCGCGGGCAGCACGCCCGGCGGAAGAGGGATCCATGGGAGTGGACCCTACCGATTCTCCGGCGCCGATCGGGCCGGGCGACTACTTCAGACCCGCGGCGTCCATGCCGCGCAGCTCCTTCTTCAGATCTGAGATCTCGTCGCGAAGCCGTGCGGCCAACTCGAACTGCAGGTCGCGGGCGGCCTGCATCATCTGGTCGGTGAGCTGCTGCACGAGATCGGCGAGCTCGGCGCGCGGCATCGTCGAGGTGTCGCGACCTTCCACCACACCGGAGCTGACGGCCCGTCCGGACTCGCCCTGGGCTCGGCGACCACGCGAAGCGTTGCGGCCGGAGCCGCCCACCTCGACGGCCTCGGTGTCCTCGGCCTCCTGATAGACCTGGTCGAGGATGTCGGCGATCTTCTTGCGCAGCGGTTTCGGATCGAGACCGTGTTCGGTGTTGTAGGCGATCTGCTTCTCGCGCCGCCGTTCGGTCTCCTCGATGGCCCGCGCCATCGAGTCGGTGATCTTGTCGGCGTACATGTGCACTTCGCCCGAGACGTTGCGGGCCGCGCGGCCGATGGTCTGGATCAGCGAGGTCGTCGACCGCAGGAAGCCTTCCTTGTCGGCGTCGAGGATCGCCACCAACGACACCTCGGGGAGGTCGAGACCCTCGCGGAGCAGGTTGATGCCGACGAGCACGTCGTATTCGCCCAGGCGCAGTTGTCGCAGCAGTTCGACGCGGCGCAGGGTGTCGATGTCGGAGTGCAGATAGCGCACCCGGATACCGAGTTCGAGCAGGTAGTCGGTGAGGTCCTCGGCCATCTTCTTGGTGAGGGTGGTGACGAGGACGCGTTCGTCGCGCTCGGCACGTTCGCGGATCCCGTGCACGAGATCGTCGATCTGCCCCTTGGTGGGCTTGACGACGACCTGCGGGTCGACGAGGCCGGTGGGGCGGATGACCTGCTCGACGAACTCGCCGCCGGTCTGTCCGAGCTCGTACGGGCCGGGGGTGGCCGACAGGTAGACCGTCTGCCCGATGCGGGCGGCGAACTCCTCCCAGGTCAGTGGCCGGTTGTCGACCGCCGACGGGAGACGGAAACCGAAGTCGACGAGGTTGCGCTTGCGCGACATGTCGCCCTCGTACATCGCGCCGATCTGCGGCACGGTGACGTGCGACTCGTCGATGACCAGTAGGAAGTCCTCCGGGAAGTAGTCGATGAGCGTCGCCGGCGCGGACCCGGCGGGTCGTCCGTCGATGTGGCGGGAGTAGTTCTCGATGCCGGAGCAGAAGCCGACCTGCCGGATCATCTCGATGTCGTACTGGGTGCGCATGCGCAGACGCTGCGCCTCGAGCAGCTTGCCGCGGTTCTCCAGATCGGCCAGGCGCTCCTCGAGCTCGGCCTCGATGCTCGCGACCGCGCGTTCCATGCGCTCGGGACCGGCGACGTAGTGGGTGGCCGGGAAGATGCGCAGGGAGTCGACCTTGCGCACGACGTCGCCGGTGAGCGGGTGCAGGTAGTACAGCGCGTCGATCTCGTCGCCGAAGAACTCGATCCGCACGGCGAGTTCCTCGTAGGCGGGGATGATGTCGACGGTGTCGCCCTTGACGCGGAACGATCCGCGGGTGAACGCCATGTCGTTGCGGGCGTACTGGACGTCGACGAGCAGGCGCAGCAGCGCGTCGCGCGGCACCTCCACACCGACCTCGAGCTGGATGGACCGGTCGAGATAGGACTGCGGGGTACCGAGACCGTAGATGCACGAGACGGACGCGACCACCACGACGTCGCGGCGGGACAGCAGCGACGAGGTGGCGGAGTGCCGCAGCCGCTCGACGTCGTCGTTGATCGACGAGTCCTTCTCGATGTAGGTGTCGGTCTGCGCGATGTACGCCTCGGGCTGGTAGTAGTCGTAGTACGAGACGAAGTACTCGACTGCGTTGTTGGGCAACATGTCTCGCAGCTCGTTGGCGAGCTGCGCGGCCAGGGTCTTGTTGGGCGCCATCACGAGGGTGGGTCGCTGGACGCGTTCGATGAGCCACGCGGTGGTGGCGGACTTGCCGGTACCGGTGGCACCGAGCAGGACGACGTCCTTCTCCCCCGCCCTCAGCCGGCGCTCGAGCTCGTCGATGGCGGCCGGCTGATCGCCGGCCGGTTCGTACTCGCTGACGACCTCGAAACGGGCCTCGGTGCGCTCGATCTCACCCACCGGCCGGAACTCGGAGTGTGCGACGACGGGATGCTCACTTGCGAACGCCATGGAATCCAGAGTAAGCGCTCCCACCGACACGCATCGCGGTCCTGCGTGCGGCGCGGTTCGCACGCTAGCGTGCATCCCGTGTCCGCGACCCCGCATCCCGTGAAGACCGAGATCTTCGACGTCGCCACGAAGACCAACATCGACCCCAAGGGCTTCGCGCGGGCTGTCGACGAGTACCGCGTCGAGGAGTGGGGGCTGTACATGGCGCGATCGTCCGACCACCCGCAGTTCCACTATCTCGAATCGTGGTTGCTGCCGGACCTGCGTCTGCGGGCCTCGATCTTCCATTTCACGCCGGGCAACGAACGCGACCAGGACCGCTACGTCGACGTCGGTGAGTTTCGGCGCGACGGCGACGTCTGGTACTCCCACGACCACTATCTCGACCTGATCGTCCGCACGGGCCGCGACACGACGGTCGAGGACATCGACGAACTGGTGGTCGCGGTCACCACCGGGATGATCGACGCGGCGGCGGCCGAGACGGCGATCGACACGGCACTGCGGGCGGTGGACGGCATCGCCGCGCACGGCCACGACCTCGACGCGTGGCTGCGGGAGCGGGGCGCGCCCGTCTCCTGGCGCTGACGCGCACCACCGCTGCGCAGGTGCCGTCACCTGCGCAGACAGCGGGGGCGCAGGAGCGAAAAAGTTACTGCCGCAAAGGACATGGTAATCTGCCCCGGCCGGCGAAGCAGTGCACCGAGAAGGCGACCATCGGGGCCGGCCCGGATCGCCCCTCCGCGTGCACATCACCCGACCGAGGACACCCCTCGCGCCGGCGGCGCGCGCCCGTGCAGCCCACGAGCGCCGACGAGAACGCCGCCGATCACTTCGTCGGCACACGCCCGGATCCGGGCGTGCCCTGCTGGAGCGGTATGCCGCGCCCGCCGGCCCGTGGCCGATCGGGCGCCCGACGCATGCCCACCGTCCGGCGGTGGATCGGACCGACGCCGCAGCGGAACCGACAGACAGGACGCGTGCAGCGCGCCCTGCGTTCCACTGCGCTCCGACGACCGCGGACGTGACGCGAACACGAAGGAGGTCGCAGTGAACGACACCGAGCTCGTTCAGTTCAGCGCCGCGACGATCGTTGCCCTGCTCGTAATCTTCTACGGCGGAACGCTTCTCGTCTCCGCCCGAATCGGGAAGAAGGACGAGAACGCCGACGGCTACATGACCGCCGGCAACAAGGTCGGTTTCGGGGTGTCGGCGGCCAGCATGACCGCCACCTGGATCTGGGCGTCCTCGCTGTACGCGTCGGCGACCTCCGGATACACCTACGGCATCTCCGGCCCGATCCACTACGGGCTGTGGGGCGCGTTGATGATCCTGTTCATCTACCCCTTCGGGAAGCGCATCCGCGCGGTCGCCCCGAAAGCACACACCCTCGCCGAGGTCATGTTCGCCCGGCACGGGCGGTCGAGCCAGCTCATGCTGGCCGGTTCGAATCTCGTCGGCAGCCTCATCAGCCTGATGTCCAACTTCATCGCCGGCGGTGTGCTCATCTCGCTGATCTCGCCGTTCGGCTTCGTCCAGGGTGTCGTCTTCATCGCCGCCGGTGTGCTGCTCTACACCCTGTGGTCCGGCTTCCGAGCGTCCGTGCTCACCGACTTCATGCAGGTCGTGGCGATGCTCGGTGCGGTCGTTGTCATCATCCCGGCGGTCTTCTTCATCACCGGCTTCCCCGACGCGTTCGACGGTGGTTCCGGGAACCTCACCGACCAGCAGAGCGACTTCTTCTCCAGCGATGCCTTCCTGAACCAGGGCGCGCCGTACATCGCCGCCGTGCTCGCGTACGCCATCGGCAACCAGACGATCGCGCAGCGCCTGTTCGCGGTGCGGGAGGATCTCATCAAGCCCACCTTCGTCACCGCGACGATCGGCTACGGCGCCACCGTCATCGGCGTCGGCATGTTCGGTGTGCTCGCGCTGTACCTGGGCATCGACCCGATGGACGGCGACGTCAACAACATCGTGCCGCAGATGGTGGCGTCCTTCCTGCCCACGGCTCTGGTCGTCGTGTTCTTCGTCATGATCATCGGTGCGCTGTCGTCCACGGCCGATTCCGACCTGTCGGCGCTGTCGTCGATCGTCATGGCCGACATCTACGGCCAGAACATCGCCGGCGGCACCCGCAATGCCGATCCCAAGCGGATGCTCTTCATCGGGCGCGCCACGATGGTCGTCGCGACCGCAGCCGCCGTGGCGTTCGCGAGCATGAGATTGAGCATCCTCGACCTGCTCGTGTTCGTCGGCGCGCTCTGGGGTGCGCTGGTCTTCCCCGTCATCGCGAGCTTCTACTGGCACAAGGTCACCAACAAGGCGTTCACGACGTCGGTGCTCGTCGCCCTGGCAGCGTTCCTGCCGGTGCGTTTCGGGTGGTTCCCGATGGACGGGGTGCTCGCCTGGACGGTGGACATCGCATCGGTCGTCGGTGTCGGCGTGATCGCGGGTCTGATGGCATTCGGCTTCTTCGGACTCCGGGCCGCACGCGTCATCGGTGTCGTCGCCGCGGGGGTCGTGGCGCCCTTCGCGCTCGGCTCGGTCCACGACTACGCCGTGCTCAGCGCCTCGCTCGTCGCCTACGCGGTCAGCACGGTCGTGTGCTGGGCGATGTCCGTGAACTCCGACGAGAACTTCGACTTCGAGGTCATCGCGCAGCGTGTCGGTGACTTCGACGTGGCTGCGGACGACGTGACACCCGAAACCGACCCTGCCTCGGCGAACGTCCCTGCCTCGGCGAAAACCCCTGCGTCCGAGACGGACGCCGCGGCGACCACTCCGGAGAAGGAGAACCGATGAGCACGCTCGCACTGACCGTCTACGTCCTGATCTGGCCCGTACTCGTCGCCGGTGTGCTGGCGGCGCTCTGCCGCGGGTTCTTCAAGGAGTGGCTGCAGGCCCGACGGGACGGCGAGGATCTGATCTGACAGTCACCGCAGGATTCCCTCCCGCACGGCTCGGAGGACCGCTTTCGTGCGGTCCCGGGCGCCGAGCTCGAGCAGGATCGACGACACGTGGTTCTTCACGGTGCCCTCGGCCAGGAACAGCACGTCGGCGATCATGCGGTTGCCGAAGCCCTCGGCCATCAACCGCAGCACCTCGAGTTCACGTTCGGTCAACTCCTGCACGACCGGGGTGTCGTCGGGCTGTGGAGCGGAGCGGATCGCGCGCAGCAACCGGTCGGTGATCGAGGGGGCGACGAGCGCGCCACCCTCCTCGAGGGTCCGTACCGCACGGGCGAGTTGCTCGAGCGTGACGTCCTCGAGGAGATATCCCCGGGCTCCGGCACGTAGGGCCGCGAGCACGAGTTCGTCGTCGCCGAAGGTCGTGAGCACGAGCACCGGGACTTCGAGGCTGCGCTCGCGGAGACGGTCGAGGGTCCACGAGCGGTACGTGGCCGAACTCTCGGGCTGCGGCCGGTGGGGAACGAGGCTCCCGAGAACGACTCGCTTCGTACGATGTCACAGCGCTTGACCACCCAGTACGTGAAATTCGTCCGCTCCGAGGAGATAGGCTTGGGCGAGAACTGATCTCGCGGTATTGTCGACGGGTGGTCGACGCTGCCCCCGACGGCGTCGACCACTTCGGGCCGCGAAACGTTCGCAACTCTGCCGCCCGCCGAACCGAGTCTCGAATGCGCATGTGGGGCAATGTGTCTGCTCGGGATGGCGAGGGGGCTCGATGGACGAAGCCGAGTTGATCGAGCGGTGCCGGGCAGGCGATCGGGCAGCGTTCGCCGAGCTCGTCGCACCGTCACGGGAACGCGTGTGGGCGGTCTGCGTCCGGATCACAGGAAACCGGCACGACGCCGAGGATGCACTGCAGGATGCGCTGATCGCGGCGTGGCAGAATCTCGGCAGATTCCGTGGTACAGCAGCATCCGGAACGTGGTTGTATCGCATCGCGAGCAATGCGGCGCTCGCTGTCGTGCGGACGCGACGTGGTGAGGTCCTCGACGAACGGCTCAGGGACGAATACGTCTCCGGGGAAACGCCTCTCACCGAGAGCGTGGTCGACGGTGATGTGGTCCGGCGAGCTTTTCTCCTTCTCCCCGAACAGTTTCGGGTTGTCATCGTGTTGCGTGAGTATGCGCAGCTCGGTTACGCCGAGATCGCAACGCACCAGGGCGTGGGTGTGCAGACGGTGAAGAGCCGGATCAGGCGTGCCCGTATGCAACTCGCCGATCTACTGAGTCCGGCACTGCTCGGCGCCGAAGAGGTTGCCCTCCGACCGACGGTCGGGTCCGCCGACACGGAGGGCACCGAACCGCCGAGGACAACCCGGAAGGATGAGCAATGACGCAGAGCGAACCGATTTCGTTGCCCCGTCGAGGGAATCGATGAGAACGATATCGAGCACCCCGCCATCGACGACCTGCCGATCGAACAACTCGATGATCACGGCAACGACGAGCTGCCGAAGCCGGAATTCGTCGTCGACGCAACCGATCCCGACTCGAGGTAGCCTGCCCTGCAGAGATCCGGCCCGCATCATCGCAGTCCCATCCCGGTCGATCCGAGATCGGCGACCACCTCGTGCAGTGGTCGCCCGACCGGACCGACCGCCAGTAGACCTCGGATCGTCGCCGTGAGGACCATCGTCGAGAATCCTTCGTGGTCGAATTCCGGAAGGTCGCGATGGGCCTCACCCAAGCGTTCGTCGGTGCTCAGCCGTTCGGCGACGTCGTCGCGTTGCTGCCGGAGCCCCGAGATACGCTCGAGCTGCGCTTCCTCGGCGACCGCGAAGTTGATCGCGGTGCTCGCCACCGCACTCGCCAGTGCGACCGCGACGTCGGGTGTGTACCCGCGGCGCACGAGAGCCTCGACCTCGCTCACCATCAGCCGCTGCCCCGCTTCCCCACGCGGGAAGAGGGTCTGCATGTAGGTTCCCAGGCCCGCATGGGCAAGGACGAACGCGCGTAGCTGCAGACCGAACGACAGCAGGTGCCGTTCGATGTCGTGCTCCGGATCGTCATGCAGAACGAGATCGCCGAGCAGACTCTCCCCCACGACGAGTTCGAGTCCCCAGCGACCGTCCACGTGGCGGTACAGCGCCGTTGTGGAGACGCCGAGTTCCGCGGCGACAGCGTTGAGGCTCAACTGGCGCAGCCCGATCGCTCGACCGACACGGATGATGTCCTCCATGTCGATCTTGCGTACACGTCTGCGGACGCCGGCCACCCCGCTCGTTCCTCCGGTCACCTTGAGTTAGACCCCATAACTTAAGGAACTATAGGTGTGGCTTCAGGGAACGGCAAGTCGCCGATTCGTTCTCGGCGGGCTGCACCGGGCGAACGGCCCGGCGGCCGAGCTTCGCTCTCGCCGCGAACCTGCTCAGCGCGCATCCGCCGGCGGACGACCGAACCGGTCCGCGACGTCGGGGCTCACCCCAGGTGACGTCCGAGCAGTTCCCGGAAGGACGGCCCGTCCGTGCGGACCGCGTTTCCCGACACGCGCGGCCGTCCGGCGGGCACGGCGTCCGAGAACCCGCGGGGTGATCCCGTGCTGCGGGTGATCTGCTCGGCGAGTTCGTCCGCCGCCCTGCCGATCCGCCCCTTCAGTGCCGTGGCGGCCTCGCCTGTTCCGAAGTCGTCGGTGGTGGCGAAGACGCCGGTGGGCACGACGAGCGCACGCAGATAGCTCAGCAGCGGCCGCATCGCATGGTCGAGGACCAGTGAGTGTCGGGCGCTACCCGCGGTCACGGCGAGCAACGTGGGCACACCGGTGAGCGTGTCCGGATCGAGCGCGTCGAAGAACATCTTGAACAGACCCGAGTAACCGGCGGCGAAGACCGGGCTCACCGCGATCAGGCCGTCGGCAGTCGCGAGTTGTTCACGGGCTCGTGCGACCGCTGCGGTAGGGACACCGGCGGTGAAGGTGGTGGCCAGATCCATCGCGAGGCTGCGTAATTCGATGACCTCGGTTTCCGCGTCGTCTCCGCGCGTGCCGACCGCGACACGAGTGGCCTCGGCGATGCGGTCGGCGAGCAGACGGGTGGTGGACGGCTCGGCGAGGCCACCGCTGACGACGACGATACGGCGGGTCATCGGGCGTCCGCCTCTTCCGGCACGAGGGCGACGCGGGCCGGGATCACCTGACGGTGCGCCGAGTCGGCTCCCTGCGCGGCGAGCGTGCTGTGTGTGGGCGGGTCGGACGGCACGTGGGCAGGGCGGCGGCGTTCGAATTCCGCTCGCAGTACCGGCACGACCTCCCGGCCGAGGATCTCGATCTGCTCGAGCACGACGTCGAGCGGCAGGCCGGCGTGGTCCATGAGGAACAGCTGACGCTGATAGTCGCCGGCGTAGTCGGCGAAACCGAGCGTGCGTTCGACGACCTGCTCGGGTGTGCCGACGGTCAGCGGTGTCATCGTCGAGAAATCCTCGAGCGACGGGCCGTGGCCGTAGACGGGGGCGTTGTCGAAATAGGGACGGAAGATCCGTTTCGCCTCGGCCTCGGTCTCCGCCATGAACACCTGGCCACCGAGCCCGACGACGGCCTGGTCTGCGGCACCGTGACCGTACTGCTCGAACCGCTGCCGGTAGAGAGCGATCATCTGCTGGATGTGTTCCTTGTTCCAGAAGATGTTGTTGTGGAAGAAGCCGTCGCCGTAGAAGGCGGCCTGTTCCGCGATCTCGGACGAACGGATGGAACCGTGCCAGACGAAGGGCGGGGTGTCGTCGAGCGGCCATGGGGTGGAGGTGTAGCCGTGCAGCGGTGTGCGGAACTTGCCCTCCCAGTCGACGATGCGTTCGCGCCAGAGCCGTCGCAGCAGGTGGTAGTTCTCGATGGCGAGCGGGATGCCCTGCCGGATGTCCTTGCCGAACCACGGGTAGACCGGTCCGGTGTTCCCGCGTCCCATCATGAGGTCGACGCGGCCGCCGGACAGGTGCTGGAGCATCGCGAAGTCCTCGGCGATCTTCACCGGGTCGTTGGTGGTGATGAGGGTGGTCGCGGTCGAGAGGATGAGCTTCTCGGTCCTCGCGGCGATCCAGCCGAGCATCGTCGTCGGCGAGGACGGGACGAAGGGGGGATTGTGGTGCTCGCCGGACGCGAAGACGTCCAGGCCCACCTCCTCGGCCTTCAGCGCGATCTTCGTCATCGCGACGATGCGCTCATGTTCGGTGGGGACCCGGCCCGTCGTGGGGTCGCGCGTGACGTCGCCGATGGTGAAGATGCCGAACTGCACGGTCGAACCTCCGTCAAGTAGTTGAACTGTCAACTATTCTAACGGGCGGGTCGCCCGGAAGATTCCCGGGCGGGTCTCCGCCCGGGATCCGGACCCCCTAGGCCGACCAGCCGGTGCTCTCGGCCCACTCCCACGCGCGGTGATGCGCCCGGTCGAACCACGGCGCCTTGAGCGCTGCGTAGGTGGCCGCCGCCTCGGCACGATCCGTCTTCTGCGACGCCCCGACTGCGGCATCGGCCTTGAGGTCGGCGTACTCGCGCTTCGCGGTGTCGACCGCGGACAGCCAGTCGCGCAGTAGCAACGCGAACTGCTGGGCGGGCCAGCCGTCCACCCGGACCGCCACCCGCGCCGGACGGCCGGGATCGGCGCTGCCGTGCAACCGCATCTCCCACACCGCCGGGTCGGTCTCTCCCCCGGCCCCGTAGGACGGTTTCGGATCGTCGGTCACCACATGGTCGATGCGCGGGAAGCCCGCAGCAGCCAAGGCGGGTGCGAGCGCATCGGCTGCCGCGAGATCGCCGACGGTGATCTGCAGGTCGATGACGTCGACGCCGGCCAGACCGGGCACCGCGGTGGAGCCCACGTGGTCGATACGCTTCGTCGCGCCCCCGGCTGCGAGGGCCAGCCGGGCGACGAGCCGCTGCGCCTGCCGATGCCATTCCTCGCGCGCGGGCACGAGAACCGGATCCGCCTCGACCACCACACCGGTGCGCAGATTTCTCTCGAACGGCACCAGGCGATCGTTCCACAGCGTCCGGACCTGCTCGACCAGCACCTGCTGATCACCGGTGTTGTCGAGCCACACGTCGGCGACCTCGCGTCGCTGTTCCTCCGTCGCCTGCGCCGCGATCCGCGCGCGGGCGTCCGCCTCGGGCATGCCGCGCAGTTCGACGAGACGCCGGATCCGCTCCGCCTCGTCGGCGTGCACGACGGCGACGAGGTGGAAGGCCGGCGCCATCCCGCCCTCGACGAGCAACGGGATGTCCTGCACGACCACCGCGTCGTCGGGCGCAGCGGCGACCAGCTCGGCGGTGCGGCGCCCGACCCGGGGATGGGTGATGGCGTTGAGAACCGCGCGCGCGTCCTCGCTGGCGAACGCCTTCGCGGCGAGGGCAGGACGGTCGAGGGTGCCGTCGGGCTGCAGGATGTCCTCACCGAAGGCGTCCACGAGCTCGGCGAGGCCCTCGGAGCCGGGAGCGACGATCTCCCGGGCGACGACATCGGAGTCGACGATCACCGCCCCGAGTTCGACGAGCTCCTTGGCGACGGTCGACTTGCCCGCGCCGATTCCTCCGGTCAACCCCATTCGCAGCACGTTGCCCAGTCTCGCATCACTACGTCACCGAGGCACCTTCGCGGTCCCTACGAGGCCTCGCGCATCGTCAGCCCCGACAGCGCGACGACATACTCGCCGCCTGTTCGTCGAAGTCGACGGTGTACACCGTCGGGTAGTAGCCGGTCCGCCGGTAGGACGACGGTTGTTTCACGATCTCCCGCAGGGACGGCTTCGTCGCCAACCACTCCCGCGTCATCATCGGCTCGATGAAGATGAACTCCCCGTCCCACGATCCGTTGAGCAGCACCTCGGTGAACTCGAAGGAGCCGGGGATCACGTCGTCCGCGGTGTCTGTCCAGTGCATGCCCATGAACGGCACGGTGTTCTCGACGGGTGGACCGGGTGGTGGGATGTATCCCTCCGGAACGTACTCGGGTTCGGGGAGCCGCGCCGCGCGCGCCGCGAAAGCGGTTGCGGCCGGGTCCACCTCGTGGTCGGCGTCCGTCGTGTAGAAGTGCATGTCGAAATGGGGCGCGCCGTAGAGGATCTCCGGGTCGTGCCCGTTCGGGTTCCAGCCCAGCATCACGTGGTCTGAACCGGTGTCCGGAGCACCCGCGGGAAGAGCCGGCATGAGCATCGTCGTGCCGACGCCCGGACCCTCGGGAAGGCCGGTGAGCACGGACTCCGACATCCGGATACCGACCTCGCGCGGTCTCCCGCCGTGATCGACGACGATATATGCGCGGGAGATTCCCTCCCCCAGTTCGTTTTCCGGCCCGTAGAGGGTGGTGACACCGTGGTCGTGCCCTGCCGTCTCCGCACCCTCGGCGGTCGGGACGGATCCGTCGCTGCAACCCGCGAGGGTCAGAACGGTGCAGGTGGAGAAGGCGAGTGCGGTGATCGATCGAGAAGTGCGCATTGCCTGCCTTGCGTGAGTGGATGGGTTCGCGGTGGGAGGTGTCGGTCTCATCGGGGTCGGCGCACGACCTGCCCGACGCGCAGCACACCGTGGGTGTCGTGCTTGTCGGCGAGAGCGCCGAGCCAGTGCGTGGTGTCGTCGTCGTAGGTCCGCGCGATGCGGTCCGGATCCGAGGTGGCGGTGAAGTTGGGCAGCGACGTGCCCGTGGCCCACGGTGCCAGTGCCCGATCGATGACCTGGATGTGCGCGACGACGACGTCGGCCGAGGGTGGCGCGAGGACGCCGCTGACGAAGAGGGAGAAGGCGGCGTCGCGGTGGCAGAAGGCGCTGCGATGCCGTGGTTCACGTGCCAGCGCTCCGCCGAGGAGCCGCATCTCGATGATGGTCTGCGGCGAGTGGGAACCAGGTCCCGCCACCGAGAGCAATACGTCGATCGCGTCGTGCGTCAGTTCGCGTGTCAGCGCACTGTGTTCGTGGACGGGCATCGGGTCGACCGGGTCGGCGTGCACTGCTCCCAGTGCCGTGTACGGCAGGGTGCCGATGCCGTCGAGGATCGGGGTCGCGACCGTGCGCAGCGCGCCGAGGATCTCCTCGGACTCGGCTTCGCCGGCGACGCTCGCGAAACGGACGGCCACGGTGGCGCGACCGGCCAGCGGTTCCGGGACTCCCGGCAGCGGTGGCAGTTGAAGGAAGGCCAGCGAGGTCGAACTGTGCTCGGGCAGGCCAGCGCACAGGTCCAGCCAGGCGTGCGCCACCGCGTCCGCGTCGGCGCCGTCGAAATACAGCGCGCCACCGTAGAAGTGCGGCAGGAGCACGAGATCGATCTCCACCGCGGTGACGATCCCGAGGGTCGCCTTGCCGCCGCGCAGGCCCCAGAACAGTTCGGCGTGCTGTTCGGAAGTCACCCGGAGCAGGTCTCCGTCACCGGTGACGAGATCGAAGGCCAGCACGTGGTCGGAGGAGAGTCCGTAGGTGCGGACCAATGGGCCGATGCCCCCGCCGGTGAGGAAACCGGCCGCGCCGAGGTGGGGTGCCGATCCGGCGAGCGGGGCCAGGCCGTGGGGTGCGGCGGCGTCGACGACCTGCTGCCACACCAGGCCGGCGCCGAGACGGGCGGTGCGGGTGTCGGGGTCGATCGAGCATTCGGTGAGGCGGCCGGTGTGCACGAGCAGCACATCGTCGCCGAGTGGCACGGCGCCGTGACCGGTGCGCTGCACGGCCACCTTCAGGCCGTGTTCGCCCGCGAACCGGACGGTGGCGCTGACGTCGAGGGCGTTCTCGACCGCGATCACCGCGCGGGGACGGACCGGCACCGCCACGTTCCACGGGGTTGCGACGTCGTAGCCGGGTTCGCCCGGAAGGGAGATCGATCCGGTGACCGCGGTACGGAGAGCCTCGATGGGGTCGGTGCCGACGGTGGGCGTCCGCTGGTTCATGTGCACTTCCTTTCGTCGCACTGGATGGGGTGCGACGAAAGAGTGCCGGGACCGGCTTGGCGGCTTCTTGCGGTGGCGCGGGCCGCCGTCCAAGCGGTCGCCAAGAACCGGTCAGGTGGGGATCGAGCGGGCGTAGGCGGCGAGTCCGAGCATGCCGGTGTGGGCCGCTTCGTCGGCGATCGCGGCGATCTCCCGGCTGCGTTCGGGCGCGTCCGGCCGCAGTTGGGCACGCAGTAACCGGCACCGCAGCAGCGTCGGGGGCTCGATGTGCGGGTCGCGAGGTCCTCGGCCCGATCCAGCAGCGCCGCGGCGTAGTCGGTGCGCCCGAGCAGTGCCTGCAGGCGTGCGCAGACCTCCGCCACCGAACCGATCACCCCGACCTGTCCCACCGTCGCGATGCGATCAGTGAACGGATCGAGGAGCTCGAGGAACATCTCGGCGTAGTCGACGAGGGCGAGGTCGGCGACGACGCGCGCGATGAGTGTGCGATGCCCGAGGGTCGTCCAGGTGAAGGGTGCGCCTTTTGCCGCCCATTGCTCGATGTCGCGGATCACCGTCCCGGTGTCCCGACGGGCGCCGGCGATCGCGATCGCTCCAGGAATCCGGTTCCACGGTGCCGGGATCCGCGCCGGCGAGGGTGCCGTACTCCCATTCGAGGGTGTTGTTGGCCGGGCGGCTGGCGCACGATCGGGGAGGCCGCACCGCTCTCCCCTCGCAGCACCCTGCGCAGATTGGAGATGTACGCCTGGATGCTCGCCATCGCACTGGCAGGCGCCTCGTCCTGCCGCAGGGCGTCGATCAGCCGGTCGGTGGAGATCACCCGCCCCCGGTTGAGCAGCAGGACGGCGAGGACCGCTCGCTGCTTGCGCGGCCCGAGATCGACCTGCGACTCCGACGAGGGCACCGCCGGATCGGCCGTCGACGCGACCCGGACCACCTCCAGCGGTCCGAGCAGTCGGTACATCATGTGGTGCGCCCCCTCGACCCCGGCCGAACTACGCGATCGTTGCAGTGTAAGGACCGTTTTCGCCGGGTGCGCGGCGACTTCTCATCCCGTCACGGCCTGGAGTTCGACCGTGTCGCTCTCGGCGTCCCCGAACACCGGTGCGGTCTGCGGCCGGGGACGCAGGCAGACTGCACACACCACGGTTCCGAGAGCCGCAACGAACGCCGCCGCCACGAGCGCCCCCTGCAGGCCCGACACGAAGTCCTGCGGTGATCCGCCGGGCAACAGCGACTCGGCCGGCAGGAGCATCCAGAGCACCGCGACGCCGACGGCGATGCCGGTCTGACGGAACGCGTCGTTGATACCGGCCGCGAGACCGGAATGCGCCGCGGTGCTCTCCCCGAGGACGATCCCGCTCATCGCCGGGTTGAACACGCCGGCGGCCGCGCAGGCCACGACGAGTCCCGGCAGCAGTACGTACTTCGAACTGTCCGCCTCGGCGACCGTCATCATGAGCAACCCGACGGCGACGAGCGCCAGTGAGCACGACAACGAGACCCACGCAGGGACGACACGATCGAGTTTCGCCGTCGCACCGGCGACGACGAACATGGCGACGGTCGCGGGCAGGTACGGGGCAGCATCGGTTCGGCGGTGCGCATCTCGTGCGCGACGAAGGCGACGAGGGCACCGACAGCGAGCACGAAGGCGATGACGGCCTGCGCATCGGACCACCCGATCTCGTGGCCACGCAGCACGGCGAACACGAACGCCGCCAGCCCCACCGCGGCCAGGAGCTGCCCCGGCACGTCGGCGGCGCGCGGGCGGGGATCTCGCGATTCGGGCACCCAGCGCAGGGTCAGGAGCAGGGTCACGAGACCGATCGGCACGTTGACGAAGAAGATCGCGCGCCAGTCCAGCAGTTCGGTGAGCAGACCTCCGACGAGCGGACCGACCGCGAAGGCGCCGCCGATGGTCGCGCCGTAGGCGGCCAGGGCCGACGCCCGCGCCCGCCCTCGGTCGAAGACGTCGGCGAGGAGGGCGAGCGAGCAGGCGAACAGGACCGCCCCACCGATGCCTTGCACTGCCCGGGCGAGATCGAGGACCCGGATCGTCGGTGCGAGGGCGCACAGGAGCGAGGCGCCCGTGAACCAGACGAGGCCGACGACGAACACTTGGCGGCGGCCGCGACGATCGGCCCACGACCCGGCGCCGAGGACGGCTGTGGCCAGGGCGAGGGTGTAGGCGTCGATCACCCACTGCAGTGAACTGACGCCCGCGTCGAGGTCGACGGCGATCGACGGCAGTGCGGTGTTGACGACGGCGATGTCGAGCATGAGCATCGCCGTCGTCACGCACACCACCAGCAGCGTGATCCGTTTCGTCGCGGTACTTCTCGCGGGGGTCGGTGTGGTCATCGAGAATCCTTCCGTGTCGAGGTGTGTGGACCTCGGACACGGTGCGCCGCGTCGCTTGGGACGAACCGGGTGTACTTCTTGGACGGCCGAGAGAACCGTCGACGTCTCCCCTCGGAGGGGCACCGGGGATCACACATCGATCACGGCGGGGTCACGAGGCGGTCGCAACGCCGCTCGGAAACTGGACACACCCCCTTCTACCTGGGGTAAATGCGGAGAATTCGACCGACTGTCCGATATCGTCGTTGCGAAGCATCCGTCCCGGCTCGTCCGGAGCATTCGAGAAGGCAGGCCATGCGATCCTCCACCTCAACCACAGGTCGGCATCGCCTCGGCATGGAAAACGGTGTTCACTGCATCCTCATCCCCGAGGTCGCTGCCGCCCTCGCCGAGCACCGGCGGAACTGGTTCACCGCGCTGCTGACGAACGCGCGCCACAGCCACGCCGCGATGCGCAAGCGAGCGACGGCCCTACCCGCGCAGTGGGCCACTCCCGCCGTGGGATGAGCTCGCCGTGAGTTGAGCACCTGCTATCGACGACACACGAAGACCGGCCCCCTCCGATTCGGAGGGGGCCGGTCCCGTTGTGGCCCGGGAGCCCTTGTGCCACAGCAACAATGACCCCCCGGAACGCGGACGACCCCGCACCGAACAGTGCGGGGTCGTCCGTCGAAGCGCTGTATCAGGCGTTACCCGACAGCTTCTCGCGCAGAGCGGCGAGCTGGGCGTCGCTCGCGAGCGATCCACCGGTGGTCTCCGGAGCCGCCTCGGCACCCGACTCGGAGGAGTAGTTGCTACCGGACACGCCGGCCGCAGCCTCGGCGGCCTCGTCGGCAGCCATCTTCTCGATCTGAGCGGTGTGCATCTTGTGGCGACGCTCGGCCTCCGCGTAGCGGGACTCCCACTCCTCACGCTGCTTCTCGTAGCCCTCGAGCCATTCGTTGGTCTCGGGATCGAAGCCCTCGGGGAAGATGTAGTTGCCCTGCTCGTCGTAGCTGTCGGCCATGCCGTACTTCGACGGGTCGAACTCGGCCGTGTAGTCCTCGTTCGCCTGCTTCAGCGACAGCGAGATACGACGACGCTCGAGGTCGATGTCGATGACCTTGACCATCGCGTCGTCGCCGACAGCAACGACCTGGTCCGGGACCTCGACGTGGCGCTCGGCCAGCTCGGAGATGTGGACGAGGCCCTCGATGCCCTCCTCGACGCGGACGAACGCGCCGAACGGAACGAGCTTGGTGACCTTACCCGGCACGATCTGACCGATCGCGTGGGTGCGGGCGAACTGGCGCCACGGATCTTCCTGCGTCGCCTTGAGCGACAGGGAGACGCGCTCGCGGTCGAGATCGACGTCGAGAACCTCGACGGTGACCTCGGTGCCGACCTCGACGACCTCGGACGGGTGATCGATGTGCTTCCAGGACAGCTCGGAGACGTGCACGAGGCCGTCGACACCGCCGAGATCGACGAAGGCGCCGAAATTGACGATGGAGGACACGACGCCCTTGCGGACCTGGCCCTTCTGGAGCTGGTGCAGGAACTCGCTGCGAACCTCGGACTGGGTCTGCTCGAGCCATGCGCGGCGCGACAGGACCACGTTGTTGCGGTTCTTGTCGAGCTCGATGATCTTGGCCTCGATCTCCTTGCCGACGTAAGGCTGGAGGTCGCGGACGCGTCGCATCTCGACGAGCGACGCGGGCAGGAAGCCACGCAGGCCGATGTCGAGGATCAGGCCGCCCTTGACGACCTCGATGACGGTGCCCTTGACGGCCTCGTCCTTCTCCTTGAGCTCCTCGATCGTGCCCCAGGCGCGCTCGTACTGAGCACGCTTCTTGGACAGGATCAGACGGCCTTCCTTGTCCTCCTTGGTGAGAACAAGAGCCTCGACCTCATCGCCCACCGACACGACCTCGTTGGGGTCGACATCGTGCTTGATGGAGAGCTCGCGGGACGGGATGACGCCTTCGGTCTTGTAACCGATGTCGAGCAGCACCTCGTCGCGGTCGACCTTGACGATGGTGCCCTCGACGATGTCGCCATCGTTGAAGTACTTGATCGTGGCGTCGATGGCGGCGAGGAAATCCTCGGCGGAGCCGATGTCGTTGACGGCTACCTGCGGCGAGGTGACGGTGGTGGAGGCCATGTGTTGAGTTGCTCCGGACGGGTTGATAGTCGGTTGGTCAAATTCGGTCGGGCACGTGAAACACCCACTGCGATACGGCGATGTGCGAGTCACGGCGAGTTCCTCGTTCGAGCCTGGGGCCGAACTGCGGACACTCGCGATCACCAGGCTACGCGCTTCGAGGGGACCCGGGCAAACCGATATCGGGACCGCTCCCCCGCACCCGATAGGCTCACACCCATGCCGGGCTCCGCGAACCCCCCTTTTCCAGACCTTTCGGGCGTCCCGGAGGGAACCGACGACGAGGCCGCGCGGCACGCGGACGCCGAGACGATCCTCGGCGAGACCCGACCCACCCGGACCCGCCTCGGCTCCCTCGAGAGCGAACGCGCGAACCGGGTCTGGTGGGACGCCGACACCGACGACTACCACCGCACGCACGGCGAGTTCCTGGGCGTGGACTCGGCCGCCGGGGAGTTCGTGTGGTGCCCGGAGGGCCTGCACGAGGGCGATGTGCAGTTGCTCGGCCCGGTTGCCGGACGCGACGTCCTCGAACTCGGGTGCGGTTCGGCGCCGTGCGCCCGCTGGATCGCCGGGCAGGGTGCCCGGGCGGTCGGGCTGGACATCTCCATGGGTATGCTGCAGCGCGGACGCGCGGCGATGACCGGTTCCGGCCCGACGGTTCCGCTCGTACAGGCCGGCGCCGAGAACCTGCCGTTCGCCGACGGAAGCTTCGACATCGTGTGCTCGGCGTTCGGCGCGGTGCCCTTCGTCGCCGATTCCGCCCGGGTGATGCGCGAAGTGGCGCGGGTGCTGCGACCCGGCGGACGGTGGGTGTTCTCCGTGAACCACCCGATGCGGTGGATCTTCCCCGACGATCCGGGCGAACAGGGCCTGGTCGCGATGTTCCCGTATTTCGACCGGACCCCCTACGTCGAGGTGGACGCGACGGGCCGGGCGACCTACGCCGAGCACCACCGCACCGTGGGCGACCGGGTGCGCGAACTCGTCGCCGCCGGCCTCGAGGTCTACGACATCGTCGAACCCGAGTGGCCCGAGCATCTCGACCGCGAGTGGGGACAGTGGAGCCCGCTGCGCGGTTCGATCTTCCCGGGCACCGCCATCTTCTGCAGCCGCAAACCCACCTGATCCCGACTCACAGCAGCCGGGACAGGAACTCCCGGGTCCGGCTCTCCTTCGGGTCGGCCAGCACCTGGCGGGGATCACCGGCCTCGACGACCACGCCGCTGTCCATGAACACGAGCTGATCGGCGACCTCCCGCGCGAAGCCCATCTCGTGCGTGACGACGACCATCGTCATGCCGCCGTCGGCGAGATCGCGCATCACCGCGAGCACCTCGCCGACGAGTTCGGGGTCGAGGGCCGAGGTGGGCTCGTCGAACAGCATGAGCTTGGGATCCATGGCGAGCGCGCGGGCGATCGCGACGCGCTGCTGCTGGCCGCCCGAGAGCTGCGCGGGATAGGCGTCGACCTTGTCGGCCAGCCCGACCCGCGCGAGCAGGTCCCGGGCCTTCTCCACCGCCTCGTCACGCTTGAGCTTCTTCACGAGGATCGGCGCCTCGATGATGTTCTCGAGCACGGTGCGGTGCGGGAACAGGTTGAAGTGCTGGAACACCATGCCGATGTCGCGGCGCTGCTTCGCGGCGGCCCGCGGGTGCAGTTCGTACAGTTTCGAACCCCGTTCGGCGTAACCGACGAGATCGCCGTCGACGTACAGGCGACCGGCGTCGACGCGTTCGAGGTGGTTGATGCACCGCAGGAAGGTCGACTTGCCGGATCCGGACGGACCGATCAGGCAGGTCACCTGGCCGCGCCCCACCTCGAGCGAGATGCCCTTGAGCACCTTGACGGCGCCGAAACTCTTGCAGACCCGGTCGGCCCGCACCATCGGCGTCTCGACGGACGTCATATGTGTTCCTCCCCCGGTGCGCCGGGCTTCGGCGTCGGCTTGCCGGCCTCGGCGACCGGTACGTTCTGTGCGTCGGCGAGTGCCTGCAGCTGACGGGCCGTGAGCTGCCGGCTCAGGCCCTTCGAGTAGTGCCGCTCGAGGTAGTACTGGCCGATCATGAGCAGGCTGGTGATCGCCAGGTACCAGGTCGCGGCGACGAGCAGCAGCGGGATCGGCTGGAAGTTCGCACCCGAGATGTCGCGGGCACGGCCGTACAGCTCGAGGCTGTAGGGCACGGCGGCGACCAGCGAGGTGGTCTTGAGCATGCTGATCAGCTCGTTGCCGGTCGGCGGGATGATGACCCGCATCGCCTGCGGCAGGACGGTGCGGCGGATGGTCTGCGACCACGACATGCCGAGCGCCGTGGACGCCTCCAGCTGCCCCTCGGGCACGGAGGTGATGCCGGCGCGCACGATCTCCGCCATGTAGGCCGCCTCGTTGAGTGCCAGGCCGATGACGGCGAACAGGAACGCCGCGTTCAGACCCTGCACGTCGATGTGGACGAACTGGTGGACGAACGGGATCCCGAGGTCGATCTGCTTGTAGATCGACGGGAACAGTCCCCACAGCACGAGTTGGACGTACACCGGGGTACCGCGGAAGACCCACAGGTACAGCCACGCGACGGAACGCAGCACGGGATTCGGGGACAGACGCATCACCGCGAGCACCACGCCGAGGACGACGGCGATGGCCATGGCGAGCACCGTCAGCTGCACGGTCTTCCACGCGGCTGCGGTGATGCGGGCGTCGAACAGGTACCGGGCGTAGATGTCCCAGCGGTAGGCCTCGTTGGTGGCCGCTCCCCAGGCGAACAACCCGAGTGCGATCAGGACGATCGCGCCGGAGATCCATCGTCCGGGATGTCGCAGGGGTACTGCGCGTATCGGCTCCGGGTCGTCCGGTCGCGGTTCCGCGGAGCTCGCGGACGTGGACTCGCTCATGGTTCCCTTTCTCAGCTCGTCGCGCCGTTGATCTGCGAGGCGGTGATCGCGCCGTCCTCCATGCCCCAGCGCGCGGTGATCTCGTCGTACGCACCGGAATCGATGAGGTACTGCACTGCCTGCTGCAGTACGGGACCGAACGGCGACCCCTTCGCGACGACGAATCCGTAGGGCGCGGCGTCGAAGACCTCACCGGCCGGTTCGAGTCGTTCCTCGCTGCGGGCGATGACGTACGCCGTGACCGGCGAGTCGGCGGACAGTGCGTCCACCCGGCCGAGGATGAGGGCATTGGCAGCCTCGTCCTGGCTGTCGTACTTGACCTTGTCGATGGGCGGCAGCCCGCGGGCGACGCATTCCTCGCTCTTCGCGGGGACCTCCTCGAGGTCCTCGATGGTGGTGGTCTGTACCGCCACCCGCAGTCCGCACGCGTTGTCGGGGTCGACGGATTCGCCGGTGCGCTGCGCCCACTGCACTCCGGCGCTGTAGTAGGTGACGAAGTCGACCGATTCCTCGCGTTCCTTCGTGTCGGTGAACGACGACGAGCCCATCTCGAAGGTGCCCGCCTGGACGGCCGGGATGATCCGGTCGAAGTCGGCTTCGTTGAGCACCGCCTCGAGTCCGAGGACGTCGCCGAGGGCGTGGACGAGTTCGACGCCGAAGCCGACGATGGTGCCGTCGTCGTCCTTGAACTCGTTGGGGGCGTACGGGACGTTCACCCCGACCTCGAGGGTGCCGCCGTCGGCGATGTCGGGCGGCAACTGCCTCGCGATGGCGTCGACCTTCTCGACGGTGACTCGGTCGCCGGGCGGCACGGTCGATTCGCTGTTCACCACGCACCCGGTCGCGAAGGCAAGCACCGCCGCTCCCGCCGCCAGCCTGCTCAGGGTCCGGACACGACGACGCCCCCACGAGGTCACGCGGCGGGTGTGCACTGCTCGATTCACAGTCGCACAGTATCCAACCAGGGAGGGGTCCGAATGCAAACCCGAAGCTCAGGCTTCGAGGCGGGCGATGACGGCGGCGGTGAACTCGTCCGTCGACGCGGTGCCACCGAGGTCGGCGGTCGCGACACCCGCCGCGACGGTCGCGCGCACGGCGTCCTCGATGGCGCGGGCGGCCGCGGAGAATTCGATGTCCGCGCGTGCACCGACACGGTCGAGAAGCATGGCGGCGGAGAGGATCAGCGCGATCGGGTTGGCGCGGCCCTGCCCGGCGATGTCGGGTGCGGCGCCGTGCGCGGCCTGGGCCATGGCCTTGGTGCGCGACGCGTTGATCGACGCCGCGGTACCGAGCGAGCCGGACAGTTCGGCGGCGAGGTCGGACAGGATGTCGCCGAACATGTTCTCCGTCACGATCACGTCGAACTCGGCGCCGCGGCGGACGAGCAGCGCGGCCATCGCGTCGACGTGCTGGTCGTCGACAGTGACGCTCGGGTAGAGACGACCCACTTCCTGGCACACGTCCCGGAACAGGCCGGTCGTGCTGGCGAGCACGTTGGCCTTGTGCACGATGGTCACGCGCTTGCGGCGACGCGACGCGAGGTCGAAGGCGGTGTGCGCGATGCGTTCACAGGCGGCGCGGGTGATCACTCCGACCGCGAGTGCGATGTCGGGTGTGGGCATGAACTCGCCGCTGCCGACGGCCATGTTCCGGTCGGCGTAGAAACCCTCGGTGTTCTCCCGGACGACGACGAGATCCATCTTCGGTGACACCGACGCCGCTCCCGGCAGTGCGCACGCCGGCCGGATGTTCGCGTACAGGTCGAAGTGCTTGCGGATCCGACCGCCCGGAGTGAGCTGACCCCGGAACTCGGGTGGGTACGAGGCGCTGTCGTGCGGGCCGAGGATCCACGCGTCGACCTCGGCGAGGGTGTCGAGGGTGACCTGCGGCAGCGGGCTGCCGTGCGTCTCGATCGCGGAGGCACCGACGGGCAGCGGCACCCAGTCGACCGCGACCCCGGCTGCCGCGACGGCGGTGTCGACGATCCTGCGGGTCGCCGGCACGATCTCGGGACCGATGCCGTCCCCCTCGAGAAGTCCGATGCGATGGGTCTGAAGCGTTGCGGTGTCGTCGGTCACCCGGTCATCATTGCCTACCGTGGTCCAGTCGGTGGAACTCCTCCTCGACGCCCCGCTCGACACGGCGGTGCGCGACGAGTGGACCCGGCTGCTCGACGCCGGCCTGCACAGTCAGGGACGCGTCCGTTCCGAATCCAACCGTCCGCACGTGACGCTGTTCGTCGCCCATGCCCTGCCGGACGAACTCGAGGACGCGCTGCGGGCCACCATCACGGTCCGGCGGATCACCCTCCGGCTCGGTGGCGTGGTGATCTTCGGTGGCCGGTACGCGACGCTCGCCCGCACGGTCGTGCCGTCGATCGAACTGCTCGAACTCCAGGCGCGGGTGTTCGAGGTGCTCTCGGAATGCCCCGGCATCCCCGCACACATCCGGCCGTGCGAGTGGACGCCGCACGTCACCCTCGCACGGCGGGTGCCGGCCGCGCGCATCGGTACCGCGGTCCTGGCGGCGCAGACGCCGGAGCGGCAGCTGACCGGATCGAGTGCAGGAGTGCGGCGCTGGGACGGCGAGGCCAAGCGGGAGTGGCTGCTCACCTGAGCAGCGGGACGGTGCGCCGTTCAGAAACGGTAGTCGCCGAACTGCGTCACTTCCATATGGGTGTCGGGCGTGCGTCCGGTGAGGGCCAGCACGTCGAGGAGGAGAAAGACCGCCAGAAGTACGAGGACGAGGACCAGCAGGATCATGCTTCGAGCCTGCCGCGCCGGGGTCCCACCCGACAGTGGCAGAGCCGTCGGAGAACATCGTTTTTCTGCCACCAAGGTGTCACACTGGGTTGCGTGTCCGGAACACCTGGAACCACCGGCCGGCTCGAGAAGGTGGTCGTCCCCGTCCTCCCCTACGTCGAGACCTTCGAACTAGGCGTGGCGTGCGAGGTGTTCGGCTTCGACCGCTCCGACGACGGCCTGCCGACCTACGACTTCCACCTCGTCGCCGCGACCTCCGATCCGGTGCGCACCCGCTTCGGCTACACCATCGAGGTGCCTCACAGGCTCGATCTCCTCGACGACGCCGACCTGATTCTCCTGCCAGCGGTGAACAGCGACGGCATCGCGCTCGACGACGGGCGCCTCGAACCGTTGTTCGCGAAACTGCGGGCCGCCGTCGACCGCGGCGCGCGCGTGGCGAGCATGTGCACCGGGGCGTTCATCCTCGGTGCGGCCGGGTTGCTCGACAGGCGTCGCTGCACGACCCACTGGATGCACGCCGACCGTCTCGCCCGGACCTATCCGACGGCGCAGGTCGACCGGGACGTGCTCTACGTCGACGACCATCCGGTCCTCACCGCCGCAGGCACCGCGGCCGGCATCGACCTGTGCCTGCACATCGTCCGCTCCGCCCAGGGAGCCCAGGTCGCCAACACGATCGCCCGGCGCATGGTGGTGCCACCGCACCGCGACGGTGGGCAGGCCCAGTACGTCGCGATGCCACTGCCCGAATGCAAGGACGAGTCGCTCGCGCCGTTGCTCGACTGGATGAGCGAGCACCTCGACCGGGAACTCCCGGTGGCCGCACTGGCGCAGAAGGCGCACATGTCGGCGCGGACCTTCGCGCGGCGGTTCGTCGCCGAGGTTGGGGTCACGCCCGCGCGCTGGCTCCGCGATCAGCGGGTCCTGGCCGCGCAGCGCCTGCTCGAGGAGACCGACCTTCCGATCGACGTGGTGGCCGACCGCGTCGGTTTCGGCACCGCTGCGGTGCTGCGCCAGCATTTCCTGCGCCTGCGGCAGACCACTCCGCAGGCCTACCGACGGACCTTCCGGCGGTCCGTCGAACCGGTCGGCGTGTGACGCGTCCCTCGATCGGCACCTCCCGACGACACCCCCGGATCGGACACGTCACGTAGCGTGGCGGAAGGAACCCCGTCACGACGCGTGACGGCGGGAACGAACGGGAAGAAACAGCGGCGGCCGGATGTTGGACCCGTCGACACGCCCGACCGAAAGGATTTCCGTGGCAACCAAGGCTCTCACCCAGCAGGACTTCGACGAGGTCGTCACGAGCAATGACATCGTGCTCGTGGACTTCTGGGCCGACTGGTGCGGCCCCTGCAAGCAGTTCGCGCCCACCTTCGAGGCATCGTCGGACAAGCATCCCGACGTCGTGCACGCGAAGGTCGACACCGAGGCCGAGCAGGCCATCGCGGCGGCGGCGAACATCCGCTCGATCCCCACGATCATGGCGTTCCGCGAAGGCATCCTCGTCTACAACCAGGCCGGTGCTCTTCCGCCCGCCGCTCTCGAGGATCTCGTCTCGCAGGTCAAGAACCTCGACATGGACGATGTGCGCAAGCAGATCGCGGAGGCTCGCGCCGAGCAGAGCTGACCCACTCGTCGCGTCGACGGCGCCCGTCCCCGGTGATCCGGGGGCGGGCGCCGTCGTACGTACGGTGTGTGTACCTGCGGCCGGTGTCCCTGCGACTCGGTGTCCCCGCGCCTCGGTGTCCCCGCGACTCAGTGCGCCGCGGCGTCCCAGCTGCGGCCGTAACCGACCGAGACCTCGAGCGGCACCGACAATTCGATGACGGAGTCCATCTTGTCGCGCACGAGCGCCTCGACCTGTTCGCGCTCGGCCTCGACCACTTCGAGCACGAGTTCGTCGTGCACCTGCAGCAGCATCCGCGACCGCAGTCCGGCCTCGCTGAGCGCCTTCTGCACGTCGATCATCGCGACCTTGATGATGTCGGCGGCCGTGCCCTGGATGGGGGCGTTGAGCGCGGCGCGCTCGGCGATCTCCCGGCGCTGCCGGTTGTCGCTGTTGAGGTCGGGCAGGTACCGGCGGCGGCCGTAGAGGGTGGACGTGTAGCCGACCTTGCGGGCCTCCTCGACCACGTTGTAGAGGTAGTCGCGCACGCCGCCGAAGCGGGTGAAGTAGGCCTCCATCTGCTCGCGGGCCTCGTCGGTGGAGATCTTCAGCTGCTGGGCGAGACCGTAGGCGCTCAACCCGTAGGCGAGACCGTAGGACATCGCCTTGACGCGGCGACGCAGCTCCGGGGTGACCTCCTCGAGCGGCAGCCCGAACGCCCGCGACGCCACGAAGGTGTGCAGGTCCTCGCCCGTACGGAATGCCTCGATGAGCCCCTCGTCGGCCGACAGGTGCGCCATGATGCGCATCTCGATCTGGCTGTAGTCGGCGGTGAGCAGCACGTCGAATCCGTCGCCCACCACGAAACCGTCGCGGATCCGGCGACCGGCCTCGGTCCGCACCGGAATGTTCTGCAGGTTCGGCTCGGTCGACGAGAGCCGGCCCGTCGCCGCGACGGTCTGGTTGAAGGTGGTGTGGATGCGACCGTCGTCGGCGATGGACTTGATGAGTCCGTCGACGGTGGTCTTCATCTTGGTGTGCTCACGGTGCGCGAGCAGGTGTTCGAGGAAGGGATGGCCCGTCTTGTCGAACAGGTTCTGCAAGGCATCCGCGTCGGTGGTGTAGCCGGTCTTGGTCTTCTTCGTCTTCGGCATCTCGAGCTCGTCGAACAGCACCACCTGAAGCTGCTTCGGCGAGCCGAGGTTGATCTGCTTGCCGATCACCTCGTAGGCGGCGTTCGCGGCGGCGGCGACCTGGGCCGCGAATTCGGACTGCAGGTCGTGCAGGTGCGCCGAGTCGACGGCGATGCCGGTGGCCTCGAGTTCTGCGAGGACCTCGAGCAGGGGCAGTTCCATCTCGGTGAGCAGGCGCACCGATTCGATCTCGCCGAGTTCGGTGTCGAGGGCCGCGGCGAGGTCGACGACGGCGCGCGCCGCGAGGATCTGCGCCTCGGCCGCCTGCGCGTCGGCGGCGTCCTCGTCGTCGAGCAACGAGAGTTGTTGCGCGCCGGTGTCTTCCACTCGCAGCTCACGCTTGAGGTAGCGCAGCGACAGGTCGTCGAGCTTGAACGAGCGCTGGCCGGGCCGCACCAGATAGGCGGCGAGCGCGGTGTCGCTGGTGATGCCGGCGAGCGTCCAGCCGCGTCCGCGCAGCGCGTGGATGGCGAACTTCGCCTCGTGCACGGCCTTCTCCACTGCGGGGTTCGCGAGCCATGCGGCGAGGGCGTTCTCGTCCTCGGGCGTGAGCGCCACCGTGCTCACATAGGCGCCCTCACCGTCGGCCCCGGCGACGGCGATCGCGGTCGCGTCGCCTCCGTAGGGAGTGCCGGTGCCCACCACGGCGAGGCCATGACGTCGACCCGCCGGGGCGTGCTCGGCGAGCCAGTCGCCGAGGGCACCCGGCTCGACGATCCCGCCGCGCACCTCGAAGCCCTCCTCGGCCTCGGGCTCGGCCGACGAGAGCGTCTCGAACAGCCGGTCGCGCAGCACCTTGAACTCGAGGTCGTCGAACAGGCGGTGGATGCGGTCGCGGTCCCACGGGGCGAGGGCGAGTTGTTCGGGGGTGTACGGCACGGCCACGTCGCGCACCATCTCGGTGAGCTGGCGGTTGAGCAACACGTTGGACAGGTTCTCGCGCAGCGCGTCGCCGGTCTTGCCGCGCACCTCGTCGACGCGGTCGACGAGTCCGCTCAGGCTTCCGCACTCGCGGATCCATTTCGCGGCGGTCTTCTCGCCCACGCCGGGGATGCCGGGCAGGTTGTCGCTCGGGTCGCCGCGCAGCGCCGCGAAGTCCGGATACTGCTGGGGGGTGAGTCCGTACTTCTCCTCCACCGCGTCGGGGGTGAAGCGCGTCAGGTCGGAGACGCCGCGCCGCGGATACAGCACCGTGATGTCGCCGTTGACGAGTTGGAGCGCGTCGCGGTCGCCGGTCACCACGAGCACCCGGAAGCCCTGGGCGTGCGCCTGCGTCGCGAGCGTGGCGATGATGTCGTCGGCCTCGTAGCCCTCGATCGCCATCACCGGGATCCCCATCGCGCCGAGGACGTCCTTGGTGAGGTCGATCTGACCCTTGAAGTCGTCGGGTGCGGCGCTGCGCTGGGCCTTGTAGGCGGCGAACAGTTCGGCACGGAAGGTCTTGCGGCTGACGTCGAATGCCGCCGCGACGTGCGTGGGCTGCTCGTCGCGCAGCAGGTTGATGAGCATGGAGGTGAACCCGTAGACCGCGTTCGTGGTCTGCCCGCTGTGGGTCTTGAAGTTCTCGGCGGGCAGCGCGTAGAACGCGCGGAACGCGAGGGAATGGCCGTCGAGGAGCAGCAGGGTCGGGCGGTCGTCGGTGGCCGCGGTGGACGTCGCGGAAGTGGATGCACGGGTCACGCGTGCCAGTCTAGGGACCGAGGACGACAGCGTCGGCCACACCGCCCGACCAGCACCTCTCCGGTATGTGCGAACACTCGTTGTCCGAAGAAACGAGACCGAAACGTCCGGGTGATCCAATTTTTCCCGTGGACGTGCGATCCAGCCGCTAGAGTCCCCTGTCACGACACCGTAGTCCGGCGTCATCGAGGTTGACGATGATGCCCCGGGCGCAGTGCCGCGCTCGATGACAGCGCACCCACCGGGAGGACCTGCGTGGCCCCTACCTCGGGATGTCGGCGACGACCGACCTCGACCCTCCACCGATCGGTCCGCGCCGCACTCGTCACGCTCGCGAGTGTCCTGTTCGTCCTCGTCGGCGCCGGCCTCTCCTCCGCCCAGGATCCGCCGGACCCACCCTCACCGCCCGCGAACACGGCACCGGCCGCACCCGACGAGGAATCCGCGGAGGGGGTGACCGTCCGCGGAACGCTCAACAATGCCGGCGAACGACTCGACGGTGTCGTCGTCCGTGCGACCACCGAGAGCGGCGAGGTGGTCACCGAGACGGAGTCCGCCGACGGTGGGCGCTGGGAACTCACCGTTCCGCCGGGCACGTACGTCTTCGAGGTCGACACCGAGAGCCTGCCCGACGACGTCACCGTCCAGACCTCGGTGACCCGCGATGTCGCTCCGGGACGGGCGAACACGGTGATTTTCTCGTTCGGGGAGGCGCGTAGCGGTTCGACGGTCGCGTGGGGCGAGACGCTGGTGCGCACGATCGTCGACGGTCTGCGTTTCGGTTTGGTCATCGCGATCGCCGGAGTGGGCCTGAGTCTGATCTTCGGCACGACCGGCCTGACGAACTTCGCCCACGGCGAGCTGGTCACCCTCGGGGCGGTCGCGGCGTGGATCTTCAATGTCACCCTCGGTGTCCAGCTGATACCGGCCACGATCCTGGCGGTGATCGTCGGCGTCATCATCGGCCTGCTCAACAACGCACTCATCTGGGCTCCGCTCCGGCGCCGCCACACGGGCCTGATCGCCCAGCTGGTGGTGTCGATCGGCCTCGCGATCTCGTTCCGCTATCTCATCCTGGCCTTCTACTCCGACCGCACCCAGCCGTTCGACGACTACCAGGCACAGCAGCAACTGGTGTGGGGGCCGATCGCGATCACCCCGGTCAACCTCGCGTGCATCGTGATCAGCCTGGTGGTGCTCGTCGGGGTCGCCCTGCTGCTGCAGCGCACCCGGATCGGCAAGGCGATGCGCGCGGTGGCCGACAACCGCGACCTCGCGGCATCGTCGGGGATCGACGTCGAACACGTCATCCGCTTCGTGTGGGGTCTCGGTGGCGGGCTCGCCGCGCTCGGCGGGGTGCTGTTCGGCCTGTCGGAACTCGGCGGGCGCGTGCAGTGGGAGATGGGCTTCAAGCTGCTCCTGCTGATGTTCGCCGGCATCATCCTCGGCGGCCTCGGCACCGCCTACGGCGCACTGGTCGGCTGCGTCGTGGTGGGACTGCTGGTCCAGTTGTCCACCCTCGTGATCAACCCGGACCTGAAGTACATCGGCGGTCTGCTCGTACTCATCGTCATCCTGGTCATCCGCCCCCAGGGCATCCTCGGCAGTCGGACAAGGATCGGTTGACCCATGGATATCGTGTCGGTACTCCAGGTTTCCTTCGCCCAGCTCATCGGTCCGTCGGCGATCTTCTACGCACTGCTCGCGATCGGCCTGAACCTGCACTACGGCTATGCAGGGCTGCTGAACTTCGGGCAGATCGGTTTCGCCCTCCTGGGCGGTTACGGCGTGGGCATCATGACCGTCACCTACGACCAGCCGTTGTGGGTGGGCATCCTCGTCGGCCTCGCACTGGCAGGTCTGCTCGCGCTCGTCCTCGGCATCCCCACCCTGCGGTTGCGGGCCGACTATCTCGCCATCGCGACGATCGCCGCGGCGGAGATCCTGCGGCTGATGTTCCGCTCGACCGCGTCCGACTCGGTGACCGGATCGACCCGCGGCCTGTGGGGTTTCGCCGACCCGTTCACGTCCCTGAGCCCGTTCGATTCGAGTCGCCAGTACAACCTGCTCGGTATGCGGTTCTACGGCGACGACCTGTGGGCGATGGTCGTCGGCTGGACCCTCGTGCTGTTGCTGTGCGGGCTGGTCTACCTCCTCTCCCACAGTCCGTGGGGGCGGGTCCTCGAGGCGGTGCGTGAGGACGAGGACGCTGCCCGCGCGCTCGGCAAGAACGTCTTCGCCTACAAGATGCAGGCCCTGGTACTCGGCGGCATGATCGGCGGTCTCGGCGGCGTCTTCAACGCTCTGCAGACCAAGTCGATCAACCCCGACTTCTACTCGACCGCGCAGACCTTCTTCGCGTTCGGCGCGCTGATCCTCGGGGGTGCGGGAACGGTCTTCGGACCGGTGCTCGGCGCCATGGTGTTCTGGTTCCTGCTCACCCTCCCGGATGCCTTCCTGCGTCAGGCGATCGCCGGACCCGACCCGCTGCTCCCGCTCACCGAACAACAGGTCGGCGCGATGCGGTACGTGCTGCTCGGCATCCTCATCGCGGTGATGATGGTCTTCAGGCCACAAGGCATCCTGGGAAGCAAGCGGAAGGTGCAACTCGATGCCTGACACGATCCGACCCGACCCGACACCACCGCGCACGGTCCTCGGCGCGGACGAACGCGCCGCACTGTTCGCCGGCGTCGACCGCGCCCCCGGCGCCGCCAAACCCGACCCGATCCTCGTCGTCGACGATCTGTGCCGCACATTCGGAGGGCTCAAGGCCGTGGACGTGGCCCACCTCGAGATCCAGCGCTCGTGCATCACCGGCCTGATCGGCCCGAACGGCGCCGGCAAGACCACCCTGTTCAATCTCCTCACGGGCTTCGACCGGCCCGACACCGGCACCTGGGCGATGGACGGCGCCCCGCTCGGCCGGCTCCATCCCCATCAGGTGGCGCGGCGCGGGATCGTGCGCACCTTCCAGCTCACCAAGGCGCTGTCGAAGATGACGGTCCTCGACAACGTCCGCCTCGGCGCCCGGCACCAGACCGGCGAGCGCATGGCCGGTGCACTGCTACCGTGGACGTGGCACCGCCAGGAACGCGAGATCACCGCGCGCGCATACGAACTGCTCGACCGTTTCGGTCTGGCCGCGAAGGCCGACGACTTCGCCGGTTCACTGTCCGGCGGTCAACGCAAACTGCTCGAGATGGCCCGTGCGCTGATGACCGAACCGACCGTCGTCATGCTCGACGAGCCGATGGCCGGCGTCAATCCGGCGCTCACGCAGAATCTGCTGGGACACATCAAGACCCTGCGCGACGACGGGACGACCGTGGTATTCGTCGAGCACGACATGGACGTCATCCGCGACATCTCCGACTGGGTCGTGGTGATGGCGCAGGGTTCGGTGATCGCGGAGGCACCGCCGGACGCCCTGTCGTCCGATCCGGCCGTGGTCGACGCCTATCTCGGCAGTCACCACGACCAGGCACTCGAATTCGACGACGAGGGCAATCCCGTGGGCGCGACCGCCGAACTCGCCGACGCCCTCGCTGACGCGGAAGCGCAGACCCTCGAGGCCGGAGGCGACCTGTCCGATCCCGATTCGGCGTCGACCGACGCGACGGCCACGACCCTGGAGAAGCCGTGAGCGACAACATCACTCCTGCACTCACCGGGACGACGCCAGCGGAACGTGCCGCGACCCCGGAGGAACATGCCCGCCTGGCGACCGGAGCTCTCCTGCGCGCCGACGATCTCGTGGCCGGTTACTTCCCCGGGGTCGACATTCTGCGCGGTTGCAACTTCTACCTGCGCGACGGTGAGATCGTGGGCATCATCGGCCCGAACGGAGCCGGCAAGTCGACCCTGCTCAAGGCGTTGTTCGGCCTCATCCCCATCCGCAGCGGCACCGTCACGCTCGGCGGGGACGAGATCACCTCGGCGCCCGCACACATCCTGGTGCGCAAGGGGATCGGCTACGTGCCGCAGACGCAGAACGTGTTTCCCTCACTGACCATCGAGGAGAACCTCGAGATGGGGATCTATCTGCGTCCGAAGGACTTCGAGAAGCAGTTCGAGCGGGTGGCGTCGTTGTTCCCGTTGCTGTCCGAGCGCCGGAAGGTCAAGGCGGGAGCGCTCTCCGGTGGTGAGCGGCAGATGGTCGCGATGGGCCGCGCGCTGATGATGGAGCCGTCGGTGCTGCTCCTCGACGAGCCGTCGGCGGGACTGTCGCCGATGTTCCAGGACGAGGTCTTCATCCGCTGCAAGAAGATCAACGCGGCGGGGGTGTCGATCATCATGGTCGAGCAGAACGCGCGTCGCTGCCTGCAGATCTGCGATCGCGGATACGTTCTCGACCAGGGCCGCAACGCGTACACCGACACCGGCAGCAATCTCATGCACGACCCGAAGGTCGTCGAACTGTATCTCGGCACTCTCGCCGGCAGCCGGGAGAAGCGGAAGGGGTGACCGCCTACCGGCGATCACCCCTTCGCTCACGACCGGCGGGTCACTCACCCACCACGATGTAGTCCTCGGTGGTCAGGGTGTTGTCGGGACCGAACACGAGTCGGCCGTACGAGCCCACGCCGGGTTCGCCCGCATCCACGAAGGTGAGTTCACCGGTGGCACCGTCGTAGTCGATGTCCTGATCCGCACGGAGCAGGTCGAGGCACTGCTGGTAGCTGGTGCACTTCTCCCCGTCGCGGGTCACCGAGTTGATGTTCGCGGCGATGTCCACCCCGGCGGTCGACCCTGCCTGTTCCGCGGCCAGCGCCGAGACGATCACGGCGTCGTAGGACTCTCCGGCGTAGTTGAAGTCGATCAGACCCGGATCGACGCCGAGCAGTCGCTGCTGGAACTCCTCGCCGGTGTCGGTCAGCGGCGTGGTGCCGGCCATGCCGTCGAGCAGTCCTTCGGCGACGTTCTCGCCCAGCGCGTTCCCCATGTTGCCGTCGACACCGAAGACCGCCATGCCGTCGGACGGGCCGATGCCCACCTCGTGCATGCGGGTGATGATCTTCGCCGACTCCTCGAAGCCGATGAGTGCCACAGCATCCGGTGCGAAGTTGGCCACCTGGTCGACCTCCGCGTTGAACGACTGCGCGTTGGGATCGTAGATGATCTTCTGGATCTGGTCCTCCGGGATACCGGCGTCGACGAGATTGGTCACGGTGTTCTCGGCGAGGCCGGTGCCGTACGGATCGTTCAGCGCCAGGATCGACACGCGCTGCGCCCCGTCCTCGGCGATCAGCTGCGCGAGCGCCTGCGCCTGGAGCACGTCGGTCGGGGCGGTGCGGAAGTACAACCCGCGGTCGGCGTAGCAGACGAACTGGTCGGAGGTGTTCGCCGGCGAGAACTGCACCACGCCGGCACTGACGATCTTGTCGATCACCTTGAGCGAGACCGACGACGAGGCGGCGCCGACGATCACCTGGGTGCCGTTGGCGAGATGCCGGTCGACGGTGGTGTTCGCGGTGTCGGTCGTCGTGTCCCCGGAATCGCCCGGGAACAGTTCGACCGGCTGGTCGAGAACACCGCCCGCGGCGTTGATGTCGTCGACGGCGAGCCGGACGGCAGCGACCTCGGGCGGTCCGAGGAAGGCGAGACTGCCGGTCTCGGGGAGAATCGTGCCGATCTTCAGCGGTCCCGTGGCGGGAGTCGCCCCTGCTGTGGCCTGCTGTGGTTCGCAGTCGGTCTCGACGGTCGTCGCGGCCGCCGACCCCTCGTCACCGGCCGACGTACCGGATGCCGAATCGTCGCTGTCCGAACCACACCCGGTGAGGGCGAGCGTCGCAGCACCGAGTACCGCTACGGCGCGGACCAGAGTCCGTCTTGCCATTCAACTCTCCTTCGAACGCCTGACACCGCATCCGGCGGATTCCGGATGTGGTCGAAACATAGCGGTCGGAAGCACCCCGCGAACCCGGCCGAAATCCTTGTGATACGACCGTTATCTGCGGGGCGGAGATTTGATGTGGCGGTAACGCGTCGGGCGCCGTGAGCACTCGAAACCGGTTCGCGCGGCTAGCCGGCGGTGTCGCTTCCGAGGGTCTCGAGGACGACCACCGCGACCTGCTTCATGGTGGTGCGGCGGTCCATCGCGGCGCGCTGGATCCAGCGGAACGCCTCCGGTTCGGTCATCGCATGCTTCTCCATGAGCAGTCCCTTGGCCCGGTCGACGAGCTTGCGGGTCTCGAATCGCTCGTTGAGCCCTTGCACCTCGCGCTCGAGCTCGCGCAGCTCGGAGAAGCGGCTGACGGCCACCTCGATGGCGGGCACGAGATCGCTCTTCGAGAACGGCTTGACGAGATACGCCATGGCGCCTGCGTCGCGGGCGCGTTCGACGAGCTCGCGCTGACTGAAGGCTGTGAGAATGACCACAGGGGCGATGCGCCGCTGTGCGATCTCCGAGGCGGCGTCGATGCCGTCGCGGCGCGGCATCTTGACGTCCATGATCACCAGGTCGGGCCGGAGTTCCTCGGCGAGTTCGACGGCACGCTGTCCGTCGCCGGCCTCACCGACCACCTCGTAGCCCTCCTCGCGCAGCATTTCGACGAGATCGAGCCTGATCAGGGCCTCGTCTTCCGCTACGACGACCCGACGAGGAGTTGGTGTGCTGTCGTGCGGCGCGGAGGTCATGGTCGGGCCTTCCCCTCGGTACTGGCGGTCCCCGGTGCAGGGTGGAACGTAAGAAGGGTACCGGTGCGCGCCCGCTTCGCCCGATCCTCTACAGTGGTGTCCGCAACGCCCCCGTATCCCAATTGGCAGAGGAAACGGATTCAAAACCCGTCCAGTGTGAGTTCGAGTCTCACCGGGGGCACCACTTTTCGGTTCGCGCCACACGGCCGGAGCACGCCTTCCGCATCCCGCCGATTCCGGCTCCGCTGTCGTAATGTTCCGGCGTGAGTATCTGGGTTCCCGTCGTCGTTGCACTCGTCACCGGGGTGGTGTCGTGGGCGGCCGCACGTCTGTCGCGCGAGCTGTCCCGTCGAAACCTCCGGACCCGGATCGCAGCCGATCTGGCCATCTACAACGGACTCGGCGACGAGTTCCGGAAGCGCCCCCTGCGGGAGAGCGTCGATGCCCGGTTGTGGCAGCTCGCGGCCCAGTCGATGCCGTTGGCGCCGGGATCGCGTCCGAAGCCCAGGATCCGCCGGATCCCGGCCCTGATCGCAGTGGTGTTCGTCGCCGTCGGAGCGCTCGTGTTCGTGGAACTCGTCCTGGGCATCCGGGAGGGCGATTCGGCGCGGGTGGCGCTCGCGCTGCTGGCAGGTGCCCTGGTCGGATTCTCGATTCCCGGCCTGTCCGCCGATCCGGCGGAGTTGCAGGAGCGGCAGCTCATCCGGGCGCTGCGGGAGCGACGGGCCATGGAACAGCTGCAGAACGGGCAGAGCTCCTCCGCAGGTACTCCCCCGGACCTGGCGGAGACCGCGTAGCTACGATTCTCCGGGTGACCGGTTACGACGAGTTCGACATGTTCGGGGGCCTCGACCCCGCGTCCCTGCCGCTGCGCCAGCAGCAGATCCTGGCCGCGATCCGCGACTGGATCGTTGCGCAGGGATCGTCGCCGAGCACCCGGCAGATCGCCGATTCGGTGGGTCTGCGGTCGACGTCGACGGTCTCGAAGCATCTGAAGAGCCTCGCGGACAAGGGTTTCCTCCGCCGCGGCACCGCTGTGGCGCGCCAGCTCGACGTGCGCCCCTTCCTCGGCTCGTCCGGCGGTGAACGCGCATCCGACGACACCGTGACCGTGCCGGTCGTCGGCGACATCGCCGCGGGCGCACCGATTCTCGCCGAGGAGCACACCGACGACCTGCTCACCCTCCCCCGCGATCTGGTCGGCTCCGGCACGGTCTTCGCGCTTCGCGTGCGAGGCGACTCGATGGTCGACGCGGCGATCTGCGACGGCGACACAGTGGTGGTTCGGCGGCAGCACGAGGCCCACTCCGGTCAGATCGTCGCGGCGATGATCGACGGCGAGGCGACGGTCAAGGTGTACCGGCGCCGAGGCGGCCACGTCCACCTCGAACCCCGGAACTCCGCGTACCCCGTCCTCGACGGTGACGAGGCAATCGTGCTGGGCACGGTCGTGTCCGTTATGCGCCGCATCTGACCCCTGCCGAGGTCGGCCGCAGGTCGGATCGGTGACGACCGGCGGCAACCCGTCGAGGAGATCCTGCGCGGGCGGCCCGAGAAGCGGATCGCCGGCGAGCCGGCACAGCGGCGGGCAATCCTGCAGAGAAGGACCGGTCTCCGGTCCGGGTGGGACCCTTTCAGTGAACGCGCCGAGGACGTGCTCCGAGAGCGTCCCTGCCGATCCGTAAGTCGACGCCGCGACCGAGAAATCGGGACCGAACGAGGCGGAGGCGTGGAACGAGCGGTCGTCGCTCCAACCCCGCTTCGTGCCGATCACTCCGGCGATCAGCGCCGTGCCGTAGTCCTGCGGATATCCGTCGACCGCGGTGTCGTAGGCCGTGGCCATCGCGGCGAGCACCGGCGAACCGGGATCAGTGCGCTTCTTCGTCTCGCGATAGGCGACCATGTCGTGCGTCGACGTGGTGCCCACACCCCAGTAGCCGGGCACGTGGGTGTCGGTGAGCCCGAACTCCGCCGCGGTCGACGAGATCGCCTGGGGGTATTCCGCGTGCAGGCGGTCCGCGATCGCGTCGTTCGACGACCGGATCATCTCCGTCGCGTCGGCGTGATCCGCAGGATCGACGTAGGTGAGAACGTACTCGGCCGGATACATCTTGACGATCGACACGTCGGCGCGGGACTCGTGCTCGTTCGCAGTGCCGGCGCGCAGACCGGTCGGGGTGTGCGCGAACGAGATCTGGGTACTGCTCGGAGCAGCGATCGCGCCGGTGTCGTCCAAGATCGGCACGGGCGCTGCGGAGGCGATGTGACCGCCGAGGGCGGTGAGGGCGGCTACGGCGAGGGCTGTCGCAATCGGGCGGTTACCCGAAGCGGACGAGCAGTGACGGCCGCGACCTGCACGCGGCCGTTCCTGTCGGTGCCCGCCTCTACAGTTCGGTCGTCCGAGGATCGCTCCGGAACCAGCGACACGAAACGGATCCACCATGTCGATGCCCGCCACTCCGCCCACTCGTCGACCGTGTCGATCGTCTGTCCCGGTGCGCCCCGCTCGCGGACCGGGCTCCCGGGTGATCGCGTGCCGGACGACGATCCCGTTCGGGCGCGACAACGACGGCACGCCTGTCTCGTGGGATCTGTCCGCCGGACGGCACCTGCTGATCCGACGCGACGAGCGCCGCTCGTCGCCCAGCGTGTCGCTCGACCTGATCGCGATGACGACACTGACCGGCGGCACCCACGACCTGGTGGTCATCGATCCGCACCGTCGTCATCGCTGGCTCGGTGGCTCCGCCTCGCTCCCCACGGGGCCGTGTTGCTGGGCCACCACCACCGATCAGATCACCGACGTGGTCGCCGAACTCGATTCGCCGGTCGTCGACCCCCCGCGCGTGTTGCTCGTCGCCGATCTCGCCGCGACGGTCGCGGCGCTCGACGACGAGGGGCGCACCCGGCTCGCCCGGGTAGCCGTGGACGCACGCGAACACCAGTTGCTGCTCGTCGCCACCACCGCCGACACGAATCCCCGCTGGTATCCCGAGGGGCTGATCGACGCGTTCGACGACATCGTCGCGCGGCGGCGCGAGGAGAGTCCGTCCTTCGGCCTTCGCTGATCGCTCGATCGGCCGAGGAAGTTCTCGATACCCCGTAATGCTCGATCGACGCCGAGAAAGACCGATCGAGCTGCCACAATCGTTCTACGAACACCCTCCCGTAGCGACTCGGTGATCGTCACGGTGCGCGGAGGACGGATCGATGAACGTCGGCAAAGTGGTCATGCTGGTCGTCGGTATTCTCCTCGTGCTCCTCGGAGGCGCTGCCGCGGTCGGAGCGCTCATTCTGGGGTGGTTCTTCGTCGTCCAGCGCGCCGACGGTTTCATCACCGGTCCCGAGGGGACCCTCCGGACGCAGACGCACGCGTTGGTCTCCGAACGTCTCGACCTCGTCACCGACG
The DNA here is from genome assembly GCF_050321925.1 of Rhodococcus sp. IEGM1339. NCBI lineage: Bacteria > Bacillati > Actinomycetota > Actinomycetes > Mycobacteriales > Nocardiaceae > Rhodococcus > Rhodococcus sp. IEGM1339. The sequence continues at coordinate 71,837 of NZ_JBNQFT010000008.1, forward strand.
ATCAGAGCCCCACGGGTCTGCGCAGTGAGGACATCGGCCGGCTTCTGGTGCAGGCCACCGCACTCGATCCCGCATCGGCGGTGTTCGTCGGGATCCCGTCGGGGAGGTCGAGGCCTATCTCTCAGGGGTCGCCCACACCGTCGTGACCGATCTGCGGTTCGAGCCGTTCGAGGTCACCTACCGTGACGTTCCCGGGGGCGACACCCCGGCTGCTCCTTACGCGCAACAGTTCTGGGTCGCATCGGCGGACGGGACCGGCACCCAGCAAGTGGAATGGGATCTGCGCGACGGCACATGGACCGTGGTGGTGATGAACGCCGACGCATCCGCAGGGATCGGCGTGGACGTGCGCGCCGGGATCCACATCGACCTGCTCGGACCGGCCGTGCTCGCCCTGCTGATCCTCGGTCTGGTTCTTCTCGCCGTCGGTGTCCCTCTGCTGCTCGCCGGCGCGGTCGGACTCGGTCGGCACGGGCCTCCGCCGCCCGGTCCGGTGTCCGCTCCCGCTACCGGCGCCACTCCGGTCACCGCACCTTCGCACCCGGCGGCGGTGCCCTATCCGGTGCATCTGCGCGGCGATCTCGACGAACCGTTGTCGCGGTGGCTGTGGCTGGTGAAATGGCTAGGTCTCCGTCACTCCCCCGGCCGGCCCGACCGGCACCGGTCAGCCCTGATCACGCGGTATATCGATGAGGCCTTCCCGGATCCTCTCCGTCCACGCGTCGACGTCGACCCAGTCCCGGGCATCGCCGTAGTGTCCGCCCATCAGCCGGAAGACGATCCGCCCGATTCCGGCCCAGTCGCCCGAAGCGATGGCACCGGCGAAGAAACGGTGATCACGCACATCGGTGATCGAACGGAGGTTCTGCACCGCCCGAGGTTCCGGCGTGACCCGTCGCAGATATGCCGCCACCCGGGGCGAGAGAATCGTGCTGGTCGCTCCGATCGACGAGACGGAGAACGCCCACACCGGTCGCCCTTCCGATTCGGTGCCCAGCCGATAGATCGCATCCGAAGCCTCGGGGAGCCACTGCCCGTTGTGGATCGCACTTCCGACGATCAGCGCCTCGTACGTTCGTACCGACGCGACATCGCCGAGCGCGCGCAGTTCCACGGCACCGCGGCTTTCCAGTCCCGCAGCGATGCGTTCGGCGATTCCCCGCGTCGACCCTCGAGCGGTCGCGTAGCCGATCAGGACGGACATGGCGGGGCCTTTCGGCAGTGGGTGATTGCGCCGGATGCAGTCTCCAGTGTGAGAAGCGGCGTGCACGGCACGTGAGGGTCTTCGGTCACTTCCTGCGGGCAGGTCGGGACCGTCGACTCTTGTGCGACCGACCGGTCCGAGCGTGTGCTGGCAGGGTCCCGAAACCGCAGGATCCCGGAAAAAGCAGGGCCCGAAACGGCCGTGCCCGCAGCTCGGACAGGCACCGAGGTGATCGTGATGACAGCACACCACCCCATCGTCGCCGGAGTGGACGGATCGAGAGCGTCCCTGCAGGCCGTGGTCTGGGCAGCTCGCGAGGCGGAACGGTGCCGGCTCCCGTTGTCGCTGGTCACCATCGTGTCGGTCCGCAACACGTTCGGTGTCCCGATCGGCATGCCCGCCGGATTCTTCGAGCAGGAGGGATCCGAGGGACGCGACATGCTCCTCGATGCCGCCGAATACGCGCGCCGCGCGGTGCCCGAGGATGAGCTCGACATCGAGACCCACCTGTGCACCGATTCTCCGTCGCTCGAACTGGTGGACCGATCGAAGTCGGCGTCGATGGTCGTGGTCGGGGCCGGGGACAACCGGTTCGGCTGGGAGCGATTCGGTTCGGTCAGCCGAGCGGTGGTCACGCGTCCGGTGGTCGTCGGCGTCGACGGTTCGGAGCACAGTGTGCGCGGTGTCCGCCGCGTTCGAGGAGGCCTCGCTGCGCGGCACCGACGTGGTGGCAGCCCACGCGTGGTCCGACCTCGATGTGCGCGGTCCGTTCCGATTCCGGATCGAGTGGGACAGCGTGGAGAACAAGGAGCGGGCACTGTTGTCCGAGAGTCTCGCCGGGCACGGCGAGGAGTTCCCCGACGTGCGGGTGCACCCGGTGGTGGTGCTGGACCAGCCCTCCCACTATCTGGCATCGCACGCTGCCGATGCGCAGTTGCTCGTTCTCGGCCGTCGTGGTCGAGGCGGGTTCCCGAACCTGATGCTGGGATCCACCACATGGGCGCTGCTGCACACGGTGACCTGGCCCGTGATGGTCGTCCCGTAGTGCGCGGCGCCCCTGACGAAGGACGGTTCCCCGCCGGTCATGCCCCGGCGCGCCGGGCGCGGTCGAGCAGGATGCGTTGTTCCGCTCGCGCCACCGTCCGTCTCGTCTGCGCCGCGGCGTCGGGCGCGACCGACACGGAGGTGATGCCGCGCCGCACGAGATGCTCGGCGAGGTCGGTGCTCGTCGACACGGCCTGACCGCACAACGACGTCGTCAGTCCCGCGGCCGAGGCCCGTTCGATGATGTGGTCGATCGCGTCGAGCACCGCGGGGTCGAGGGTGTCGAACAGGTCCTTGCACACCTCCGAGTCCCGGTCCACGCCGAGCATCAACTGCGTGAGGTCGTTGGTTCCGATGGACACGCCGTGGATGCCGAGCTTCGCGTATTCCGGCAACCAGTAGACGACCGACGGGACCTCGGCCATGATCCAGCGCTGCATGCGCTGGTCGGAACCGAGCGGATGCCGGTCGAGTTGGGCGAGGCAGTCCCGCAGCTCCCAGCGGGTGCGCACGAACGGGATCATCAGATGCACATTCGGGTGTGTGCGCCGAACCCGGTGCAGCACATCGAGATCCAAGGAGAACAGTTCCGGATCCCGAATGTACCGGAAGCACCCGCGGTAACCGATCATCGGGTTCTCTTCGTGGGGTTCGACCTCCCCACCCTCGAGATCGGCGAATTCGTTGCTGCGCAAGTCGATCGCACGGTATACGACCGGACGCGGGGCGAATGCCGCCGCGATCCGCGCCAGGCCACCCGCCATCTTCTCCACGTACTCGTCGCGGCGTCCCTGCGCGATCATGCGCGAAGGGTGTTCGCCCGCGAGTGCTTCGGTGATCATGAACTCGGCACGGAGCAGACCGACGCCGTCGACATCGGTCGCGGCGACCGACTCCGCGGCATCCGGAGTTGCGAGATTGACGTACACCGCTGTGGCCGTAACGGTTTCGGCGGCGACGGCCGACGCCGCAGGCGCGGATACCGTCGCGACGGGCCGTTCCGCCGTGTGGACTGCGCCGTCGAACACCACACCGGCGTTGCCGTCGACGGTGATCAGTTGCCCTGCCTTCAGATCCTTGGTGGCGGTACGTGCACCGACCACGACGGGCTTGCCGAGTTCGCGTCCGACGATGGCCGCGTGGCAGGTGATACCACCACCGTCGGTGACGATGCCGCCGGCGCGGCGCAGAATCGGCAACCAGTCGGGTCTGGTCATCGGCGCCACGATGATCTCGCCGTCGTTCAGCTTCTTCCCGTCGACCAGTTCGTGGAGCACCCGCACTCGGCCGGTCGCCGTCCCGGGGCCGGCACCGAGACCGGCCAGCAATGCTCGTGCCTCGCCGTTTCCGGACGGGGCGGGCGCCGCCGGTTGATCGAGCGTGGTGATCGGGCGGGTCTGCACGATCCACAATTCGTCGTCCGCGAACGCGAACTCGAGGTCCTGGGGGCGCCCGTAGTGCTCTTCGACTCCGGCGGCCAGGCGCGCGACGCGCACGAGCTGATCGTCGTCGAGCACTCGGGTGCGGCGCGTGGGATCGACGGCGACGCGACTGTCCCCGCTGTCGGTGGAGGTGATGCGGAACTCCTGATGACCGAGACGCACGTCGAGCACCTCGAGGCCGTCCTTCGCGACGACATAGGTGTCGGGTTCGACCTGCCCGCCGACGACGACCTCTCCGAGACCGACAGCTGCCTCGATGACGATGCGATCGAGTTCGCCCGTGCGCGGGTCGGCCGTGAAGGCCACGCCCGACAATTCGGACTTCACCATCACCTGGACCACCACCGCGATGGACGGCTCGTCGGTCACCCCGCGCAACCCTCGGTAGGTGCGGGCGCGTTCGGACCACAACGAGGCCCAGCACGCCTGCACCGCGCGGATCACCGCGTCCGGACCGATGACGTTCGTGTACGACTCGTGGATCCCGGCGAACGATGTGTCGGAGGCGTCCTCCGCGGGAGCCGACGACCGCACTGCAACCGGCGCGTCGGGACCGAGGCTCTCGTAGGCGGAGACGATCGCCGCGCGCATCCCGGCCGGGACGCTCGAACCCGTCACCAGAGCGGCGAGTTCCGCGGAGGTACGGATGAGGGTGGCGTCGTCGATATCGGGGTCGGGCACGGCCTCGGCGGCCAGCCGGGATCGGATGCCGGCTGCGTCCATCGCGTCGAGATAGGCGGCGGTGGTGACGGCGAACGCCGGCGGTACCGGAAAGCCTGCGCGGGTGAGCTCTCCGAGGTTCGCGGACTTGCCACCGACGGTCGGCGCGTCGGCGGCGCCCACCTCCGCGATCGGTCGGACCCACAGTTCGTGTTCGGTCATCGACGACTCCCCACACTCCCCGCCCGCGTCGACCTTCCGGGCCGGATCGGATACTCGGTCTTCCCATCGTCGCCCCGGCCCGATCGATACCGTAGGGGCAAAGGTCATCATTCCGGGACGGGGACGACCGTGGCCGATCCTCCGCGCACACCTGATCCACGGGAGCGGAAACGGTTGATCCTGACCGCGATAGCGCGTCCGACGCTCACCGCCTTCGTGCTGGTCAGCGTTTACTTCGTGATTCCGGTCGAGCATGTCCGCAGCACGTCCGAGGTCCTGACCCTCGTCGGTGGTGGCACTGCGGTCCTGATGGTCGGCTGGTGGCAGATCCGCAGGATTCTCGCGTCCGAGTACCCGGCGGTCCAGGCCGTCGAGGCACTCACCACGATCGTGTCCGCCTATCTCGTGGTCTTCGCAACCCTTTACCTCCGCATGTCCGTGGCGCGTCCGGACAACTTCACCGAACCACTGTCCCGCGTCGATGCCCTGTACTTCTGTCTGACGGTCTTCTCCACGGTGGGATTCGGGGACATCTCCGCTGTAACCGAGACCGCGCGAGCCGTCGTGTCGGTGCAGATGATCGCAAATCTGATCTTCCTCGCTCTCGGGATCCGATTGCTCACGGCCGCCGTGCAGTGGCGTCGTCGCAATCGCGGGGACGAGGAGTGACCGATCACGGGATCGACCTACGCGATTCGGCGTCCGGGTATTCCCCAACCGCCGCGCGGGGTGATCCTTGAAAGGATTCGACGTCCACTGGCAGATGTCGGAGGTCCGAGATGCTGAATGGGGAACCGTCGTCGACAGCGTCATGTGGACCGCGAAAGCGCCTCGGAGTTCGCAAATCGGACAACAATTCTCACTTCGTGGGAAATCGGGCGTCCGGACTTGGCGATATGGCCCGGTGTCGCGTATTAGTTGTGTCGCGTCATAAATCTGTGATGGGGGTCATGGTTTGACGCACATGTCGACGGGGCAGCTGGGGGCCTCGTCGCGAACTGCCCGGGGTACCGGGCGGAGGAAACGTGCTGATGCGTCCACCCATGTCGCCCGCCGATTCGATGTTCCTTCTCGGGGAGTCCCGTGATCATCCGATGCATGTGGGCGGACTGATCCTTCTGAGTCCCCAGGACAGTACGAGCGCCGCGGATCTCGGGGCACTGTTCACCGCCGCCACACAGAACGGTGAGGTCGCCCCGCTGTGGCGTAAGCGCGCGGTCCGCTCCCTGGGCACCTTCGGCCAGTGGGCGTGGGAAGAGGACTCGGAATTGGACCTGAGCTACCACGTACAACGCAACGCGTTGCCGCAGCCCGGCGGGCTCGACGAACTGTGGGATCTCGTCTCCCGGCTGCACAGCACGCTGCTCGACCGGAGCCGGCCGTTGTGGCAGATGCATGTCATCGAGGGTCTCGCGGACGGCCGGCTCGCCGTTTACACGAAGATCCACCATGCCCTCGCCGACGGCGTGGGCGCGATGAAGTTGCTGCGCCGCGCCCTGAGTCCGGACTCCGAGCAGACCGACATGCCGGCACCGTGGTCGCTCTTCGACGCGCCGAGCCGCTCCCACTCGTCCGGGACCGCGCCAGATCTTCCCGAAGCCGCGATGCAGGCGGTGCGGACGGCGACGTCCGAGGTCACCGGTTTCGTGCCCGCGCTGGCCGGCACCGTGAACAGGGCGCTGCGCGGCGGTGGCGGATCGCTGTCGCTCGCCGCGCCGAACACCATGATCAACGTGCCGATCTCGGGGACGCGCCGGTTTGCCGCGCGCTCGTGGACGCTGACCCGCCTGCGTGCTGTGTCGAGAGCGGCCGACGCGACCGTCAACGATGTCGTGCTGGCCATGTCGTCGGGAGCACTGCGCGCCTTCCTGAGCGAGCAGGGGGCGTTGCCCGACAAGTCGCTCGTGGCCATGGTCCCGATGTGCCTGCGACCCGACAAAGATTGCGCCGGAAACGAACTCGGTGTCCTGATGGCTGATATGGGTACGGATCTCGCCGATCCGGCCGACCGGCTGGCCCGGGTGTCGGCATCGACGACGCAGGGCAAGGCCTCCATGCAGGGGATGTCCTCCCTGTCCCGGTTGGCGGCCAGTGCACTCGGCGTCGCGCCTCTGGCGGTGGGGATCCTCACCCGCAATCGTGCACTCCCGCGACCGCCCTTCAACGTCATCGTCTCGAACGTGCCGGGAGCTCCGGATCCGTTGTACTGGAACGGCGCTCGCGTGGATGCGGTGTATCCACTGTCCGTGCCGGTCGACGGTCAGGCACTGAACATCACGTGCACGAGCACCGACGACGCGATCGCTTTCGGCCTGACCTCGTGCAGTCGCAGCCTGCCGCAGCTGCAGCCTCTGCTCGACCACTTCGATACCGCCCTCGGAGAGCTGGAGGACGCGTTCGACATCGTGCCGGTCGCCGACGAGACATCCGTCCGTGCGGGCTGACACCACGGAATAACGGCAGCACGCCGGTGCCCGAGTCGGACATCTGCCCCAGGAATCGCCGTTCCCGTGGGAGAAGGCGCTCTGCCGGAGCACTATCGACCGATAGCGGTGTATCGCCGGGACGCACCGACGCCCCGCACCGGAACTCGTGTCCCACTCCTCGCGGAGAGTAGGTCCGAATGCAGCAACTGACGCCGTTCTACGAGAAGGTCCAGACCCACTACGACCTGTCCGACGACTTCTTCGAACTGTTCCTCGACCCCACGCGCACGTACAGTTGCGCCTACTTCGAATGCGACAACATGAACCTCGAGGAAGCTCAGATCGCGAAAGTCGATCTTGCTCTCCGTAAGTGCGATCTCCGGCCCGGGATGACGCTGCTGGATATCGGTTGCGGTTGGGGCTCGACGATGATGCGGGCGGTGGAGCGATACGACGTGCACGTCATCGGTCTGACGTTGAGCCGCAACCAGTACGAACACGTGTCCGGTCTGCTCTCGGGCATGTCCTCCGGAGGCCGTACCGCGGAAGTGCGTCTACAAGGCTGGGAGGGTTCGACGAGCCGGTGGACCGCATAGTCAGCATCGGAGCGTTCGAGCATTTCCGCCGACAGCGGTACGACACCTTCTTCGACCGCGCCTCTCGCATCCTGCCCGACGACGGCAGGATGCTGCTGCACACCATCGTGGGCCATTCCCGCGCCCAGTTCGAGGCGATGAAGGTGCCGGTCACCCGCGAGGACGCACTGTTCCTGCGGTTCATCATGAGGGAAATCTTCCCCGGAGGACAGCTCCCCGACCGGGATCTGGTCATCACCGGCGCACAACGCAACAGCTTCTGGGTGCAGAACATCGAGTCCCTGCAACCTCATTACGCTCGCACGCTCGACCTGTGGGCGCGAGCCCTCGAGGCGCGGCGCAACGACGCGGTGCGGATGGCCTCCGAGGAGGTCTACCAGCGATACATCAGGTACCTCATCGGGTGCGCCGCGAACTTCCGACGTCGCCTCATCGACGTCCAGCAGTTCACCCTCGTGAAGCAGCAGCACCGCTGAGGCTCGGTCCCGAGGGACCGGCGGCACAACGAAACCGGTGAGCCTGCACGCCGATCCGCTGCCCGGGTGGACAACGGATCAGCGAGGGGCAGATCAGTGCGGGCCGCGGCGCTTCTGCTGCAGCTTGGCGAGCATCTCCTTGGCCTTGCGCTGATTCTCGGGCTTGGCCGCTTCGCGTCGGGCGACCTGGATCGCCTTGACCACGGCGGCGCTCTTCATAGCCTTGCCGAACATTCCCATCGAGTACTCCTCCGCAGTGGCGTCACAACCTGTACCTCCACGATACGGATCCGCGGAAGGAACCACCCGTGCGCGTGATTCAGTTCGCCGCGTCGGCGATGCGACTGTTCGGCAGCCTCCAGTCCGGCCGCGGGAAGTGGCAGGTGTACCCGTTCGGGTAGTGCTGGAGATAGTCCTGGTGCTCGGGTTCGGCCTCCCAGAAGGTGCTCGCGGGAGTCACCTCGGTGACCACCGTGCCGGGCCACAGACCCGACGCCTCGACGTCGGCGATGGTGTCCACCGCGACCTGCTTCTGCTCGTCGTCGAGGTAGAAGATCGCAGAACGGTAGGACGCCCCGACGTCGTTGCCCTGCCGGTTCAGGGTGGTCGGATCGTGGATCTGGAAGAAGAACTCGAGCAGCGCCCGGTAGTCGGTCCGTGCGGGGTCGTAGACGATCTCGACGGACTCCGCGTGCCCCGGATGGTTGCGGTAGGTAGGGTGATCGTTCTGCCCACCGGTGTAGCCGACCCGCGTCGACACCACCCCGGGCTGTCTCCGGATCAGCTCCTCCATACCCCAGAAGCATCCGCCTGCCAGAATCGCGTTGCGTGTATCGGTCATTACGCCTCCTCGGGAGGTGGAACCGATACGACGGTCGCGACATTCCCTGCCCGCGCCCGCTCGTGGTCAGAGCACGAACACCGCCGCCCGTTCGGCGAGGTCGAGGACGGGTTGCGGCAGGATGCCGAGCAGCACCGTCGCCACCGCCGCGAACGCGATCGCCGCGCTCGTCGCCACGGTCGAGGTCGCGAGCCGCGGGGCGTCGTCGGTCGGGTCGGTGAAGAACATCAGCACGATCACCCGCACGTAGAAGTAGGCGGCGACCGCACTGACCAGCACACCGACGATCACGAGCGGAGCCGCACCGCCCTCGATCGCCGCACCGAAGACCGCGAACTTCGCGATGAACCCGCTGGTGAGCGGAATGCCCGCCAGCGACAGCAGGAACAGCGCGAACGCCCCGCCGAGCAACGGTGAGCGCCGCCCGACACCGGCCCAGCGCGACAGCTCCCACGTCTCGCCTTCCGGGTCGCGCACCAGCGTCACCACGGCGAACACACCGACCGTCCCGATCCCGTAGACGAGCAGATAGAACAACGTCGACGACACCCCGGACGCGGTGCCGGCCACGACACCGGTGAGCACGAATCCGGTATGGCTGATCGCCGAGTACGCGAGCATGCGCTTGATGTCGTTCTGCGTCACCGCCAGAACCGCACCGACGATCATCGTCGCGATCGCGACGGCCCACAGGATCGGACGCCACTGGTCGGCGGAACCGGGAACCGCGACGTAGAGCACTCGCAGCAGTGCGCCGAATGCGGCGATCTTCGTCGCGGCGGCCATGAACGCCGTCACGGGCGTCGGCGCGCCCTGATAGACGTCCGGCGTCCACGAATGGAAGGGCACCGCTCCGATCTTGAAGAGCAACCCGACGGCCAGCAGACCCACCCCGACGAGCGCGGTGGTCTCGCTGCCCGCGCCGGTGTCGATGGCCAGGGCGATCCCGCCGAGGTGGACGGTCCCGGCGTAGCCGTAGAGCATCGCCACGCCGTACAGGAAGAACGCCGACGAGAACGCGCCCAGCAGGAAGTACTTCAGTGCTGCTTCCTGGGAGAGCGACCGCCGGCGCCGCGCCAGACCGCACAGCAGGTACAGCGGCAGCGACAGCACCTCGAGCGCGACGAACATCGTCAGCAGGTCGTTCGAGGCCGGGAACACGAGCATCCCGCCCACCGCGAACAGCAGGAGCGGGAAAACCTCGGTCCGTGCGCCGCCCGCCGCGAGCGCCTGCCGTTCGGCCGCGGTACCCGGAATCGCCGACGCCTGGGGCGCGAATGCGTCGAGATGCGCACCGGCCGCGGCGCGGGAAACCGATTGCGCGCGAACCTGTTCGATACTCCGTTCCGCGACGAGCGCAACCGACAGCACCGCCACGATCAGGACCGATCCCTGCAGGAACAGCGCCGGTCCGTCGATCACGACCGCCCCCGACAGGGTGGTCGCACCGGTTCCCGCGAGCATCACCACGGCGACGAACGCCGCCACGAGCGCACCCGTCGTCAGGAGCACGTGGGCGAGGTAGCGTGCCGAGGCCGGCGCGAACGACTCGATCAGCACACCGACGACGGCGGCGGCGAAGACGATGAGGATCGGTGCGATCAGTCCGTAGTCGATCGCCGGGGCGGGAATTGATGCGGCTAGAACGACGATGCCCTCGGAGGGGTTCATTCGGCTTCACCTTCCTCGGAACCGTGCGCGGGAACACCGCTCTCGGCGACGGGTCGCTCGGCGGGCACCACCGGTTCGGGCCGGGAGATGTCGATCGAGACGAGCGTGTCGTCGACCGCCGGGGTGATGACATCGAGCGCGGGTTTCGGATAGATCCCCAGAACGAGCAGCAACGCGATCAGCGGCGCGACCACCGCGACCTCACGAGGCACGAGATCGGAGAGCCTGCGGGCGTGTTCGGCACCGCCGTTCCCGTCGTCACCGTCGTCCCCACCGGGCAGGCGCACGGGTCCGCCCATCATGCGCTGGTAGAGCCACAGCACGTAGAGCGCGGACAGCACGAGCGCGAGTGTCGCGATCACCGCAGCCACCTGGTAGCGCGGATAGGTGCCGACGAAGACGAGGAACTCGCTGACGAACGGCGCGAGCCCGGGCAGGGACAGGGTCGCCAGTCCGGCGACGAGGAAGGTTCCGGCGAGGACCGGAGCGACCTTCTGCACCCCGCCATAGGCGGCGATGGTGCGGTCTCCGCGCCGCGAGACGAGGAAACCGGCAATGAGGAACAGTGCGGCCGTGGAGATCCCGTGGTTGACCATGTACAGCGTCGAGCCGGCCTGCCCCTGCGAGGTCAGCGCGAAGATGCCGAGGACGATGAACCCGAAGTGCGAGATGGAGGTGTAGGCGATCAGGCGCATCACGTCGGTCTGACCGATCGCGAGCACCGCGCCGTAGACGATGCCGATGACAGCGAGAGTCACCACGACCGGCGCGAAGGTCACCGAGGCGTCGGGGAAGAGCTGCAGGCAGTAGCGCAGCATGCCGAAGGTGCCGACTTTGTCGACCACTGCCATCATGAGCACCGCCGCGACCGGCGTGGTCCGCACCGCCGCGTCGGGTAGCCACCCGTGCAGCGGCCACAGTGGAGCCTTCACCGCGAAGGCGACGAGGAAACCGAAACACAGTGCGGCGAGCACGGCGGGGGTTGCGTCGAGATCACCGGCGACGGCGGCGGCGGTGACGGTCCGGACGTCGAAGGTGCCCACTCCCGCGGTCTCCCCCAGCCCGGATCGGGCGGTGACCACGTACAGGCCGATCAACGCGGCGAGCATCACCAGTCCGCCGAGCAGGTTGTACAGCAGGAACTTCACGGCGGCTCGTGCCCGGTCGGCACGCGGTGTCCCCGGCGAACCGAACCCGCCGATGAGGAAGTACATCGGGACGAGCATCGCCTCGAAGAAGACGTAGAACAGCAGGATGTCGAGGGCGGTGAACGACACGAGCACCATCGACTCGACGAGCAGGATCAGCGCCACATAGGTGTGCGCGGAGCGTGGGCGGGCCGCGCCGGCGTCCTCGTCGGCGGCGCGGTGATCGTGCCATCCGGCGGCCAGGAGCAACGGCACGAGCGCGGCGGTCAACAGGACCAGCACCAGGGCGATGCCGTCGACGCCGAGCCGGTAGCCGGCGCCGAACGAGGGGATCCAGTCGTGCGATTCGACGAACTGGAAACGCTCTCCCGCGCGGTCGAATCCGACGGCAACGATCACCGCGACCACCAGAACGGCGATCGACACCGTCAGGGCGATCGACCGGGTGGCGGAACCGAGGCGTGCGGGCAGGGCCGCGATCGCGGCGGCGCCGAGCAGCGGGAGCACCCACAGGATCGTCAACCAGGGAACGGTGGTCACCAGTACACCCCCATCACAGCGTCATCAGGACGAGCGCGCCGACCACGACGGTCGCGCCGGCGAACATGTACAACGCGTACGAACGGACGAAGCCGGTCTGCAGCCGGCGCAGTCCGCGCGAGAGCGCACCGATCCCGGTGGCGGCACCGGTGACGGAGCCGTCGATGCCGGTGGATTCCACGCCGTCCAGGGCGCGCACCAGACCCTGACCGGGACGCATGAACACCGCTTCGTTCACGGCGTCGCCGTAGAGGTCGCGACGCGCGGCGACGGTCAGCGCCGACACCGCTTCGGGTGCCGTCGCCGGGACCGGTGCGCGCACGTACTGCCGGTAGGCGACGGCGACACCGGCGAGCACGACCGCCAGCGTGACGGTGGTGACGAGCCAGACGGGCAAACCACCTTCGTGATGGTCGTAGCCGACGACGGGTTCGAGCCAGTGCTGCAACGAGCCACCGAACACCAGCAGACCGCCGGCACCGACCGAGCCCATGGCGAGAGCGATCATCGGCCAGGTCATCGAGGCCGGCGACTCGTGCGGGACGGCGTCGGGCGCCCATCGCCGGTCGCCGAAGAAGGTCAGGATCATCACGCGGGTCATGTAGAAGGCGGTCAGTCCCGCACCGAGCAGCGCGACGACACCGAGCACGAGGCCTTCGACACCGCCGGCGGCGAAGGCCACCTCGATGATCTTGTCCTTGGAGAAGAACCCGGCGAACGGCGGGATGCCGATGATCGCGAGGTAGCCCAGCCCGAAGGTGGCGAAGGTGATCGGCATGACCGCGCGCAGTCCGCCGTAGCGGCGCATGTCGGTCTCGTCGTTCATCGCGTGCATCACCGAGCCGGCGCCGAGGAACAGTCCGGCCTTGAAGAAGCCGTGGGTGAGCAGGTGCAGGATCGCGAAGGCGTACCCGGCGGGGCCGAGACCGGCGGCGAGCACCATATAGCCGATCTGGCTCATCGTCGATGCCGCGAGAGCCTTCTTGATGTCGTCCTTGGCGCAGCCGATGATCGCGCCGAAGAGCAGCGTCGCGGCGCCGACGATCACCACCGCGAGTCGTGCGGACGGTGCGGCGTCGAAGATCGCGTTCGCGCGGACCACGAGGTAGACACCGGCGGTGACCATGGTCGCGGCGTGGATGAGTGCGGAGACGGGGGTGGGGCCCTCCATGGCGTCGCCGAGCCACGACTGCAGCGGCAGCTGAGCGGATTTCGCGCACGCGGCCAGGAGCAGACACAGGCCGATCGCCGTCACCGTGCCTTCGGTCGCGGCGGGGACCGAGGCGAAGACCGTGTCGTAGTCGAGGCTGCCGAACGTCGCGAACATGATCATGAGAGCGATGAGCAACCCCATGTCGCCGACGCGGTTGACGACGAACGCCTTCTTCGCGGCGGTCGCGGCGGTGGGCTTGTACTGCCAGAAGCCGATGAGCAGGTAGGAGGCGAGACCGACGCCCTCCCACCCGAGGTACAGGACGAGGAAGTTGTCGGCGAGGACGAGCACCAGCATCGCCGCGAGGAACAGGTTGAGATAGGCGAAGAACTTCCGGCGTTCCGGATCGTGCGCCATGTAGCCGATCGAGTAGAGGTGGATCAGCGAGCCCACGCCGGTGATGAGCAGTACGAAGCAGATCGACAGCGCGTCGAGCCGCAGTCCGAGATCGACCTGCAGCTCGCCGACCGGCACCCAGGTGAACACGGTCTGCTGCGCGAGCCTCTCGCTCGCGTCGAGTCCGAGCAGTCCGGCGAACATAACGGCGCCGACGACGAACGAGGCGATTGCCGTGGCGCACCCGAGCAGATGTCCCCAGCGGTCGCTGCGACGCCCGAGGAGCAGCAGAACGAACGCGCCGGCCAGGGGCAGTGCCGGTATCGTCCACAGCGCCGAGTTCAGGAACGAAGTCATGCCGCGTGTCCTCTCGGTTCGTCGTGGGCTCTCACACTCACCGTCCTCGTGGGGTCGTCAGTACTTGAGCAGGTCGGCGTTGTCGACGGAGGCCGATCGCCTCGTCCGGAAGATGGTCACGATGATCGCGAGGCCGACGACGACCTCGGCGGCCGCGACGACCATCGTGAAGAAGGCGAACACCTGTCCGTGGAGGTTGCCGTGCATCCGCGCGAAGGCGACGAAGGCCAGGTTCGCGGCGTTGAGCATCAACTCGACGCACATGAACACGACGATCGCGTTGCGGCGCAGGAGAACTCCCACCGCGCCGATGGTGAACAGCAGCGCCGACAGGTAGAGGTAGTTCTCGGGGTTCATCGCCGATCCTTCCTCGCGTCGTCGCCGGGTTCGCGCAGGCCGAGTTCGGTGTGGTCCCAGTCGCGCCCGATGCGGCCGAGCAGCTCACCGACCGACAGTTCGGAGAACGATCCGTCCGGGAGCAGGGCCGGGACGTCGGCGGCGTTGTGGCGGGCATAGACACCCGCGGCCGGCAGCGGTGTGACGCGCTCCCCTTCGCGGAACCGGCGTGCGGCGAGTTCGCGTTGGGTCTGCCTCGGCTGCAGACGTTCCCGGTGGGCGAGCACCATCGCACCGACGGTGGCGGTGATGAGCAGCGCTCCGGTGAGTTCGAACGCCCAGACGTAGTCGATGAACAGCAGCACCGCCAGGCCCTCGACGTTGCCGCCGGCGTTGGCCGCGTCGAGTCCCGCGAAGCCGGAGACCGCGGTGTTCCCGATGCCACCGATGAGCATCGCCGCGAAGCCGACCGCCACGACGATCGCGAGAACGCGCTGTCCCTTGATGGTTTCGACGAGGGAGTCGGCGGAGTCGATACCGACGAGCATGAGCACGAACAGGAACAGCATCATCACGGCGCCGGTGTAGACGACGATCTGCACCACACCGAGGAACAACGCATCCTGCGCGATGTAGAAGACGGCGAGCACGATCATCGTCATGGCGAGGAACAGCGCCGAGTACACGGCCTTCGGGGCGACGACGACACCGAGCGCCCCGAGTACCGCGACGGCACCGAGGATCCAGAACTGCACGGCCTCCCCGGTGGAGGTCGTGGTGAGTTCGGCGGCGAGCAGCGCGGTGGTCACCGGTGTTCCTCCCCGTCGGCGGCGGACGCATGTTCCGGGACGGGGATCGTGCCCCGGTAGTAGTCCTCGTCGGTGGCGCCGGGTGCCATGGGATGCGGGGGTGGCTGCATCCCGGGTTCGAGCGGCGCGAGCAGGCGGTCCTTCTCGTAGATCATGTCGGTGCGGTTGTCGGCGGCCATCTCGTACTCGTTCGTCATCGTCAGCGCGCGGGTCGGGCACGCCTCGATGCACAATCCGCAGCCGATGCACCGCAGGTAGTTGATCTGGTAGACGCGCCCGTACCGTTCGCCGGGCGAGTACCGCTCCTCGTCGGTGTTGTCGGCACCCTCGACGTGGATGGCGTCGGCGGGGCAGGCCCACGCGCACAGTTCGCAGCCGATGCACTTCTCGAGTCCGTCCGGATACCGGTTGAGCTGGTGGCGTCCGTGATAGCGGGGGGCGGTGGGTCTCTTCTGTTCCGGATACTGCTCGGTGTTGGGCTTCTTGAACATCGTCGTGAGCGTCACACCGAAACCGGCGAGCGGGCCGCGGAATTCGACCATCACGATCCTCCTGGGAGACGACCCGCCGGGGCGGGCGGACTCGATCGGGTGCTCGACCGAGCAGGTAGTGGCGGCACGGGGAAACCTCCGGCCATGGCGTCGAACTCCTCGTCGACGCCGGCGGGTGGTTCCGTCGCCTGTGCGATGCGCCGGCTCCGCCGCCCCTGCAGGGTGAGGTAGGCGAACAGCAGAGCGGTGGACAGCACCCCGGCGACGATGAGGCTCGCGGTGCCGGGCAGGACGTCGTCGGTGTCGAGGATGCGCAGCGCGGCCACGATCATCACCCACACCACCGAGACGGGGATGAGCAGTTTCCAGCCCAGGGCCATGAACTGGTCGTAGCGCAGTCGCGGCAGGGTGCTGCGCAGCCACACGAAGACGAACAGCACGACCCACACCTTGATCACGAACCACAGCAGCGGCCACCAGCCCGAGTTCGCGCCGCTCCACAGTGTCAGCGGCCACGGCGCGTGCCAGCCACCGAGGAACAGGGTGGTCGCGAGCGCGGAGACGGTGACCATGTTGACGTACTCCGCGAGCATGAACATCGCGAACCGCAGCGACGAGTACTCCGTGTGGAAACCGCCCACGAGTTCGCCCTCGGCCTCGGGCAGGTCGAAGGGGGCGCGGTTGGTCTCCCCCACCATCGACACCGAGTACACCAGGAAGGACGGCAGCAGCAGCACGACGAACCACAGGTCGTTCTGCGCGGCGACGATGCCCGAGGTCGACATCGTGCCCGCCTGCAGGAAGACCGCGGCGAACGCGAGTCCCATCGCAATCTCGTAGGAGATGACCTGCGCGGTCGAGCGGAGACCACCGAGCAGCGGATAGGTCGAACCCGAGGCCCAGCCGGCGAGCACGATCCCGTAGACGCCGACGGAGGTGATCGCCAGGACGTAGAGCACCGCGACGGGAAGATCGGTCAGCTGCAGCGGCGTCCGGTTCCCGAGGATCGACACCTCGGGCCCGAAGGGAATGACCGCGAACGCCATGAACGCCGGGGCCGTCGCGATGATCGGGGCGAGCATGTAGATCGGCTTGTCCACCCCGGTAGGGATGATGCCTTCCTTGAGCGCGAGTTTCAGACCGTCGGCGACGGTCTGGAACAGTCCCTTCGGCCCCACCCGGTCGGGTCCGACCCGCATCTGCATCCAGGCCATGATCTTGCGTTCGGCGAGGATCATCACGAGGGTCGTCAGGACGAGGAACGCGAAGATCGCCACGGCCTTGACGACGACGAGCCACCAGGGGTCGATGCCGAACATCGACAGGTCCACGGGCTGGGCGGTGACGCTCATCGCGGATCCTCCTCGTCCGATCCGGAGCCCGTCGTGGCGGTGGCCCGGATCCGCACCACGTCACCGGCGGTGACACCGAGATCGGCGTGCACCATCGATCCCGGCGAGGCGGTGGGCAGCCAGACCACGCGGTCGGGCAGGTCGTCGACCACCAGCGGCAGAGTGATCGAGCCGCGCTCGGTGGAGACGGTGAGCGAATGATGGTCGGCGGCACCGATCTCCGCGGCTGTCGCGGCGGACAACCGGGCGACGGGTTCGTGCGCCGTTCCGGCGAGGTGCGGTTCGTCGTCCTGCAACCGGCCCGCGTCGAGCAGCATCCGCCAGGTGGCCAGGACCGCTTCCCCGAGGACGGGACGTCGCGGGGGTCGCGGGGACACTCCCGGCGATTCGGGAACGGTGCCCGTCCATCGTCCGAGCTCCGCGAGTTCGTGGCGGAGGGTCTCGACGTCGTGGGGGCCGGGATCGTCGAGGCCTCCATCGAGGTCCATCGCGTCGGTGATCGCCGCGAGCACCCGGTGGTCGGGCAGTGCTCCGGTGTCGCGGAGGGCGATCGGGAAGGCACGTTCGCGTCCCTCCCAGTCGAGGAAGCTCCCGGCCTTCTCGACCACCGGCGCGACGGGGAAGACGACGTGGGCGCGGTCGGTCACCGCGCTGCGTCGCACTTCCAGACTCACGACGAAGCCGGCACCGTCGAGACCCGCGAGTGCGGCATCGGGGTCGGGCAGGTCGGCGGGGTCGACGCCGGCGACCACGAGCGCAGCCACATCACCTTCGGCGGCCGCGGCGAGGATGGCGTCGGTGTCGCGGCCCGGCTCCGACGGCAGGGTGTCAGCCGGTAGACCCCACGCCGACTCGATGTCGCGCCGGGCCTGCGGGTCGCCGATCGGGCGACCGCCGGGGAGAAGTGTCGGGAAGGCGCCGGCTTCGAGTGCTCCGCGATCACCGGCGCGGCGCGGGATCCACGCGAGGCGGGCTCTGGTCTCGTCGGCGAGGGCCGCAGCGGCGGACAGCGTGCCGGGCGATGCTGCGGCCCGCTCCCCCACCAGCACGATCGCACCGGGAGTCCCGAGCGCCGCCGCGGCATCGGCGGATGCGCCGGTGCGGATCGCGTCGAGCGCGCGTGCCTCGTCGCCCGGGACGCACTGTTCGACCCGGCCCGACAGCTTGTGGACACCGCGCGAGGCGAACGGTGCGATCGTGAAGACCTGCAGCCTGTTCCGCCGGACCGCCTTGCGCAGCCGCAGGAAGACGATCGGCGACTCCTCCTCCGGCTCGAATCCGACGAGGAGCACCGCCGGCGCGCGGTCGAGGTCGCGGTAGGTGACGTCGAGGCGCCGCCCGGCGACCCGCGAGGCGAGGAAGTCCGTCTCCTCCCCCGACAGGGCTCGACTGCGGAAGTCGATGTCGTTGGTGCCGAGCGCCGTTCGCGCGAACTTCGCGTACGCGTAGGCGTCCTCGACGGTGAGCCGGCCACCGGTCAGGACTGCGGCCCTGCCACGTGCCGCCGCGAGCCCGCGGGCGGCGACGCCGAGCGCCTCGATCCACGAGGCGGGGACGAGCGCTCCGGTGTCGTCGCGGACGAGGGGCGTGGTGAGGCGGTCGTCGGCGGTGGCGTAGGTGAACGCCCAGCGTCCCTTGTCGCAGTTCCATTCCTCGTTGACCTCGGGGTCGTCCCCGGCGAGGCGGCGCAGCACGGCTCCACGACGATGGTCGGTGCGCTGGGCGCAGCCGCTCGCGCAGTGTTCGCACACACTCGGCGTGGAGACCAGGTCGAACGGGCGGGCGCGAAACCGGTAGGCGGCGCCGGTGAGCGCGCCGACCGGACAGATCTGGACGGTGTTGCCGGAGAAGTACGACTCGAACGGTTCCTCGGTGTAGATACCGACCTGCTGCAGCGCCCCGCGGTCGAGCATGTCGACGAACCGGTCGCCCGCGATCTGGTCGGCGAAGCGGGTGCACCGCGCGCACAGCACGCACCGTTCGCGGTCGAGGAGCACCTGCGAGGAGATCGCGATGGGTTTCGGGTAGGTGCGTTTGGTGTCCTCGAAGCGGGACTCGGCGCGTCCGTTGGACATCGCCTGGTTCTGCAGCGGGCACTCGCCGCCCTTGTCGCATACCGGACAGTCGAGCGGATGGTTGATGAGCAGCAGTTCCATCACGCCGCGCTGGGCCTTGTCGGCCACCGGTGAGGTGAACTGGGTGCGCACGACCATCCCGTCGGTGACCACGGAGGTGCACGAGGCGAGCGGTTTGCGCTGGCCCTCGACCTCGACGAGGCACTGGCGGCACGCACCGACCGGTTCGAGCAGCGGGTGGTCGCAGAACCGCGGGATCTGGACCCCGATCAGTTCGGCGGCGCGGATCACGAGAGTGCCCTTGGGCACGGCGATCTCGGTGTCGTCGATGGTGACGTTCACGAGGTCGGTGGTCTCGGACTTCTCCGCACCGGCACCGGACACTGCGGTCATCGCTCGCCTCCTTTCGCGGGGGCGTCGGCGGCGAGCGTCGACAGGTGCGGGTCGAACGGGCAGCCGCCGTGCTCGAAGTGGGCGACGTATTCGTCGCGGAAGTACTTCAGCGACGACGTGATCGGGCTGGTCGCGCCGTCCCCGAGCGCGCAGAACGCCCGGCCGAGGATGTTGTCGGAGATGTCGAGCAGCTTCTCCAGGTCGGCTTCGGCGCCCCGGCCGTGTTCGAGCCGCTCGAGGATCTGCACGAGCCACCAGGTGCCCTCGCGGCAGGGGGTGCACTTGCCGCACGATTCGTGCGCGTAGAACTCGGTCCAGCGCAGCACCGTGCGGACGACGCAGGTGGTCTCGTCGAAGATCTGCAGGGCCCGGGTCCCGAGCATCGACCCGGCGGCGGCGACGTTCTCGTAGTCCAGGGGGACGTCGAGGTGTTCGTCGGTGAAGATCGGGGTCGACGAACCGCCGGGTGTCCAGAACTTGAGCCGGTGGCCGGCGCGCACACCTCCGGCGTAGCCGAGCAGCTCGCGCAGGGTGATGCCGAGCGGGGCCTCGTACTGGCCGGGGGTGGTGACGTGCCCGGACAGCGAGAACATCGCGAATCCCGGTGATTTCTCGGTGCCCATCGAGCGGTACCAGTCCACACCGTTGCGGATGACGAACGGGATGTTCGCGATGGATTCGACGTTGTTGACGACGGTCGGGCATGCGTACAGGCCGGCGACGGCGGGAAAGGGCGGGCGCAGGCGTGGTTGGCCGCGGCGGCCCTCGAGGGAGTCGAGCAGCGCCGTCTCCTCACCGCAGATGTATGCGCCCGCACCGGCGTGGACGACGAGTTCGAGGTCGTATCCGGAGCCGAGGATGTCGCGTCCGAGATAACCGGCCTCGTAGGCCTCGGCGACCGCCGCGTGCAGGCGCCGCAGCACCGGGACGGCTTCGCCGCGGAGATAGACGAACGCGTGCCGGGCGCGGATCGCGTAGGCGGCGATGATCACGCCTTCGACGAGGGCATGCGGGGTGGCCAGCATGAACGGGATGTCCTTGCAGGTGCCCGGTTCGGATTCGTCGGCGTTGACGACGAGATAGTGCGGCTTGTCGTCGCCCTGCGGGATGAACGACCACTTGGTGCCCGTGGAGAATCCGGCGCCGCCGCGACCGCGGATCCCGGAATCCTTGACTGCGGCGATGACCGCATCCGGGTCCATGCCGAGCGCGATGGGCAGGGCTTCGTATCCACCGTGCCGCCGGTAGGCGTCGAGGGTCCACGCCTGTTCCTCGGCCCAATAACGGGTGAGTACGGGGGTCAGACCTGTCGGTGATTTCGCGACGGCGACGACGGCCTCGTCATTCTCCGGCGGTTCGGGTGCCCGCATGTCGTGCTTGCGGGCGACCTCGAGCCCGGCGAGGGAGGCCGGCCCGGCGGTACCGGCGGCCTCGAGCGCACCGGGCCGGTCGTCGGGGATCCCCGCGAGCAGGCGTGCGGTGTCGCGGAAGCTGCGCAGCGGGGCGCCGCGCGTCGGTGCGGGGGTGCCGCCGGCGAGCAGGTCGTCGACGAGTTCGATCGCGGAGTCGATAGTGCGGTTGTCGAACAGTTCCCAGTCGACGGTCATCACCGGGGCGTAGTCGCACGCCGCGTTGCATTCGATGTGCTCGAGGGTGATCGCGCCGTCGGCGGTGGTCTCGTCGTGCCCGATGCCGAGCCGGGTGCACAGCGCGGAGAAGATCTCGTCGCCGCCCATCGTCGCGCACAACGCGTTCGTGCACACTCCGACGTGGTGGCGGCCGGTCGGCGAGCGGCGGTACATGGTGTAGAAGGTGGAGACGGCGGCGACCTCGGCGCCGGTGAGTCCGAGCCGCCGGGCGCAGAACTCGATGCCGGCCGGCGTGATGTAACCGTCCTCCGCCTGCACGAGGTGCAGCAGCGGCAGCAGCGCTGATCGTGGCTGCGGGTAGCGCGCGATGATCCGGTCGGCGTCGGCGTCGAGGCGGGCGCGCGCGTCGTCGGGATAGCGGCGCGGTGCGTCAGGTGGGGTGAGATAGGTGTCCTCGTCGGGTCGCGGCCCGAGCGGCACGAGGACGGGTTCGCGTCCGGCCGGTTCGGTCATCGGCACGGCGGCGGTGGTCTCGCTCGTGGCCGCGGTGCCGGTGGTCTCCGCGCCCGCAGCCCGCACGAATTCGGTGCTCATCGGTCCACTCCCCCCATCACCGGGTCGATGCTGGCGACGGCAGCGATCACGTCGGAGACCATGCCGCCCTCGCACATCGCCGCGACGGCCTGCAGATTCGTGAACGACGGGTCGCGGTAGTGCACGCGGTACGGGCGTGTGCCGCCGTCGCTGACCATGTGGACGCCGAGTTCGCCGCGTGGCGATTCGACGCCGATGTAGACCTGTCCCGCGGGGACACGTATGCCTTCGGTGACGAGCTTGAAGTGGTGGATCAGACCCTCCATCGACTCGCCCATGATGTGCCGGATGTGGTCGGGCGAGTTGCCGAGTCCGTCCGGTCCGAGCTGCAGTTCCGACGGCCAAGCGATCTTGCCGTCCTGGACCATCACCGGTCCGGGGCGGAGCCGGTCGAGGCACTGTTCGACGATCTTCAACGATTCGTGCATCTCCCCGATCCGGACGAGATAGCGCGCGTAGCAGTCGGATCCCTCTGCGGTGACGACGTCGAACTCGTAGGTCTCGTAGCCGCAGTAGGGTTCGGCGCGGCGCAGGTCGTAGGGCAGTCCGGTGGACCGTAGGATCGGTCCGGTGATCCCGAGGGCCATGCAGCCGGTGAGGTCGAGGCAGCCGATGTCGCGGGTGCGTGAGATGAAGATGGGGTTGTCGGTGAACAGGGCTTCGAGATCGGCGAGCCGGCCGGGTAGGAGGGCGAGCAGGTCGCGGATCATCGGCACGGCTTCGTCGGGCAAGTCCTGGGACAGTCCGCCGGGCCGGATGTAGGAGTGGTTCATCCGCAGTCCGGTGATCGTCTCGAAGACGTCGAGGATCAGTTCGCGTTCGCGGAAACCGAACAGCATCGGGGTGGTCGCGCCGAGTTCCATGCCACCGGTGGCCAGCGCCACCAGGTGCGAGGAGATGCGGTTGAGTTCCATGAGCATCACCCGCACGACCTGCGCGCGTTCGGGGACGAGATCCTCGATGCCGAGCAGCTTCTCGACGCCGAGGCAGTAGGCCGTCTCGTTGTGAAACGGGGCGAGGTAGTCCATGCGAGTGACGAAGGTGACGCCCTGCGTCCAGTTGCGGAATTCGAGGTTTTTCTCGATTCCGGTGTGCAGATAGCCGATTCCACATCGGGCCTCCGTGACGGTCTCGCCGTCGATCTCGAGGATCAGGCGCAACACTCCGTGGGTGGATGGGTGCTGGGGGCCCATGTTGACGACGATGTGGTCCTCGCCGCTGTCGCGTACGGCAGCGGTGATGCCGTCCCAGTCGCGTCCGACGGCGTCGAAGACGGTCTCGGTCGCGGGTTCGCTCGTCACGTGTACGCCCTCCGTTCGTCGGGTGGCGGGATCCGGGCGCCCTTGTATTCCACCGGGATGCCGCCGAGAGGGTAGTCCTTGCGTTGGGGATGTCCGTGCCAGTCGTCGGGCATCTCGATGCGGGTGAGCGCGGGGTGCCCGTCGAAGACGATTCCGAAGAAGTCGTAGGTCTCGCGCTCGTGCCAGTCGTTCGTCGGGTAGGTGCGGTAGAGCGAGGGGACGTACGGGTCGCTGTCGGGGATCGCGACCTCGAGCCGTATCCGGCGGTTGTGGGTGATCGAGACGAGCGGATACACCGCGTGCAGTTCGCGGCCCGTCTCCTGCGGGTAATGCACCCCGCTGACCCCGAGGCACAGCTCGAAGCGGAGGTCCGCATGGTCGCGCAGGGTGCGGGCCACGAGCGGCAGATGTTCGCGGCGGACGAAGACGGTCAGCTGGTGGCGGTGCGCGACGACCTTCTCGACCGCCTGGGCATAGCCGACGCCGGTGTCGCCGGATCGCTCGTCGAGGACGTCCTCGAGCGTGTCGACGAGGTCGTCGAGGTACCCGCCGTAGGGTCGCTCGGTGCTGCCGGGCAGCGTCACCCGGCGCACGAGGCGGCCGTAGCCGCTGGTGTCACCGGATCCACGCACCCCGAACATGCCGCGTCGGACGGCGATCACCTCGTCGGCGCGGTCGTCGTGGTCGGATCCTGTCCGTTCGAGATCGGTCATCGCGGCGGCACCGTCAGTTCGATGAGGGGACGTTGGGCCAGGGCCGCTTCCTCGGCGGCGCGGATCGCCTCGGCCCGGTTCACACCCAGTGGCATCTGCGCGATCTTCTCGTGCAGCATGAGGATGGCGTGCAGGAGCATCTCGGGCCGGGGCGGGCAGCCCGGAAGGTAGATGTCGACGGGGACGACGTGGTCGACCCCCTGAACGATCGCGTAGTTGTTGAACATGCCGCCCGACGAGGCGCACACGCCCATCGCGAGCACCCACTTCGGTTCGACCATCTGGTCGTAGACGCGGCGCAGGGCGGGAGCCATCTTCTGGCTGACTCGGCCGGCGACGATCATGACGTCGGCCTGTCGCGGGGAGGCCCGGAAGGCCTCCATACCGAAGCGGGCGATGTCGTAGCGGCCACCGGCGGTGGCCATCATCTCGATGGCGCAGCACGCGAGCCCGAAGGACGCCGGCCACAAGGAGCCTTTGCGCGCGAAACCGGCCAGGGTCTCGACGGTGCTGAGCAGAAAACCGCTGGGGACCTTCTCCTCGATGCCCATCGCCCGTCACCTTCCCCGGAATCGGACCGGACGCCCGGTCGTTTGTCGTCCGCTCTCGTAAACCCTTCGCTGGCAGGACATCCCGTCGTATACGCGGGTCGTCAGTCCCATGTCAGGCCTCCTCGTTTCCACTCGTAGGCGTAGGCGACGAAGACGTTGAACATGAACAGCGCCATCGCCGCCAGACCGAAGACGCCGAGCGCGTCGAAATGGACCGCCCACGGGTACAGGAAGACGATCTCGATGTCGAAGATGATGAACAGCATCGCGGTGAGGTAGTACTTCACCGGGAAGCGGCCACCTCCCACCGGCTGGGGTGTGGGGTCGATGCCGCACTCGTACGCATCGAGCTTGGCGCGGTTGTATCGGCTCGGGCCCGCGAGGCTCGCCACCGCGACGGAGAAGACCGCGAAGGCAAGCGCGATGCCACCGAGTACCAGGATCGGTACGTAAGCGTTCATGCGACCTCCGGTTGCTTGCGCGAATCCGGCCGCGGGTCTGCTCGTCGCCCGCGAACCCACCCCCGCCGTGCACCGGGCGGTTCCGTCCCGGCCCAGGGTTGTGAGTCACGGCACACACTAGTGCTGTTCGCGTCGGACTTGTCGCGATTTCACGCCCTCGATTCGGGGCGGCGTGTCGGGCTGCTCGACAACGGGAAGGAGGGTAGATTTTCCGGCCCCACATACGAGTTCGCGGCCGGGCGGTCGCGCGTCGGAAGGGTCAGGAGGGGCGGGAGCGAGGGGTGAGCAGCGCGAGGACCTGCCGGCCGAGCCGAATCGGGTCGACGGGATGACGCAGCGCCACCTCGGCGCCCGACCAGCGGGCGAGCCATTCGTCGTCGGCCCGGGCGATCAACACGATGATCGGCGGGCACGAGTCGAGTTCGTCCTCGAGTTGTTTCGCGAGGCCCATGCCGCCCGCGGGGGCGGCCTCACCGTCGAGCACGGCGAGGGCGATGTCGCCGGCGTGCATGCGTTCGACGACGACCGGCGGTGTCGCGACCTCGACGTAGTCGAGTGGAGGCAGATCCGGGTGCAGCCGGGTACCGAGGGCATCACGAACCTGTTGCCGCACGGTCGCATCGTCGCTGTAGACGAGGATGCGCAGCGAGTCGGTCACGGGCAAGATGCTAACCGAGCACACCCGCCCGTCCGGGGAACCCGCGTGTCGCGGCGGCGCCGCGACGTCGGCGGGCCGGGACGAGCTCAGGATTCGCTACCGAGCGGATGCCACCGCTCGCGGATCTCGGGACGGATGGCCGTCTCCGTCTCGTCGTCGTGGATGATCGAGGCGGGCGCGATCATCAGGTGCGCCAGCACGATGCATGCGCCGGTGAGCATGGCGAATGCGGCACCGATCAGATACGACGCGGTGAACACCGCAGCCAGGAATCCGATCGTGAGCATTCCCGTGAGCGCGATGATCGCGAGAATCCGCCGGTTCGAGCGTGGCATCGAATCGGACCTCTTATCCGTGGATGCAACCATGAGCATCTCCGTTCCTCCCCGGAACGACGCATCCGGTACCCCCGCATCCACTCATCGTTCCCGGTCGACGAATCGTCGGTGATGAGCGAACCCCCGCGGTGGCCGAGTGCGGCCGTCCCCTTTCCCGCTCGGGACGTGAGCGGTTTCGATAACAGAATTCTATCAAATATGACATCCGTCTCGTGATCCGTTTGTGGGACATCACGAAGTTGCGGACGGCCCGGAAATCTGCCGATAACCGTCATCCCCTTCAGAAGGTTAGGCTCACCTCTCGAACCGGTCCGATCAGTGAGAGGTATCCATGAAATTTCTGTCCCCGCGCCGCCTCGGGTCACGCGCGGTAGTCGCGCTCGCCGCCGCCGTCGCACTCACCGCCTGCTCGTCCGGCAGTGGCGACAACTCGAACGGTTCTCCGACGGGCGACTTCGAACCCGTCGCGATCGAGCACGCACTGGGCACCGCCGAGATCGACGCGCAGCCCGAAAGGGTCGTCACGCTCGGGATGGGTTCGGCCGAGACGGCGATCGCACTGGGTGTCACCCCAGTGGGGATGGAGGAATATCCCTGGGGCAGCGACGAAACCGGATATCTGCCCTGGATCCACGAGGAACTGACCGAACGCGGCGAGCCGCTGCCCGAGCAGTTCACCGGTGGCGCCCAGGTGGACGTCGAGGCGATCGCCCGACTCGCCCCGGACGTCATCCTCGCGCCGTGGTCGGGCATCACGCAGGAGCAGTACGACCTGCTGTCGGCGATCGCCCCGACCGTCGCCTACCCCGAACTGCCCTGGACGATCACCTGGCAGGACCAGATCGAGACCATCGGCACCGCACTCGGCAGGCACGACGAGTCGCTGGATCTGATCACGGGGATCGACGACACCTTCGAACGCACCGCGGCGGAGCATCCCGAATACGCCGGGGTGACGTTCTCGTATATCTACAACACCGGCCCCAGCACGCTGGGCGTGTTCATGCCCGACGAGCAGCGCGTGGCGATGGTCCGCGGACTCGGGCTGACGGTCGACCCGGTCGCGGAGACGCTCGAGGAGACCGAGGGCACCGACTCGGCGGTCATCGGGCTCGAGAACGCCGGACTGCTGAAGGACTCGGATCTGATCTTCACGTTCTATTCCGACCCGGCGAACCGCGCGGAGATCGAATCGCAGGCCGTCTACCAGCAAATTCCGGCGATCGCGCGCGGCTCGCTCGTCGCGCCGGAGGAACAGCCGTTCGTCACGGGATCGTCGATGATCAATCCGCTCACCGTGCCGTGGTCGATCGACCGCTACGTCCCGCTCGTCGACGAGGCGATCGCGAAGCTCGACCGCTGAGCCGGACGCACCGGTGGTGCGCCCGGCTCTCGGGCGTCACCGCCGGTGCGCGAGCCTGCGGACCATGAGATCACCGATCGACTGCATGATCTGCACCATCACGATGAGGACGACCACCGCGAGCAACAGCACCGGCGTGTTGAACCGCTGGTAGCCGTAGACGATCGCGAAGTCGCCGAGACCGCCACCACCGATGACACCGGCCATGGCCGAATAGCCCACCAGCAGCACGAGGGTGAGGGTGGCACCGGCGATCAGCGGGGACAGTGCTTCGGGCAGCAGCACCTTGCGCACGATCTGCCCGTTGGTGGCCCCCATCGCCTGGGCCGCCTCGACCCGGCCCCGGGGCACCTCCCGCAGAGCGGATTCGACGATCCGGCCGAAGAACGGGATGGCACCGATGGTCAACGGCACGATCGCCGCGGTCGGCCCGATCGCGGTACCCACGATGAAGCGGGTGAACCCGATCAGCGCGATCAGCAGGATGAGGAAGGGCAGCGACCGGAAGAGGTTGACGATCACGCCGAGGACGGTGTTGAGCGTCCTGCGCGGCCACAGTCCGGACGGGGACGTCAACTGCAACACGATTCCGACCAGCACACCACCGACGACGGTGAGCACGAAGGACACCGCAACCATGTAGAGCGTCTCGAGGGTGGCTTCCCACACCTCCGGGAAGGCGTCGTACCACTGCAGTTTGTTCATCGCGCCTGCACCGTCATTCCGTGAGTCCCTCCAATTCGGCTTCCGTCCCCCACGCCAGGCTCAGATACGGGCGTTCGGCCACGAACCCCTCGATGAGTGCCCGATCGGTACCCGCCGTGAACCGAAGGCGCATCCGGCCCACGGTGACGCTGCCGACCTGTTCGACCCGGCCGCCGACCACAGCGATGTCGGCGTCGATCGCGCGGATCATCTCCGCGAGCCACGGTCCGTGCGCGGCATCACCGATCGCGGTGACCAGAGCCGTGTCGGCACCCGAACCCGTCGACGGGTCGGTGCCGACCGGGACGAGCGCATGCCCGAGCGCCGACTCGGGATCGGCGACGAGATCGACGATCCGGCCCGTCTCGACCACCTGTCCGGCGGCGAGCCGAGCTGCCGAGCTGCAGATCCGGCGCAGCACCCCGAGTTCGTGGGTGATCACCACGACCGTGACGCCCAGTCGTCTATTCACCTCGGCGACGAGATCGAGGACCTGATCGGTGGTGTCCGGGTCCAGGGCGCTCGTGGCCTCGTCGCACAGCAGTACCTCGGGTTCGACGGCGAGTGCGCGGGCGATGCCCACGCGCTGCTGCTGTCCACCGGACAGCTGCGAGGGATAGCTCTCCCCCTTGCCGGCCAGGCCGACGAGATCGAGCAGCTCGAGCGCCCGCTTGCGGCGCTGTTCCTTGTCGATCCCCGCCACTTCGAGCGGGAATTCGACGTTCCGGATCACGGTGCGCGAGTGCAGTAGGTTGAACTGCTGGAAGACCGTCCCGATCCGGCGACGCGCCGCTCGCAGTTCCGCGCCGGACAGGGTCGACAAATCGTCCCCGCCGAGCAGGATCCGTCCCGAGGTAGGCCGCTCGAGCAGGTTCAGACAGCGCAGAAGGGTGGACTTGCCGGATCCGGACGGGCCGACGATGCCGTAGATCTCGCCGTCGGGGATCTCGAGCGACACCCCTCGCAACGCCGCGACCTCCCCGGAGCGCCCGGCTCCGGGGAAGGTCTTGACGAGGTTCTCGACGACGATCATCAGTTCGTCGAGTGGACCGGCAGCACGGCGCCGGAGTAGGTCTCCTCGATCCAGGCAGCCGTCTCGGGCGACTCGAGGGCCTCGGCCAGCGCGGTCACTGCCGGGTCGTTCTCGTTCTCGGCCCGCACGACGAGCAGGTTGGAGAAGGGGTTGTTCTCGACCTCTTCGGTGACGATGGCGTCCTCGGCCGGGTTCAGGCCGGCTTCGAGCGCGTAATTGGAGTTGATCACGGCGGCGGTGATCTGCGCGTCGTCGAGCTGACGGGCGAGCTGCGGACGCTCGATGCTGACGAGGTTCAGGTTCTTCGGGTTGGCGGTGATGTTCGATTCGGTGACCACCGACAGGTCGGCCTCCTCGAAGGGCACGTCCATCTCGAGCAGACCGGCCGATTCGAGCAGGTACAGCGCGCGGGCGTAGTTGGTGGTGTCGCGCGGCACGGCGACAGTGTCGCCGTCCTTCAGCTCGTCGAGCGAGGCGATCTTGTTCGAGTAGAGGCCGATGGGCTCGAGGTGCACGTCGGCGACGGCGACGAGGTCGTCGATACCCTTCTGCTTCTGCCAGTCCGTCAGGTAGGGCTCGTGCTGGAAGAAGTTCGCGTCGACGTCACCGGCCTCGAGCAGTTCGTTGGGATCGACCTCCCCGGTGATCTCGACGATGTCGAGCTTGTAGTCGCCCAGCGCCCCGGTGCTCACGATCTGGTCGAGGATCTCGACGTGCGGGGTGGACGACGCCGAGATCCGGAGGGTGGTGTCGTCACCTTCGGACGACGAGCAGGCCGCGAGACCCGCAGCGAGGGTGAGCGCGGCGGACGCGACGACGATACGACGCAGTGACATCGGGTGGATACCTTCCGTTGGGAATGCGGGGACGTTGGAAATGCGGGGACGTTGGAAATACGGGGACGGACAGATCGATTATCGGGGTGCGGCGAAGCGGGCGAGGAGATCCGCGTGAAAACGCTCCGCCACGTTCGGATGTGCCCGCAGGCGGGACTTGAGTGCGTTGAGGCCGTAGACGGCGTGCAGCGTGCCGCCGTGTGCGTCGGGGCCGACGCCGCGGGCGGCCGCGGCCAGATCTGCGGGCAACTCCACCGCCGAGAGTTCGCGGTCGAGACCGGGATTGAGGAAGAAGGGCAGCGACACGCGGTCGGTGCCCGCCGGGGGCGGCAGCACACGATGGACGGTCGCCTGGAGGTAACCGCCGGTGGCGACCTCGAGGAGTTCTCCGATGTTGACGATGAAATGCCCTGGGAGCGGGTCGATGTCGACCCAACGTCCGTCGCGTTCGACCTGGAAGCCGGTGCTGCCGGGTTCGGGATACAGCAACGTCAGCGCGCCGACGTCCTTGTGGCTGCCGACCCCTTGATCGGTGACCGAGCGGTCGTGCCCGGGATACCGCGCGATCTTCAGCAGCGGGTCGGGATCGGCGAAGGCGTCCTCGAAGTGATCGGCGGGGGCACCGAGGGATTCGGCCCATGCACCGAGCAGTCGGCGTCCGACGTTGCCGGCCTCGTCGATCCACCGCAGGGCCAGTTCGCGTAGTCGGGGGACCTGCTCGGGCCACAGATTGGGGCCGTGCAGCACCTCCCAGGGGCGGTCGGGGTCGACCTCGGCGACGGCATCGCGTTCCGGGCCGATGTCGAGTTGTTCGCGCCAGTCGACATAGCCCTGGGTGCGTTCGCCACCGACACGGGTGTAGCCGCGGAAGTGGGGCGAGCGGATGTTCTCGATCGCGAGCTTGTCCGCCTCGGGGAGGGCGAAGAATTCGCGTGCCGCCGCGACGAGCCCGTCGGCGAGCGCGGGCTCTATCCCGTGACCGGCGAGATGGAAGAACCCGATCTCGTGGGTGGCCTCCCGGAGGCGATCGAGCAGGGCGTTGCGTGTGGTGTCGTCGCCGTCGAGATCGGACAGATCGATGACGGGCAATACTGTCGAATCGGACATGATGTGCCTTTCGAACCGCATCGGATGCGAGGAATTCCCGGTCACCGCCGGATCGTCGGTCACAGCGGACCCAGGGGAATCGTGAGAGCAGTGCGAGCAGCCCCGACAGGGGTGATCAGCGGCAACGACAACACGCAGGAGCCACGGCGCTTCGAGCGCTTGTGCTCACAGTCTGCGCGTGAGTGTTGCCCATGTTCTCCTCCGATGAGGTCGCGTGCGACCTTCGACGACAGTGGCGCCACGACGTGGTCCTGATCAAGGCTAATCGCCGCCTGGACCACCCAGCAAATCATCCTCGACCGGCAGTGCGACACCATTGACAGCAGGCTGTCGTTTTGTCAGCATACTGTCATGACCGAAACAGTTCACGTCGCCGTATACGACACCCTGGCGGACTGGGAGATCGGATACGTCACGCCACATATCGCAGATCCCGAATGGCAGCGCAGCCCCGGCCGGTACCGCGTCCGTACCGTCGGAGCCACGACGGAACCGGTCACGACCAAGGGCGGACTCCGCATCCTTCCCGACGCCGTGCTCGCAGACATCACGCCGGAGGACAGCGCGATGCTGATCCTCGCGGGCAACGACATCTGGCCGACCGACGCCTACGCCCCGTTCGTCGACAAGACCCGGCAATTCCTCGACGCCGGCGTTCCGGTGGCCGCGATCTGTGGCGCGACCGGAGCGCTCGCGGCTGCCGGCCTGCTCGACGAGCGGCCGCACACGAGCAACGCTCCAGAATTCCTGCAGAGCGTCGGATACGGTGGCGCCGATCTGTACCGGGACGAACCTGCGGTCACGGACGGCGATCTCATCACCGCGAGCGGCATCGCCCCGGTCGACTTCGCCCGCGCGATCTTCACCCGGCTCGACATGTACGAACCGCGCGTCCTCGACGCCTGGTACGCCCTCTACGGCGAGCGCGACCCGCGCGGCTACTACGAGCTCATGTCCTCCGGCTCGTGACGGAGCAGAACGCGGCCGAGCAGCACCCGGCGGAGGCCGAACTGCTCAGCGCGGCCGCACTGACGGCCTTCCGGCTCAACGGCCAGTTTTTCGCGCTGGCCGAGACCCTGGCGCGTCCGGTGGGCCTGACCGCGGCCTGGTGGCAGGTCCTCGGCGCGGTCTCCTCCGCTCCGCTGCCGGTGTCCGCGATCGCCCGCGAGATGGGCATCACCCGGCAGAGCGTGCAGCGCATCGCCGATCTCCTCGTCGACAAGGGCCTGGCGGAGTACCGGCCCAATCCGGCGCACCGTCGCGCCAAGCTCGTCGCGATGACACCGGCCGGTCGCGACGCGATCCGTGCCATCGGCCCCGCTCACGCCGACGCCGCGCGGGCACTGTGCGAGGAGACCGGATCCGAGAACCTGGCGCGGATCGTGGAGGGCATGCGCGCGCTGTCGGCCGCCCTCGACCGATCGGCCGATCAGCTCCCCGACGGACGACGCGGCGGGAAGTGACGGATGAGCCCTTCCTGCACGACGGTCGCGACGAGTTCGCCCTCGATGGTGAAGTAGCGTCCCGTCGCCATACCACGGGAACCGGCCGCTACCGGGGATTCCGTGGCGTACAGGTGCCATTCGTCGAAGCGGAGCGGACGGTGGAACCAGATCGAATGGTTGACCGTCGCCGCCACGATCCGGTCGAGTCCCCACGACAGGCCGTGCGTGGTGAGGATCGAATCGAGGACGGTCGTGTCGGACGCGTAGGCCAGCGTGGCGACGTGGAGCAGCGGATCGTCGGGCAGTTGCCCGTCGGCGCGCATCCACACGCGGTTGTGGCCGAGCTTCTCCCCCGTTCCCCGCAACACCCAGGCGGGGTCGTTGGCGTACCGCATGTCGATCGGCTTGAGCGCGCCGACGAAATGCGGCAACTGCTCCTCGAAGCCGCGCAGGCGTTCGCCGATCGGCGGAAGCGCTTCGGGCAGGGGAACATCGGGAACGGTCACCGAGTGTTCGAGGCCTTTGCCCCACCGCTGGAAGGCGGCGAGCATGACGAACAGTTCCTGGTCGTCCTGGTAGGCGGTGACCATCCGGTTCGCGAAGTCGCGGCCGTCCCGGTGGGTGACGACGTGGTAGTCGATGGGCCGCTTGACGTCGCCGCCCCGGATGAAATGGGCGTTGATCGCGTGCACAGGACGATCACCCACGGTGCGTCCGGCCGCAATGAGCGCCTGCGCGACGAGCTGACCGCCGAAGGTGCGGCTGCCGACCTGCTCGGGATGACCACCACGGAAGACATTCTCCTCGACCTGCTCCAGATCGAGGAGGCCGAGGAGAACGCCGAGATCCGTTGTGTCCGACAGTGTCACCGGGTGTCTTTCTCACCCAACCGGTGCACGTGGATGAGGTTGGTCGAACCCGAGCGTCCCGGAGGCGCTCCGGCGACGATCACCACGAGGTCGCCGCGCTGGTACCGGCCCAGCGACAGCAACGCCGCGTCGACCTGTTCGACCATCTGGTCGGTGGTGTCGACCGGCTCGACCGAGAAGGTCTCGGTGCCCCACGTCAGCGCCAGCTGGTTGCGGATGTGCGGGACGGGCGTGAACGCGAGCAGCGGCAGCGGGGTGTGCAGCCGCGCGAGTCGTCGCACGGTGTCGCCCGACTGGGTGAACGCGACGAGCGCCTTGGCGTCGAGACGCTCGCCGATGTCGCGGGCGGCGTACGAGATGACACCGCGCTTGGTGCGCGGAACGTGCGTCAGCGCAGGCACTTCCGTCGAATCCGACTCGACGGCGGCAATAATGCGCGCCATCGTGCGGACCGTTTCGACGGGGAACTTGCCGACGGAGGTCTCACCCGAGAGCATCACGGCGTCGGTGCCGTCGAGCACGGCGTTGGCCACGTCGGAGGCCTCGGCGCGAGTGGGACGCGAGTTCTCGATCATCGATTCGAGCATCTGCGTCGCGACGATGACGGGCTTGGCGTTCTCACGTGCTATCTGGATCGCGCGCTTCTGCACGAGCGGTACTTGCTCGAGCGGAAGTTCGACGCCGAGGTCGCCGCGCGCCACCATGACCGCGTCGAAGGCGAGGACCACGGCCTCGAGATTCTCGACGGCCTCGGGCTTCTCGAGCTTGGCGATCACCGGCACGTGCCGCCCGACGCGGTCCATGACCTCGTGAACGAGTTCGACGTCGGCCGGCGACCGCACGAACGACAGGGCGATGAAGTCGACACCGAGGCGCAGTGCGAACTCGAGATCCTCGATGTCCTTCTCCGACATGGCCGGAACGGAGACGTTCATCCCCGGCAGGGAGACACCCTTGTTGTTGCTGACGGGTCCGCCCTCGATGACGCGGCAGACGACGTCGTTGCCCTCGACCGCCTCGACGACGAGACCGACCTTGCCGTCGTCGACGAGCAACCGGTCGCCGGCGACGGCGTCCTGAGCGAGTTCCTTGTAGGTGGTCGAGACGCGGTCGTGGTCTCCGACCACGTCGTCGACGGTGATGCGGACCACTTCACCGTGTTCCCACACGGTGCGGTCCTCGGCGAATCGTCCGAGCCGGATCTTCGGCCCCTGGAGATCGGCGAGGATACCGACGGCGTGCCCGGAGGCCTCCGACGCAGCGCGGACCCGGTTGTAGTGGCCCTCGTGGTCGGCGTGTTCACCGTGGCTGAAATTCAGGCGGGCGACGTCCATTCCGGCGTCGACGAGATTCCGCAGGACATCGGGGTCGGCGGTGGCCGGCCCCATAGTGCAAACGATCTTGGTGCGTCGGGTCACGCTTCGAGCCTAGCCTCCGAGCCTGCGACCCTCCATCCCAGCACCCCGGTGCGTGTCGCCGGGGTGCCGATGGGACGGAGACGTCGGGATGTCACAGGCGACGGAGTCGTCGGGATGTCACAGGCGACGGAGTCGTCGGGATGTCACAGGCGACGGAGTCGTCGGGATGTCACGGACGGAGCTGGCGTCCGTTCTTGTCGCGGACCTTGCCGGTGAGCATGAGGATGCCGTCGATCAGCGGCCAGATGCCCCCGATACCGCAGGTGAGCCAGGTGACGGCGATCTGCGCGACCGCCGTGCCCGGCTGGTCGAGGTAGAAGCGTCCGGCACCGAAGGCGCCGAGCAGGATCCCCAGCACACCTGCGGTGACCTTGCTCTTGTCGGAGTACGGCTCGCCGGTGTAGGGATCGCGTCCGAAGGGCGCTGCGGCGTCGTGACCGTACGGGTTCGACGGGTCGGGGTAGCCGTAGGCGGGCATCACCCCGTAGCCGGGCGGCGGACCGTATCCCTGTCCGCTCTGCGGAGGCGGACCGTAACCCTGCCCGCCCTGCGGAGGCGGACCGTAACCCGGCTGCTGCGTTCCCTGCGGACCGGTGTACCGGCCCTGCGACGGGTCCTGCTGCGGGGACCCGATCGGGTAGTGCGGGTCGGGTGTCCCGTAGACCGGTCCGGTGCCGGTCTCGGGCCGGCCCTGATGCTCGCCGTAGGGGTAGTCGCCCGGGGACGGATAGTCGGACTCGTGCTCGGCCGGCGGCGGGTAGCTGGGCGTGGTCCCCCAGCCCGGTCCGTTGCCGACACCCGAGTAGGTGTCCCATCCCGGTCCCGGAGTGCCGGTGGCGCCACCGAGGGAGTCGAGTGTGGGCGGTTGAGCGGACAACGAGGCCTGCGCGGTGGCGTCGTAGTCGAACGCGCGTCCGAGATCGGGCGGCGGGGTGTGCTCGCTCTCCGAGGACCGCTCCGGCGTGTCGGCGCCGGAGGCGGACTCGCTCCGCTTCGTCAGGTCGGGCTGGGCAGGCTCCGTCTTGTCGGGCTCCGGCTTGGCAGGCTCCGAATCGGATGCTCCCGAAGCTTCCGGGTCCTGTCTGGTCACGAGTGATCCCCTTTGCTGTCTCCGGACGTCGCTTCGTCGACTCTACCGGCGGCGGACGACGAGCTGTCCGACTCCGCATCCGCCGACTCCGAAGTGGGCGCGGCCTCGTCTGCGGCCGCCCCGCCCTCGTCCTGTGCGGCCGGCTCTGCGTCCGCGTTCCCGGCGACCGGATTCAGCGTCGCAGGGTCCTCGCGGCCCTTACGTGCGAGGACGAAGTAGGCGACCGCAAGCACGAATACGATGCCCGAGGTGAACGAGTTGATCCGGATACCGGCGATCTGGGTCGCCGCATCGGTGCGCATCAGCTCGATCCAGAACCGGCCCGCGCAGTACCCGGCGACGTAGAGGGCGAACAGGCGTCCGTGACCGATTGTGAACTTCCGGTCGACGAACACCAACAGCAGCACGACGGCGAGGTTCCACAGCAGCTCGTAGAGGAAGGTCGGGTGCACGACGAAGGCCACCTCGCCGGTGGACACGCCGTCGACCAGCCCGGGCGCGACCTGCCCTGCGTCGTTGCGCCGTTCGTAGATCTCGAGTCCCCACGCCACCGTGGTCTCGCGACCGTAGAGTTCCTGGTTGAACCAGTTGCCGAGGCGTCCGATGGCCTGCGCCAGCAGGATCGCCGGGGCGAGGGCGTCCCCGAACGCCGGCAGCGGGATCCCCCGCCGACGGCACCCGATCCACGCACCGAGCGCACCGAAAGCGACCGCACCCCAGATGCCGAGGCCGCCCTCCCAGATCTTCAGGGCGTCGACCGGGTCGTTGCCGTCTCCGAAGTACTTCTGCCAGTCGGTGGCCACGTGGTAGAGCCGCCCACCGATCAGACCGAAGGGCACCGCCCACACGGCGATGTCGAGGACGGTGCCGGCCTGTCCGCCGCGTGCGACCCAGCGGCGGTCGCCCCACCAGATCGCCACGACGATCCCGACGATGATGCACAGGGCGTAGGCGCGGAGGGCGAACGGTCCGAGATACCAGACGCCCTGCGGCGGACTCGGCAGATAGGCCAGAACAGACGCAGTGGATGTCACGAGTGCACGTTAGCGGAGCGAACGCCCTTCGCGAGATCCCGAGTCAGTGCGAGCAACGCGTCGGGCCCTTCGGCGACGGCGGAGACCAGCGCCGAACCGACGATCACGCCGTCGGCGTAGCCCGCGATCTCCGCGGCCTGGGCACCGTTGCGCACACCGAGACCGACACCGACCGGGATGTCGGAGTGCGTGCGCACCCGGGCGACGATCTCCGGCGCGCGGTTGTCGACGCTGTCGCGGGCGCCGGTGACACCCATGGTCGAGGTGGCGTAGACGAAGCCGCGGCACTTGTCGAGGGTGGTCGCGAGGCGCTCGTTGGTCGACGACGGTGCGACCAGGAAGATCCTGCCGAGTCCGTACTTGTCGGCCGCGGCGATCCATTCTTCCGCCTCGTCCGGGACGAGGTCGGGCGTGATGATGCCGAGTCCACCCGCGGCCGCGAGGTCGCGCGCGAAGTTCTCGACGCCGTACTTGAGCACGAGGTTCCAGTAGGTCATCACGACCGCGGCGCCGCCGGCGGCGGTGATCGCCTCGACGGCCGGGAAGACGTCGCGGACCCGGACGCCGTTGGCGATCGCTTCGAACGCCGCGTTCTGGATGGTGGTGCCGTCCATGACCGGGTCGCTGTAGGGGATGCCGACCTCGATGAGATCGCAGCCGCCCTCGACGAGCGTCTTCATCGCCTCGACGGAGCGCTCGACGGTGGGATAGCCGACCGGCAGGTAACCGACCAGTGCGGCGCGGTTCTCGGCGCGGCAGGTCGCGAAGATCTCGGTCAGGCGTTCGTGCGGGGCGCTCACTGGGCTGCTCCTTCGGGGCCGGTCCGGTCGGCGGACTCGTCGGTCGGCAGGTAACCGAACCACTTGGCGGCGGTGTCGACGTCCTTGTCCCCGCGGCCGGAGAGGTTGACCAGGACGATGGCGCCCTTGCCGAGTTCGGGGCCGAGCTCGACGGCACCGGCGACGGCGTGGGCCGACTCGATAGCGGGGATGATGCCCTCGGTGCGGCACAGCAACGCGAAGGCCTCCATGGCCTCACTGTCGGTGACGGCGCGGTACTCGGCCCGGCCGGTGTCGGCGAGCCAGGCGTGTTCGGGGCCGACGCCGGGATAGTCGAGACCGGCGGAGATCGAATGCGATTCGATGGTCTGGCCGTCCTCGTTCTGCAACAGGTACGAGAACGCGCCGTGCAGGGCACCGTGAGTGCCGCCGCCGATGGTGGCGGCGTGCCGTCCGGTCTCCACCCCGTCCCCCCCGGCCTCGCAGCCGACGAGCTTGACGGACGGGTCGTCGATGAACGGGTGGAAGATGCCGATCGCGTTCGATCCGCCGCCGACGCAGGCGACGACGGCGTCGGGCAGGCGACCGGTGAGTTCGCGGATCTGTGCGCGGGCCTCGAGGCCGATGATGCGCTGGAAGTCGCGGACCATCGCCGGGAAGGGGTGCGGGCCGGCGGCGGTGCCGAAGCAGTAGTAGGTGTTGTCGGCGTTGGTGACCCAGTCGCGCATCGCCTCGTTGATCGCGTCCTTGAGGGTGCGCGAGCCGGTCTTGGCGGCGATGACCTCGGAGCCGAGCAGACGCATGCGCGCGACGTTGAGGGCCTGCCGTTCGGTGTCGACCTCGCCCATGTAGACGCGGCATTCGAGACCGAGCAGCGCGCATGCGGTGGCGGTGGCGACGCCGTGCTGGCCGGCGCCGGTCTCGGCGATCACGCGGGTCTTGCCCATGCGCTTGGCGAGCAGCACCTGCCCGAGCACGTTGTTGATCTTGTGCGAGCCGGTGTGGTTGAGATCCTCGCGCTTGAGGAAGATGCGCGCTCCGCCGGCGTGTTCGCTCAGGCGGGTGGCCTCGTAGACCGGGGACGGGCGGCCGGTGTAGTCGCGCTGCAGGCGGTCGAGTTCCGCGAGGAAGCCCGGATCGACGCGTTCCTTCTCGTAGGCAGCGGTGACCTCCTCGATCACCGCCATGAGCGCCTCGGGCACATAGCGGCCACCGAAGACTCCGAAATGGCCGCGGACGTCGGGTTCGTGCGCGGTCGGAGTGGCGAGGGCTTCGCTCATCGAGGGAAGCCCTCGGCCTTTGGCGGAAAGTGCGGAATCGTCTGCAGTCACGCGTCCAGTCTGCCCCACCACGCGATGCGGATCACGTGGGGGTCCGGACCGGCCGGGACGGTCAGCGTGCGGGCTTGGGGCACGACGGATGCGTGCCCACCGTCACCAGTTCGGCGACTGCCTGGCGCGGATCCCCACTGGTCACCAGTCCCTCTCCGACGAGCACCGCGTCGGCGCCGGCACCCGCGTACGCGAGCAGATCGGCCGGGCCGCGGACACCGGATTCGGCGATCTTCAGCACGTTGCTGGGCAGGCCCGGCGCGATGCGCGAGAAGGTCGTCTTGTCGACCTCGAGGGTCTTGAGGTTGCGGGCGTTGATGCCGATGACGGTGGCGCCGGCCTCGAGGGCACGGTCGGCCTCCTCCTCGGTGTGCGCCTCGACCAGCGCGGTCATGCCGAGCGACTCGACGCGGTCGATCAGCGCCGTCAGGACGGTCTGTTCGAGGGCCGCGACGATGAGGAGCACGATGTCGGCGCCGTGTGCCCGCGCCTCGTGGATCTGGTAGGGACCGACCACGAAATCCTTGCGCAGTAAGGGAATACGGACAGCGCGACGGACGGCGTCGAGGTCGGCGAGGCTGCCGTGGAATCGGCGTTCCTCGGTGAGAACGCTGATGGCGCGAGCGCCTCCGGACTCGTACGCTGCTGCGAGTTCGGCGGGATCGGCGATGTCGGCGAGAGCACCCTTCGAGGGGCTGGCACGCTTCACTTCGGCGATGACCGCGATGCCCGGTTCGCGCAGCGCGGCCTTGGCGTCGATCGGTGGGGGCGCGGCTGCGGCGGCAGCCTTGACGGACGCGAGATCGAGGGCCGCCTCACGGGCGGCGACGTCTGCTCGCACTCCTTCGAGAATCGAATCGAGAACTGTCATCGTGGCTCGAGTCCTTTCCCACCCTGCTCAATCCCGATGTGATCAAGCTCATCGGATCTGTCTAGAAGAGTAGTGAAGTGGTTTACAGCGGTCACCGGCGGGTGCCCGTATCACCCTCGCCACCGTCGTCGGTGGGATCCTCACCTGCGTCCAGTGCGTCCCACAGACCGCGTTCGGACAGGGGTTCATCGTTCTCGGCGCGCCGGGCGGCCGCCTCGCGACGTGCTGCCGGGGCGTCGTACTTCGACGACAGTCCGGCCGCCTCGCGCGGGGTGCGCCACAGCGTCACCGCCGCGGCGAGGGCCGCGACGGCGCCGACGATCGCAAGGACGGCGGGCAACGGATAGGTCTCGACGGCGGTCACGGTCGCGCGGTCGGGCAGCGCGGCCACACCGGTCGCGGTCTCGGGGTCTGCGTCGCCGGTGAGCAACCGGACGGCGGGGATCGCGGCGGCGACGGCGACGGCCGCGACCACGAGCGAGACGAGACGCAGCGCGAGTCCGCGCACCGCGAAGACGGCGGCGACCGCCGCGAGCAGCACGAGAGCGAGCGGGGTCAGTGCCGCCGCCCAGCGGCCACCCTCGAGGTCGTCGACGCGGTCGATCCCGAGTCCGTCGGACGAGACCGCGGTGACCCACGTCATCCGGCTCGACGCCCAGAGCAGGGCCGCACCGACCCCGAGCAGCAGGGCGGCGATGACGGTCGGCCGGCGCCGGCGTCCGGTGGTGGGGCCGGCGTCCGGCGTCTCCGCGGTCACCGTGCGTCACCGCCGTAGGTGGTGAGGGTGGACGCGGCGGCCACTGCGGCGAGGGCGGACATGGCCTTGTTGCGGGCCTCGGTGTCCTCGGCCTCCGGATCGGAGTCGGCGACGATGCCGGCACCCGCCTGCACGTAGGCGACGCCGTCCTTGACGAGCGCGGAGCGGATCGCGATGGCGGTGTCGGCGTCGCCCGCGAAATCGAGATAGCCGACGATGCCGCCGTAGATGCCGCGGCGGGTGGGTTCGAGTTCCTCGATCAGTTCCATCGCGCGCACCTTCGGCGCCCCCGACAGGGTCCCGGCGGGGAAACACGCCGTGACGGCGTCGAGGGCGTGTTTGCCCTCCGCGAGTCGCCCGGTGACCGTGGAGACGAGGTGCATCACGTGGCTGTACCGCTCGATGTGGCGGTAGTCGTGCACCTCGACGGTGCCCGGCGTGCACACCCGGCCGAGGTCGTTGCGGCCGAGATCGACGAGCATGAGGTGCTCGGCGTTCTCCTTCTCGTCGTGGACGAGGTCCTTCTCGAGCAGGATGTCCTCCTCCTCGTTCGCGCCGCGCCACCGGGTCCCTGCGATGGGATGGGTGGTGGCCACCCCGTCCGAAACCGTCACGAGCGCCTCCGGGCTCGATCCGACGATCGAGAAGGCCGTCTCACCGTCCGGGCCGGGGATGTGGAGCAGAAACATGTACGGGCTGGGGTTGGACGCGCGGAGCATCCGGTAGACGTCGATCGGCTCTGCGTCGCAGTCGATCTCGAAGCGCTGCGAGAGCACCACCTGGAAGGCCTCACCGGCCTCGATGTCGCCGATCAGTTTGCGGACGTCCGTGCAGAACGACTCGGTGGTGCGCTGGCGGCGGTAGTCGGGTTCGGGCCGCGAGTAGGTCGCGACGGTGGCCGGTGCGGGCGCGGCGAGGGCCGCGGTCATCCGGTCGAGGCGGGCGACGGCGTCGTCGTAGGCTTCGTCGACGCGCTCGTCGGAGCCGTCCCAGTTCACGGCGTTGGCGATGAGCCAGATCATGCCCTCGTGGTGGTCGACGGCCGCGAGGTCGGTGGCCAGCAGCATCACCATTTCGGGGATCTGCAGATCGTCCTCGGCGAGCGTCGGCAGCTTCTCGAGATGGCGGACGACGTCGTAGCCGAGATAACCGACCATGCCGCTGGTCAGGGGCGGCAGTCCGTGGATGCGGTCGGTGTGGAGCAACTGGAGGGTCTCGCCGAGGACGTCGACGGGGTTGCCACCCGTGGGCGCGCCGGCCGGGACGTTGCCGTACCAGGCAGCGTCGCCATCGACGACGGTCAGCGCGGCCGGGCTCCCGGCGCCGATGAACGACCACCGCGACCACGACCGGCCGTTCTCCGCCGACTCGAGCAGGAAGGTTCCGGGGCGGTCGGCCGCGAGCTTGCGGTAGGCCGACAGCGGGGTCTCCGCGTCCGCGAGCACCTTGCGGGTCACCGGGACCACGCGGTGCTCGGCGGCCAGCTGGCGGAACTGCTCGCGGGTGGTCGTCGAATCGGAACGGCCGCCACCCGAGGAGTCGGTGGTGGCTGCGGGAATGATGGTGGGCTCGCCGGACATGCGCCCCATCATCCCAGGGACCTCGTCCGGCTCTGCAGCCGCCGTCAGGCGACCTGGAACGAGCGCTTGGCCAGGCCCATCCAGAAGCCGTCGACGACCTGGTCGATGCCGTGGCCGGGGGCGTCGGAGGCACCGAGGGTGACGAACAGCGGAGCGAAGTGCTCGACCGACGGATGCGCGTAGGGCATGCCCGGTGCGCGGTGCCGGAAGTCCAGCAGAGCGTCGACGTCGCCGCGCGCGAGTTGCTCGGCGGTCCAGTGGTCGAACTCCGACGACCAGCCAGGCGCGGCGGCCTCGGGCCGCGGGTCGCGCAGGAAGGGCAGACCGTGCGTGGTGAACCCGGACCCGATGATGAGTACGCCCTGCTCACGCAGCGGACGCAGCCGGGCGCCGAGGTGCAACAGCCGTTCCGGGTCGAGGGTGGGCAGGGAGATCTGCAGCACCGGGATGTCGGCGTCCGGGTACATGACGGTCAGCGGTACGTAGGCACCGTGGTCGAGTCCTCGGTTCGGCTGCTGCACCACCGGTTCGTCGTCGGGCATCAGTGCCGCGACCTGCCGGGCCAGTTCGGGCGCGCCGGGGCTGGTGTAGGTCACCTCGTAGAAGCGGCGCGGGAAGCCGCCGAAGTCGTACACGAGCGGGGTGCCGGTGATCGTCGACCCGATGGTCAGCGGAGCGGATTCCCAGTGCGCCGAGACCACGAGGATCGCTGTGGGTCGCGGCAGGTCGGCCGCCCAACGCTGCAGCTGCGAGACCCACAGTTCGCTGTCGACGAGCGGCGGGGCGCCGTGACTGAGGAACAGGGCGGGCGTGGTCGCGGAATCGATGGTCATGACATCCCCTCAAGTTGAAGCTTCAAGTATCATAGAGGAGAACCCGTCGCGCGGCCATTCCCATTCCCCGACCGGGTGCGACAGCGAAACCGAACGAGCGAGGAGCAGGCATGAGCAACGAGGACCCGCAGTGGCTCGATCCGGCGCAGCAGAACGCCTGGCGGGCGCTCGTCTCCGTCGTCACGCGACTGCCGGCCGCGCTCGACACCCAGATGCAGCGCGACTCCGACATGACGCACTTCGAGTACTTCGTCCTCGCGCTGCTCTCCGAGCACCCCGAGCGCAGGCTCCGTCTCAACGCCCTCGCCGCCGAGGCCAACGCGTCGCTGTCGCGGCTCTCGCACGTCGTCACCCGCCTCGAGAAGCGCGGCTGGGTGCGACGCGAACCGGTTCCGGGCAGTCGCGGTTCGTACGCAGTGCTCACCGATGCCGGCTACGACACAGTAGTCGAAGCGGCACCGAGCCACGTGAAGGCGGTGCGCAGGCTCGTGTTCGACGGCCTCGACGACAACCAGGTCCGCGCGCTCGCGCGCCTGGGCTCCGCCCTGGTCGAGCAGATCGACGAAGGTATCGCCGGCGGTATCGGCAAGGCCTGAGCCGCCGCTCGACGACCCTCCCGCGCGTGTTCGTAGGTCACGCCGATCCCGTCGTGGATCCGGATGCAGTCCTGCACCAACTCGCTGCCGTACTGCCCGATGTAGGCCTTTGCGGCACAGAAGAGTTCGTCCGCATCGGGGCTCGATGTCGCGACCGCACGCCCCTTCACCCCGTCGTCAGAAGACAGCACTCTCAATACAGAGAACACTAGTCTCATCGGATAAGAAACGGGTACGCGAGGACGGACTCGGGTGGACCGAGTCGGTTCAGCCGAGCGGAGTTCCGCCCACGCCCCAGTTCTCGCGGGGCACCTCGGTGATCGTCACCCACACCGACGACGGATTCTTGCCCGAGGCCTCGGCGTACGCGCGGGTCACTGCGGAGATCACCTCGGCCTTCTGCTCGTCGGACAGGCCCGGCGTCTGGCTGATCTGGATGAGAGGCATGCGGGCATTGTTGCAGCCCGTCGCACGACCCGCTGATCGGTCCTGCGCCGTGTCCGTCACGGTACGATCCGGACCTCCGTCGTCCGCGGATGCTCGACGAGCGCAACCATCGCATCGACGAACGGGACACCGTCGACCACCGGCGTCGAATAGTGCTGGCGCAGAGCGCAATAGCCCTCGATGCGGCCCGCGGCGCCCGTGGGATCCGACAGCGGATCGACCATGTCGCACACGGCGTCGCCGGCGGCGCACACGGTGGCCACCGGAACGTCCCCGAAGCCCGCTCGCGCCCCGCTCGGCGAGATACCGGGCAGGGCGGCGGGCACCACGACCTCCGCGCCGGTCCCGGACGTCCGCGGATCGGCGATGAGCAGACCGGAGAGATCGGCCGGTCGGTCGGAGGCGTGCGCGAGGTCGGCGAGGACGTCACCGGCCACAGCGGCGCCCTGCGAGAAACCGACGATGCGCACCGCGGCCTCAGGGCACTCCGTCTGCGCCCGCACGACCTGCCGGTGGAGTTCGGCAACCCGCTACTCGGCGATCTGCGGTGCCTCGAGTAGGACGTCGGTATCGAAGCAGGTGTGCGTGCCGGTGTGGCAGGCGGCGCCGACCTGGTCGACGACGAGCAGCACCGTGTCGCCGTCGCAGTCGAGACGCACCTCGTGCACGTACTGGGTGTGCCCGGACGTCTCGCCCTTGACCCAGTACTGCTGCCGCGACCGCGAGTAGTAGGTGGCCTTGCGGGTCGCGAGGGTGCGGGCGAGCGCCTCGTCGTCCATCCACGCCATCATCAGCACGGCGCCGGTGGCCCGCTCCTGCACGACGGCGGCGAACAGACCGTCGTCGTTGCGCTTCAGCCGGGCGGCGATCGCCGGATTCAGGATGTCGCTGCTCATCGAACCGTGATCCCTTCCGCACGCATCGCGTCCTTGACCTCGCCGATCGTCAGCTCCCGGAAGTGGAAGACGCTCGCGGCGAGCACCGCGTCGGCACCGGCCTGCACGGCGGGCGCGAAATGCTCGACGGCTCCGG
This sequence comes from Rhodococcus sp. IEGM1339, assembly GCF_050321925.1. NCBI lineage: Bacteria > Bacillati > Actinomycetota > Actinomycetes > Mycobacteriales > Nocardiaceae > Rhodococcus > Rhodococcus sp. IEGM1339. The sequence continues at coordinate 116,800 of NZ_JBNQFT010000008.1, forward strand.
CGCCCCCGGAGGCGATGACGGGCACGTGCACGGCCCCGCGCACGGCCTCGATCATCTTCAGGTCGAATCCGTTCTTCGTGCCGTCGGCGTCCATCGAGTTGAGCAGGATCTCGCCGACGCCGAGTTCCTCGCCGCGCCGGGCCCACTCGACCGCGTCGATCCCCGTACCGCGGCGGCCGCCGTGCGTGGTGACCTCCCAGCCGCTCGGCGTCGGTTCCTGACCGGCGGGCACGGTGCGCGCGTCGACCGACAGCACGATGCACTGCGAGCCGAAGCGCTCGGACATCTCGCGCAGCACCTCGGGCCGGGCGATGGCCGCGGTGTTGACCGAGACCTTGTCGGCGCCGGCACGCAGCAGCCGGTCGACGTCCTCGACGGTGCGGACGCCGCCTCCGACCGTGAGCGGGATGAACACCTGCTCGGCGGTGCGCGTGACGACGTCGAGCATGGTGCCGCGGTCGCCGCTCGACGCGGTGACGTCGAGGAAGGTCAGTTCGTCGGCACCCTGCTCGTTGTAGAGCGCGGCGAGTTCGACCGGGTCACCCGCATCGCGCAGGTTCTCGAAGTTGACACCCTTGACCACCCGCCCCGCGTCCACGTCGAGGCACGGGATGACCCGCACGGCCAGTGTCATGTTCGATCTCCTTCGGAACCCGACTGCTCGGCCACGGACCGTTCCGTCGCCGACTGCACAATCTTCAGTATCTCGCCGTGCACTCCGGGCGCTGCAGCGACCACCGATCCGGACCCGATCCGCCAGGGCCGGCCCGCGAAGTCGGTGGCGATGCCACCGGCGGCCCGCACGAGTGCGACACCAGCGGCGTTGTCCCAGGGGTGGTGGCCGAACACGACGGCACCGCCGATCGCGCCTCCCGCGGTGAACGCGAGGTCGGCACCGGTGGAGCCGTGCATCCGCAGCCGGGCGACGCGCCGGCTCAGCTCGGTGATGACGGCGAGACGCCGGGTGCCGGGCACCCGACCGCGACTGTCGATGTCGAAACTGCCGACCGCGATCATCACGTCCTCGAGCCGCGCCGGTTGCAGCGGTTCGGTGGGCTCGCCGTTCACGAGCAGCGGCCCGTCGGCGATTCCCGCGAAGCGCTGATTCGTCAGCGGCAGCCACGTGAGGCCGAGGACCGGTTCGCCGTCCTCGACGAGAGCGAGGAGGATCCCGGCCATCGGCAGCCCGGCGGAGTAGTTGATGGTGCCGTCGATCGGGTCGAGCAACCAGACGGTGCCCTCCCCCGCGGACGGGCCGCCGAACTCCTCACCGTGCACGGGGATACCGGTGCGCTCGGCGAGGGCACCGGAGATCCGCCGCTCGAGTTCGAGATCGAGGTCGGTCGCGAAGTCGTTCGGCCCCTTGTCGACGGAACGCGGCGCACCGTGCCCGGCGACGAATCGTTCCGCGACCTCGTCGAGTACACCGCTCGCGACGGCGAGCAGCCGGTTCAGGTCTGCGGGATCGGCCATGGGTCAGCGCGAGACGGCGTCGAGCGCCTCGGTCAGCGTGAATCGGCCCGCGTACAGCGCCTTTCCGATGATGGCACCTTCGACACCCTCGTCGACGAGCGTCGCGATGGCACGCAGGTCGTCGACGGTCGAGACGCCACCGGAGGCGACGACCGGCGATTCGGTGGCCGCGCACACCTCGCGGAGCAGGTCGAGATTGGGGCCGGAGAGGGTGCCGTCCTTGGTGACGTCGGTGACGACGTAGCGCGAGCAGCCGTCGCGTTCGAGGCGTTCGAGCACCTCCCACAGGTCGCCGCCGTCGGAGACCCAGCCGCGGCCGCGCAGCCGCCACTGGCCGTCGAGGAGCTTGACGTCGAGGCCCACGGCGATGCGGTCGCCGAACTCGCCGATGACGCGCGAGCACCACTCGGGATTCTCGATCGCGGCGGTGCCGAGGTTGACGCGGGCGCAGCCGGTCGCGAGGGCGGCGGCGAGGGTCTCGTCGTCGCGGATGCCGCCCGACAGCTCGACCTTCACGTCGAGTTCGCCGATGACCTCGGCGAGGAGGGCGCGGTTGTCGCCGCGACCGAACGCCGCGTCGAGGTCGACCATGTGCACCCATTCGGCGCCGGCGTTCTGCCATTCGAGGGCGGCGTCGCGGGGCGAACCGTAGCCGGTCTCGCTGCCCGCCTCTCCCCGAACGAGGCGAACTGCTTCACCGTTGACGACGTCGACTGCGGGCAAAAGGACCAGGCTCACTGCGTACACATTAGTGCCTGTACCTGTGACATCGCCAAACGCGTGGCCGGGGCGCCGGGAAAGCGCCGCGCGTCATGCCGACCGTGCTGCGTCGAGGGCCCGGCAGGTCGGGGTCGGACGGCCGGTGTACTCGTCGACGGACCCCTCGTACAGCACGGTTCCGCCGTGCCGTCCAGGTCCCGGCCCGAGGTCGACGATGTGGTCGGCGTGCCGGATCACGTCGAGGTGGTGTTCGATGACGACACGGTGTGCCCTCGGTCGACGAGGTCGTCGAAGACGCACAGGAGGGTGCCGACGTCCTCGGCGTGCAGGCCGGTGGTCGGCTCGTCGAGGACGTAGAGGGTCGGCGTCTTCGCTCGTCCGAGTTCCTTGGCGATCTTCACCCGTTGACACTCGCCACCGGAGAGCGTGTCGAGCGACTGTCCGAGGCGGAGGTAGTCGAGGCCCACCCCGGCGAGCGCACTCAGTCGGTGCGCGATCTCCGCGTGCGGCAGTTCCTCGATGGCGCGACCGACGGTGAGGTCGTCGACATCGGCGATCGACAGGCCGTTCACGGTGTGCCCGAGCACCTCGGCGGTGAACCGGCGGCCGTGGCAGGTGTCGCAGACGACCTCGCGTCCGTCCATGAAGGCGAGGTCGATGTACACGACACCGGCCCCCGTGCAGGTCGGGCACGCACCCGCCGAGTTCGCGCTGAACAGGCTCGCCGGCACACCGTTGTGTTCGGCGAACATCCGCCGCAGGGTGGGTGCGATGCCGGCGTAGGTGATCGGGGTGGAGCGGCGATTGGTGCTCACCGGCCGCTGGTCGATCACCGTGGCGTCGTACTGATCGACGAGTTCGGCTGCGAGACTGGACTTTCCCGAACCAGCGACCCCGGTGAACACGGTGAGCACGCCGGTGGGGATCCGCACCGTCAGGTCGCGGAGGTTGTTGCGACACGCATCGGCGATCGTGAGACGACCGGTCGCCTCGCGGGCGGGGTGACCGCGGCCGATGTCGCGCCGCAGCGATCGGCCGGTGGGAGTGTCGGCCGTTCGGAGCCGGTCGAAAGTGCCCTGGAAGACGAGGCGACCACCGGACGAGCCCGCACCGGGACCGATCTCGATCACCTGGTCGGCCCGGGCCATCACGCTCGGGTCGTGTTCGACGACGAGGACGGTGTTGCCGCTGTCGCGGAGCCGTTCAAGGAGGTCGATCATCGTCTCCACGTCGGCGGGATGCAGACCGACCGTTGGTTCGTCGACGACATAGGTCATCTCCGTCAGGCTCGACCCGAGGTGCCGGACCAACTTGATCCGTTGCGATTCGCCGCCCGAGAGCGTGGTGGTCGCCCGGGCGAGCGCGAGATAGCCGAGGCCGATCGTCACCATCGCCTCGAGACGGCCCACCAGTGCGGACACCACAGGTGCGGCGCGCGAGTCGTCGATCGTGCGCACGAATTCGAGCAGCTCGATGATCTCGAGGCGGGACAGCTCCCCGATCGTGCGGCCGCGAAGGGTGACCGCCCGCGCGGCCGCGTTCAGCCGTTCTCCGGCGCAGTCCGGGCACGTCTCGGCGCGGGTGAAACGTCGGATGACGTCCTGTTTGCGTTCGGAGAGGTTGTCGGAGGTGTGCAGGTGGATGCGCTCGAACCTCTCGACGACGCCCTCGTATCCGTCCGGCGGTTTGTGGCCCAGCGCCGCTGCGGCCTCGCCGCCGTAGAGCAGTGCCTCCCGCTCGGCGGGCTTCCACTCGCGCAGGGGTGTGTCCGCGTCGAAGGAACCGATGTCGGCGTACTGGGAGTACCAGTACCCACCGTTGCCGAAGCCGGGCACCAAGATCGCGCCCTCGGCGAGGGACCTGTCGAGATCGAGGAACCGCTCGACGGCACTGACGACGATCTCGCCGAGCCCGGAGCAGGTCGGGCACATCCCGGTGGGGTCGTTGAACGAGAAGCGGTTCGACTCCCCGAGGACGGGTGTGCCCACACGGGAATACAGCAGCCGCAGATAGGTCCAGGTGTCGGTGATGGTGCCGACCGTCGAGCGGGCGTTGCCGCCGAGGCGGCGCTGGTCGACGACGATCACCGGCGTCAGACCGTCGATGTGGTCGACGTCGGGTCGTGTCCACTTCGGCAACCGATTGCGCGTGAACGGCGGGTACGTCTCGTTGAGCTGGTAGCCGGCCTCCGCGGCGATCGTGTCGAAGACGAGCGACGACTTCCCGGAGCCGGACACCCCGACGATCACCACGAGCCGGTTGCGCGGAACGGTCAGATCGACGTCGGCCAGGTTGTGGGTGCGGACGCGACGGATCGTGATGGCGCGGCCTCGCACTGCCGCCTCGGTGGTCGTGACGGTGGTGGTCATGGATTCGACGCTACGACCGGTTGCGGCCGGATCCTGACCGCAACCGGTGGGAGGATGACGGCATGGCGGACGTCACCGAGCGGATGCTCGCGTTGTTGTCGATCCTGCAGACCGGACGCGCGATCGGCGGGGACGAGCTGGCCCGGCGGCAGCAGGTGAGCCGCCGGACGCTCCGCCGCGACGTCGACCGGCTGCGCGGCTACGGATATCCCGTCGAAACCCGCTCCGGGCCCGGCGGTTTCTACCGTCTCGCGTCGGGACGTTCGATGCCGCCGCTGGTGCTCGACGACGACGAGGCCGTCGCGGTGCTTCTGGGGCTCGGCGCTCTCGCCGCGACCGGGCCGGCCGAAGGCGGACTCGACGATGCTGCCACCCGCGCCTACGGCAAGCTCGACCAGTTCCTGCCCGCGCGGCTGCGCCCGCGGGTCGCGGCCGTCCGCAGCGCGGTGGAGACGAGTGCGCTGCAGGCGCCCAGCGTGTCGGCGGAGCTGCTCGGCTCCGTGGCGGAGGCGATCGCACGGTGTGACACGCTCACCTTCGACTACGTCGACGCGCAGGGCTCGCCGACCTCGCGCAGGGTCGAGCCGTACCGGCAGGTCCACCACCTGCTGCGGTGGTACCTCCTCGGATGGGACGTCGATCGCGAGGACTGGCGGGTCTTCCGCCTCGATCGTGTGCGCGACCTGCTCCGCACCGGCCGACGGTTCGCACCCCGCCGACTTCCCGCCGGGTCCGCCACGGAATACCTGCGGCAAGGACTCCGGCAGGGGCGGACACCGGTGCACCTGGACGTGGCGGCCTCGGCCACGCACGTCGCCGACGCGCTGAAGTACCAAGACGCCGAGATCCGGCCGACGGGTGACGACCGGACCGAGGTGCACCTCGCGGTCGAGTCGTGGCAGTGGCTCGTCCTCGCGCTCGCCACCCTCGACGCCGACGTCCGGATGCGCGCGGACCCGGAGATCGTCCGGGCCTGCGCGGTGTTCGCCGATCGTCTGCGCGCGGCGGCGCAGGACGCCGTCGTCCCCTCCGAGGACGGCGCGAGGTGAATCTGGGCGCGGCAGATCGATTTCGAGTTCCGCACAGCTGCGTTACGAAGCTCCTCGCGCGCCCGACCGGGGTTCGCTACCGCAACACGCCGGGCGAAATCCGGTTCGGCGCGTCAGCTTCCGGGGCGGTCGTCCTCGGCGGGACCGAAGGCGCGGCGGGCCGACCGCGTCGACACGACACCCATCGCCACGACGGCCGCCACGATGCCGACGAGTGCGACGACCAGCCCGACGACCGGCGTGGGACGGACCGCCACGACGACGATCGCGGTGACGAGCAGCACGACGGTCGCCGTGCCGACGGACATCAGGGCGTGACGGCCGAAGGAGAACTCTCCGCCCGGCCGACCGCGCCGCGGCCCGGTCACAACGAGTCGACCCAGTTCTGCAGCAACTGTGCGCCGGCGTCGCCGGACTTCTCCGGGTGGAACTGGGTGGCCGACAGCGGACCGTTCTCGACGGCGGCGACGAACCGGCTGCCGTGCTCGGCCCAGGTCACCTTCGGCGGGGCGAGACGCTCGGGAGCATCCAGTTCCCACGTGCGGGCGGCGTAGGTGTGGACGAAATAGAACCGGGTGTCGGCGTCCATGCCGGCGAAGAGCACCGAATCGGCGGAGGCCTCGACGGTGTTCCAGCCCATATGCGGCAGCACCGGCGCGTCCAGACGCTCGACCGTGCCCGGCCACTCCCCGCAGCCCTCGGTCTCGATGCCGTGCTCGACGCCGCGTTCGAACAGGATCTGCATGCCGACGCAGATGCCGAGCACCGGACGACCGCCTGCGAGGCGGGTGCCGATGATCTTGTCTCCGCCGACGCTGCGCAGGCCCTTCATGCACGCGTCGAAGGCACCGACGCCGGGGACGACGAGTCCGTCGGCGGCGAGCGCGATCTTCGGGTCGGCGGTGACCTCCACGTGCACGCCGGTACGGGCGACTGCCCGCGTGGCGGAGTGGAGATTGCCCGAGCCGTAGTCGAGGACGGCGACCGTGGTTGCGCTCATGATGTCGATTCTATGTGGTGGGACGGGGACGTTCCGACGGCCCGGCCAGTCGGGCCAGCAACGGCAGCGCCGGAACCAGGACGGCGGCCGCGGCGAAGGCCGCGGAGTATCCGGCCACGGCTGCCACCGCGCCGAGGGCGAACGAACCGGCGCCGGTGCCCGCATCGAAGCCGATGTTCCAGGCGGCGCTCGCCGAGCCGGTGTTGCCGGCCCCGGCGCGACTGAACGCGACGAGCAGCGCCTCGTTCTGCACGACACCGAAGCCGAAGCCGAAGGCGATCGCGGCGACGATCAGCAGTATCGCTCCCCCTCGGTCGTCGGCGACGAGTGCGAAGGGAATCATCGCCAGCCCCGCCAAGCCGAGACCGACGGGCAGCAATTTGCCGGCGCCGATCCGGTCGGCGACCGAACCGGCCGCGTACCGTCCGATCAGCGAGGCCGCGCTGAGCACGGCCAACGCCGCCGCGACGGGCAGACCGGCGACCGCGATACGCAGCAGCGAGGTGAGACCGCCGTAGGCGATCGCACCCGCGCCGACCGCGACCAGCGGGAACAACAGCACGACCGGAGGCACTCGTCGCGCCGTCCGGGATTGTTTCGCGGTCAGCCGTGGCAGACGGATCGCGGCGAGCAGACCGGCGGACGAGATGATCGCGCCGAGCACGAACACCGGCGTGGTGGAGAACCGCTCGGCGATCGCCAGCCCGGCGGGCAGACCGATCGTCTGGGACGCGGCGATGGCGATGCCGAGCATGCCGGTGGCCCGGCCGAGCAATCGCGGCGGCGCGAGTTCGCCGACGAGGGCGGCCGCCGCCACGGTGATCATGCCGAAGCCGATACCGCGCAGCGCGGAGATCCCGAGCACGGCCGCCGGGGCCATCGACACGAGGAACAGCAGCGACGGCGGCCCGAGGAACAGGCAGCCGGCCACGAGCGTCGCGCGGTGACCGAACGCGCGCAACAGTCGCGGCATCGCGAGCTGGGTGAGGACGGTGGTGAACATGAACACCGCCGTCACCGACCCGGCGAGCATGTCGCTGCCGCCGGCCTCGGCGATCGCCCACGGCACGACCGGCAGCAGCAGCGAGAAGCCGCCGAAGGCCGCAGCGGACGTCGACCACGCCGGGATCAGACCACGAACGGTGAACAGTCCTTGTTGTTCCGCCACGTCAGAGCAGCCGGAAGACGCCCGCGGCGGCGGCCAGCACGGTCAGAGCCAGCAGCACACCCGCGAACAACGTGTTGCGCGCCTTCCACATCGACCACGTTCCGCCTGCCGCGAATCCGGCCACGATGAAGCACAGGTAGGTGAGGACGACATCCATATGGTCAGAGACTGCCCTTCGTCGACGGGATGCCGGTCACACGCGGGTCGGGTTCGACGGCCTCGCGCAGCGCGCGGGCGACCGCTTTGAACTCGGCCTCGGTGATGTGGTGCGGGTCGCGGCCGTAGAGCACCCGCACGTGCAGGGCGATGCGGGCGTGGAAGGCGAACGACTCGAACACGTGCCGGTTGATCACCGTCGAGTAGGGCACGCCGGGATATCCCCCGATCACCGAGTGCACCATGTAGTCGGGTTCACCGGTGAACACGCAGTAGGGACGGCCGGAGACGTCGACCGACGCGTGCGCGAGGGTCTCGTCCATCGGGATGAAGCAGTCGCCGAAGCGCCGGATGCCGCGCTTGTCGCCGAGGGCCTGACCGAAGGCCTGGCCGAGGACGATGGCGGTGTCCTCGACGGTGTGGTGGGCCTCGATCTCGATGTCGCCCTGCGCCTGCACGGTGAGATCGAACGAACCGTGCTGGCCGAGCGCGGTGAGCATGTGGTCGTAGAACGGGATCCCCGTGGAGATCTCGGTGCGGCCGGTCCCGTCGAGGTCGATCTCGACGGTGATGCTCGATTCCTTGGTGGTGCGTTCGACGCGCGCGATGCGGTCGCTCATCGGGTTTCCTCGATTTCCGTGGCCGCGAGCTTCTCGCTCACTCGCAGCAACTCGTCGTTCTCGTGGGTCAGGCCGATCGTGGTGCGCAGGTAGCCGGGGATCCCGACGTCGCGGATGAGTACACCCTCGTCGAGATACCGCTGCCAGGTGGCAGGGGCGTCCGCGAAGCGGCCGAACAGGATGAAGTTGGCGTCGGAGGGGATCACGTCGTAGCCGAACCGGGCGAGTTCGGCGGCGACGCGGTCGCGCTGGGCGGCCAGTTCCGCAACCGACGCGAGAGTTTCGGCGGCGTGCCGCAGGGCCGCACGCGCGGCGGCCTGGGTGATGACCGACAGGTGGTAGGGCAGGCGGACGAGCAGCAACGCGTCGATCATCGCGGGGGCTGCGGCGAGATAGCCGAGCCGTCCACCGGCGAAGGCGAAGGCCTTGCTCATCGTCCGCGAGACGACGATCTTCGTCGGGTACTCGTCGATCAGCGACAGAGCGCTCGGCTGCGAGGAGAACTCGACATACGCCTCGTCGACGATCACGATGCCGGGGGCGGCGTCGAGGATCACCCGCAACTGGTCGAGCGGGATGCTGTGTCCCGTCGGGTTGTTGGGGCTGGTGACGAAGACGACGTCGGGCCGCCGCTCGCGCACGGCGGCGGCGGATGCGTCGACGTCGAGGGTGAAGTCGTCGCGCCGGTAGGTGGCCAGCCACTCGGTCTGGGTGCCGTCGGCGATGATCGGGTGCATCGAGTACGACGGCACGAAGCCCATCGACGTGCGCCCGGGGCCACCGAAGGCCTGCAGGAGCTGCTGCAGGATCTCGTTGGAACCGTTCGCGGCCCAGACGTTCTCGACGCCGAGGGGAACACCGGACGCCTTCGTCAGATAAGCGGCGAGGTCGGTGCGCAGCGCGACCGCGTCGCGGTCGGGATAGCGGTGCAGCTGCGTCGCCGCCTCACGCACGGCCTCGGCGACGTCGTCGACGAGCGCCTGCGTGGGCGGGTGCGGGTTCTCGTTGGTGTTGAGCTGGACGGGCACCGTCAGCTGCGGTGCACCGTAGGGCGACTTGCCGCGCAGATTCTCGCGCAACGGCAGGTCGGCGAGGGTGATGCGGGAGCCGGGGATCTGGGTCACTTCAGCGCCTCGAATCGCAGACGGACGGCTTCACCGTGGGCGGGCAGGTCCTCGGCGTTCGCGAGGGTGATGACGTGACCGGAGACGTCCTTCAGGGCCGCCTCGGTGTACTCGACGACGTGGATGCCGCGCAGGAAGGTCTGCACGCTCAGGCCCGACGAGTGCCGGGCGCAGCCGGCGGTGGGCAGCACGTGGTTCGATCCGGCGCAGTAGTCGCCGAGGGAGACCGGCGCCCACGGCCCGACGAAGATCGCGCCCGCCGACCGGACACGCGCGGCGACCTCGGAGGCGTTCTCGGTCTGGATCTCGAGGTGCTCGGCGGCGTAGGCGTTGACGACCTTCAGGCCCTGCTCGATGTCGTCGACGAGGACGATGCCGGACTGGCTGCCGGACAGCGCGGTGGTGACGCGCTCGCGGTGCTCGGTGAGCTCGAGCTGCGCGGCGAGCGCGGTATCGACGGCGTCGGCGAGGTCGGTGCTGGTGGTGACGAGCACCGAGGCGGCCATGACGTCGTGCTCGGCCTGACTGATCAGGTCGGCGGCGACGTGCACCGCGTCGGCGGTGTGGTCGGCGAGGATCGCGATCTCGGTGGGACCGGCCTCGGCGTCGATGCCGACGACCGCGCGGCACAGCCGCTTGGCGGCGGTGACGTAGATGTTGCCGGGGCCGGTGATCATGTCGACCGGGGCGAGTTCGGCGCCGTCGGTGTCGGTGCCGCCGTAGGACAGTAGTGCGACACCCTGTGCGCCGCCGACGGCCCACACCTCCTCGACGCCGAGCAGGGCCGCGGCGGCGAGGATCGTCGGGTGCGGCAGTCCGCCGAAGTTCTTCTGCGGCGGCGAGGCGATGACGAGCGATTCGACGCCGGCGGCCTGCGCCGGCACGACGTTCATCACGACCGACGACGGGTAGACCGCGTTGCCACCCGGCACGTAGAGGCCGACGCGTTCGACCGGCACCCAGCGTTCGGTGACGGTACCGCCGGGGACGACCTCGGTGGTGACGTCGGTGCGGCGCTGGGCCGCGTGCACGACGCGCGTGCGCGCGATGGCCTCCTCGAGAGCGGCACGGACGGCGGGGGCGAGTTCGGCCAGCGCGCGGCCGAGTTCCGCGGCGGGAACACGTACCGAGGCGGGGCGGACCCCGTCGAACTTCTCGCAGTAGTCGAGCGCGGCCTCGGCGCCGCGATCGCGTATGTCGTCGACGACGGGACGGACCTGATGGAGCACCGCGTCCACATCCACTCCGCCGCGGGGCAGTGCGCCCCTGAGCTCCGCAGTGGTGGGAGTACGACCGCGCAGGTCGGTGCGGGCAAGCATGAGGTGTCCTCTCTCGTCGAACAGGGGTCACCTTCTACTATCTCGCATCGAGTGGTGACGTTCGAAGTCGCGCCCGCGTGAGGATGCTCTCGACACGGATCACCGTGCTTATGCTGACGGCATGGACGAGGACGAGTCGCGCCCGAGCACGTTGGGCGAATTGATCCGCCGCCAGCGTGAGCTCGCAGAACTGCCCATGCGTCAACTCGCGGCGATGGTGGGCATTTCGAATCCGTACCTGTCGCAGATCGAGCGGAACCTGCGGGCGCCGAGCGAGCGTGTGCTGCAAGCGATCGCCGAACAGTTGCACCTGTCAGCGGACACCCTCGCGACCCACGCGCAGGCCGACGACGGAGCGGAGTCCGCGGTCCTGCGGGCGATCCGCGAGGATCCCGACCTGACCAATCCCCAACGGCGTTCGCTCGAGGAGATGTACGAGGCGTTCCGCGAGCTCACCGTCGCGCGCCGTCGGCGTGGTGGAGGACGCGAAGCACACGAGAAGTGAGCATTCTCACAATCGGTACCGAGTGCGTTCGTGCGCCACCCAGTGTCCGAGGTCAGCCCGATTTCGTCGCCTCATCGACGAACATGCAGGTAGCACGTACCTGGAGGTAAGATGCGCACCTTTCTCGGCGACGTCACCATCGGCTCCGGACCATTCACCCAGTTCTGGAGTTGCTCGGTGCTCAACCATCTGCAGAAGAAGCTCACCTCCTCCCTCGACCCGATCGGGTGGGGACCGGCCGTCGCATCCGTCGCCGGCCGTGCAGTGAAGAATCCGCGGGCCGTGGCCGGCGCGACCACGGAGTACGCCACCCGCCTGGCGAACATCCCGGCAGCGGCGACACGCGTGTGGAACGCCGCCGATCCGCAGCCCCCGATGCCGCTGGATTCTGAGGACCGCCGGTTCTCCGATGCCGCCTGGAAGGAGAACCCGGCCTACTTCTCGCTGCTGCAGAGCTATCTCGCCACCCGCGAGTACGTCGAGGATCTCGCCGACGCCGGCTCGGGCGATCCCGTGCAGGACGGCAAGGCCCGCCAGTTCGCGAACTTGATGTTCGACGCACTCGCCCCCTCGAACTTCCTCATCAACCCGGGTGTGCTCGTGCGCGCGCTCGACACCGGTGGCGCAAGCCTGTTCCGCGGCGCGAAGTACGCCATCGAGGATGTCGTGCACCGGAAGGGCCTGCCGCTCAAGGTCGACCGCGAGGCGTTCACCCTCGGGGAGAACATGGCCGCGACCCCCGGCAAGGTCGTCTTCCGCAACGACCTCATCGAGGTCATCCAGTACGCCCCCCAGACCGGTGAGGTGCACGAGATCCCGATCCTGGCGGCGCCACCGTGGATCAACAAGTACTACATCCTCGACCTCGCGCCGCAGCGCAGCCTCATCGAGTGGGCCGTGCAGCACAACCGCACCGTGTTCGCGATCTCGTACCGCAACCCGGACGAGTCGATGCACGAGATCACGATGGACGACTACTACCGGCAGGGTGTCGCGGCGGCTCTCGACGCCGTCGAGGAGATCACCGGATCCTCGCGTATCGAGGTGCTGTCGATCTGCCTGGGCGGCGCGATGGCGGCGATGGCCGCGGCCCGCATGGGCAGGCTGGGCGACAAGCGGATCAGCGCGTTCACGATGCTCAACACACTCCTGGACTACAGCGAGGTCGGCGAGCTGGCACTGCTGACCGACCCGGCCACACTCGACCGCGTCGAGTTCCGGATGAGCAAGCAGGGCTTCCTCTCCGGCAACGAGATGGCCGGCAGCTTCGACATGATCCGCGCGCGCGATCTGATCTTCAACTACTGGGTGTCGCGGTGGATGAAGGGCGAGAAGCCCGCCGCCTTCGACATCCTCGCGTGGAACGAGGACAGCACCCGCATGCCGGCGAAGATGCACTCGCACTACCTGCGGTCGCTGTACGGCCGCAACGAGCTCGCGCGCGGCGTGTACGAGCTCGACGGCGAGGTCCTCGACCTGTCGGACATCACGTGCGACACCTATGTGGTGGGCGCGATCAACGACCACATCGTGCCGTGGACGTCATCGTATAAGGCCACGGGCCTGCTCGGCGGGTCGGTCCGGTACGTCCTGACCAGCGGCGGCCATGTGGCCGGCGCGGTCAATCCCCCCAACCCGAAGGCCTGGTTCGAGGCCGTCGGCGCGCCCGACGGCGAGAAGCTGCCGACGCTGCCCGAGGACCCGAAGGCGTGGTCGGAGAAGGCCACTCGCACCGCCGGGTCGTGGTGGGAGGACTGGACCGCATGGTCGACGAAGCGCGCCGGTGAGCTGGTCGCTCCCCCGGCGATGGGCAGCGCGCAGCATCCGCCGCGGTGCGATGCCCCGGGAACCTATGTCTTCGAGTGACGTTGCGTGTTAGCTATCATATTGCTAACCTGCTAACAGCGCTGATCCGAGCGCACCCCCACAGGGGAAGCCCCGCTCCTGTCACGAGCGCCCACGGAAGGTACACACCATGACCGCACCGACCAAGACCACCGCCGCCAAGGCCACCGATGCCACGGCCAAGGCGACCGAAGCCGCCACGAAGGCCGCCGCCGAGGCCACCGCAACGGCCCAGCAGTCGGCCGAGAAGCTGACCTCGACGGCCGCTGCGGTTGCCGACAAGGCCGCGACCGAGTTCACCAAGACCGTCGACGAGGCCACCGAGCGCTTCCAGGAGTTCAACGCGAAGTTCGTCGACGCCGCGAAGCAGAGCGGAAACCTCGGTGTCGACACCTACGAGAAGGCCGTCTCGAGCCTCCTGGATCTGCAGGAGAAGGTCGCCGACGCCACCCCCGTCGAGTGGGTCGCCGATCTCGCCAAGGCGCAGGTCTCCTTCGCTCGCGAGCTCACCACCACCGTCACGAGCACTGCTCGCGACCTGCTGAAGTAATCGTCGACTCACTCGATGCAGTCGATACCGAACACCGCATCAGCGGACGTTCTCCGGTGCAGTGCATGCTGACACTGACACCAGCCCGGATCGCCGCGGCCCCGTTTCGTCTCGGGACCGCGGCGATCGCCGGCTGGAGCGGCTATCTCGCCGGCCTCGTACGACGCGGCGCCACGCCGTGCACGCTGATCTCCGACGCGAACCGGTACAGCCGCGCCCTGACATCGGCCACGCCGCCGCGCTGGACCACGGACTGGCCGGTCGTGCGCCGGTGGCCCCTCGGAGGCCTGCGTGATTGCAGCACCTCCGACCCCGCACGCGACGAGATCCCGACGCTGCTGTTGCCGCCGCAGGCGGGCACCCATTCGTGCATCGTCGACCATTCCGCCGACCGCAGTCAGGTCGAAGCCCTCCGAGCCGGTGGCCTGACCCGCCTGCACTGTCTCGACTGGGCGCCCGCGACCCTCGCGACGGACGGCTGCTCGATCGACGAGCACCTGGCGGTCGTCGCCGAGGCCGTCGACCATCTCGGTGACCGGGTGAACCTGATCGGCGACAGTCAGGGCGGGTGGCTCGGCACGGTCTACGCGGCATTGCATCCCGAGCGCGTGCACTCGCTGACCGTGGCGGGAGCACCCATCGACTTCCACGTCGACCAGCCGGCGTTGTCGGTGCTGGCCCGCGCGCCCCACGGTGCCGCGGCCACAACGATCGACTTCTGGTACGGGGCGGCTCGGACCGTCGGAGTGCCGACCACCGATCCGATCGGTGAGATCGAACGAGCGATGACGCTGCTCGCCCTGCTCCACGATCCCGACGAAGTGGCGCGCTGGGAGGCCGAACGGCACTGGTTCACGTGGAAGCAGGAGATCCCTTCGGCCTTCCGCGCGTGGATAATGCGCCACCTGTTCGTGGGCAACGAACTCGTCGCCGGCAGCCTGAAGGCCGAAGGACGCGTCGTCGATCTCGCGGCCGTCGACTGCCCGGTCCATCTGATCGCCGGCTCCGCCGACCCGATCGCGACTCCCCGGCAGGTCACCACGCTCGCGGAGTACGTATCGACCCCGCCGCAGAGGATCACCACCACCGTCGCCGACGCCGGTCACATCGGGCTGTTCATCGGCCGCCGCACCCTCACCGAAGTGTGGACGCCGCACGCCCGCCGTGTGGCGGCGACGTCCTGACTCATCCCGGGCCGTTCGGCGATGCGGCGCGCCGATTCTCGAAACGGCACGGTCAGTCGTTCCCGGCGTCGTCCTCCCCGCTCTCCTCGTCGTCGACCTCCACCCGGACGCCGAGGGCGGATTCCAGCGCCTCGAGTTCCTCGTCGAAGCGATCGAGCAGCCAGACGAGATCCGGGACCGTGCGACCGCACGCCGTGAGACCGAAGGCGATCTCGTCGTCGGTGCTCGTGCACGTGATGTTCAGCGCCTGCCCGTCGACGGGCACCGACAGCGGATACAACGCGTCGACGCGCGCACCGTTCCAGTACAACGGCGCATCGGGACCCGGCACGTTCGAGACGATCACGTTGAACGGCGGCCGCGGCAGCGCCCGGTTGCCGGTAAGTACTCCCACCGCCAGAGGCGCCACACCCACCGCGCTCGTCGCGAGACGACCGAGCTTCGACATCGAGTTCATCGCGTGCTTGCCCTCGATCATCGAACCACGCACGCGCGCAAGACGTTCTACCGGATCCACGCACTGCGTCCCGAGCGTGCACATGAGAATGCCGATCTCGTTGCCCGACGAGCTCCTGCTCTGACGCAACGAGACCGGGACCATCGCCACCAGCGAATCCTCCGGCAGCGCATCGTGTTCGGAGAGATACGCCCGCAACGCCCCACCGGACAGTTCGAGGACGACGTCGTTGAGCGTCGCGTCGGCCGCCTTGGCCGCCATTCGCAGTCGCTCGATCGGCCAGGACCGGGCCGCGAATCTGCGCGATCCGGAGATCTTCCGGTTGAGGATCGTGTTCGGAGCGCCCAGCGACAACGAACCACCGCGATTGTGCAGGGCACGGTCGACGGTGCCGACGAGGGCCGGGACCAGCGCCATCGCCTCGGACACCATGTTCACCGCGTCGTTCACCACGCCGGTCGCCGCACGGACGACCGCACCGGGGAACCCGATCGCGGTGCCCATCGCCGAGCGGCTCGGCGACCGGGCGTCGTCGACCGCCCACGGCGCCGGCATGTCGGTGCGTTCCGGGTCGGTGCTGAGCGCGCGGCGCATCAGACGCATGGCCCCCACCCCGTCGGCGAGCGCGTGGTGGATCTTCACGTACAGGGCGTAGCGACCGTCTGCCAGCCCTTCGATCAGATGCATCTCCCACAGTGGGCGCGTGCGGTCGAGCAGCGAGGCGTGCAGACGGGAGACGAGTTCCCACAGATCGTCCATCGTGCCCGGGGACGGCAGCGCGTTGAACCGGACGTGGTAGTCGATCGAGAAACGCGGATCGTCCTCCCAGGCCCATTGCCCGAGGGTGAACAGCGAGCGGGTGGGCCGCTTGCGCCACAGCGGCCCGGCGGGTTCCTCCCGGGCGAGCGCCTCGGCGAACATCGACTTCAGGTCACTCGCGTCCTTGCCCTCCGGCGGCTGGAACAGCAGGAGACCGCCGACATGCATCGGGTGGTCGCGCGACTCGCCGAGCAGGAACATCGAGTCGGTCGGTGACATCGGTAACCGCATCGTGTTCTGTCTTCCTCCCCCACCCGGCACCGGCGACAACCGGAGCACCGCCCCTACGTGACCGGTACCGGCACGTCGATGTGCTGTCAGTTCTACCCCAGAAAGCGCACGTGCGGGGACCGTCTCACCGACGGATGTTCCGGTGGCGCGTCCGATTCATCCGTGCCGCGACCTGCGACCTACACGCTCACATGTCGAGGCCGAAGTCCAGGACGGTCACAGAGTGGGTGAGCGCACCCACCGCGAGGAAGTCGACGCCCGTGCGCGCGTAGTCCGCGGCGACGTCGAGGGACAGGCCGCCCGAGGATTCGAGTCGTGTCTGCGGCGCGTGGGTGTTGCGCCGCTGCACCGCGATCTGCGTCTGCCACAGCGGGAAGTTGTCGAGCAGGATCAACTCGACGTTCTCGGCGAGCACCTCGTCGAACTGTTCGAGGGTGTCGACCTCCACCTCGCACGCGATGTCGGGGGCATGCTCGCGGACGGCTCGCAGCGCCGCGACCACCGAACCGGCCGCCGCGACATGGTTGTCCTTGATCAGCGCCTCGTCGCCGAGCCCCATGCGGTGGTTGACGCCGCCACCCATCCGCACCGCGTACTTCTGCAGCGCGCGCATTCCCGGCAGTGTCTTGCGGCTGTCGCGGATCTTCGCCTCGGTGCCCGTCACCGCATCGACCCAGTGCGAGGTCGCCGTCGCGATGCCCGACAGGTGACACAGGAGATTGAGCATCGTGCGCTCGGCGGTGAGCAGGCCGCGGGTCGGCGCCTCGACGGTCAGGACCGAATCGCCGGGCAGCACCCGCTCCCCGTCGGACCTGCGATCGAGCACGCCGTAATGATCGGCACCGATGACCTCGTCGAGGACGAGCAGACCGACGTCCAGACCGGCGAGGGTGCCGGCCTGCCGCGCGACCACCGAGGCGGTGGCGACAGCGTCGGCGGGCACGGTGGCGTCGGTGGTGACGTCCGGTCCGTAGCGCAGGTCCTCGTCGAGCGCCTTCCGGACCAGCTCGCGGGTCTCGGCGAGGTCGAGTCCGTCGGGCAGGGCGGTGGTCATCTCAGTTGACTCCTGTCAGTTCCGGTGTGGTGAAGGACAACTCGCCGTCATCGTCGATGCGCAGTTCGAGGCTGCGTGCCTGCGTCGGGTCGGTGTCCGGACGGTCGCTGCGGGTGTGGCATCCCCGCGATTCGGTGCGGCGCTGCGCCGCGAGCAGCAGGGCCCGCGCGGTGACGGTGAGGGCCGAGTCCTCGAGCCGATCGGCGTCGGTACAGCTTGCAGCGACGCTCATCCTGTCGAGTTCGACTGCGGCAGCGGCCAGTCCGTTCGCGTCGCGCACGACCAGCGCGTGCCGGGTCATGAGCTGCTGCAGCACCGTCCGATCACAGACGGTCGGGGCGACGGCGGGAATGCCGTCGGTCTCGACACGCGTTCCGGCCCGTTCGATCGCCGCGGCCATCCCCGCGCGCTCGCCGAGGACGAGCCCTTCGAGAAGGCTGTTGGAGGCGAGCCGGTTCGCGCCGTGCAGGCCGGTGCGTGCCACCTCACCGGCCGCGTACAGACCGGGAATGCGGGTGCGGCCGTGCACATCGGTGACGACACCGCCGCACGAATAGTGCGCGGCGGGAGCGACCGGCAGCAGATCACGGGCCGGATCGAGACCGGCGTCGGCACACATCGCCGTGATGGTCGGAAAACGCGTGGCGAAGCCGTCGAGGTGACGGGCGTCGAGGTACACGTGATCCTCACCGAGTGCAGTGAGTCGCTCGGCGATGGCCCGCGAGACGACGTCGCGGGGTGCGAGGTCGCCGAGCGGATGCACACCCTCGGTGATCGATCGGCCGCGGGAGTCGACCAATCGTGCTCCCTCCCCGCGCACTGCTTCGCTGATGAGCGGCCGACGTCCGGTACCGCCTTCCGCGAACAGCACGGTCGGGTGGAACTGGACGAATTCGAGGTCGGCGACACCGGCGCCGGCGGCCAGGGCCAGCGCGATGCCGTCGGCCGTGGCGCCGGGCGGATTCGTGCTGCACGCGTACAACTGCCCGAGGCCACCGGTCGCGAGCAACACGGCCGGGGCGTGAACGACGCCGTACCCGCGCTCGTCGAGGACGAGCAGTCCGGTGACACCCCGCGCGTCGGTGAGGACCCGGGCGGCAGCGGCGCCGAACAGGACGGGCAAGCCCGCCTCGCCGAGGGCGCGCTGAACTTCGGCGCCGGTCGCGTCGCCACCGGCGTGAATGATGCGGCGGGTGCTGTGCCCACCCTCGCGGGTGCGGGCGATGTCGCCGTCTCCGGCGGTGTCGAACACCGCGCCGAGATCGCGCAGAGCGGTGACGGCATCGGGGCCGGCGGTGACGATCGAGCGCACCGCGTCCTCGTCGCACAGTCCCCCGCCCGCCGCGAGGGTGTCGGCGACGTGGGCGTCGACGCTGTCGCCCACCGGCGCCACCACGGCGATACCGCCCTGGGCGTACTGGGTGGCCGTGTCGGTGGGGCCCCCTTTGCTCACCGTGAGCACCCGCGCGCCGCGCCGGGAGGCGGCGCGCGCGGCCGTGAGACCGGCGACGCCACCCCCGACGACCACCAGGTCGGCGTGGTCCTCCCACGCGACCGTGATGGCGGTGGTCACTCGCCGCTGCCCGGGTTGCCGATGGCGATCATGCGCTGCACCGACAGGCGGGCCCGCTCGGCGACGTCGGCGGCGACGTGGACCTCGTCGCGTCCCTCCTGCAGGCAGCGCAGCAGCGCGGCGGGCGTGATCATCTTCATGTAGGGGCACGACGCCCGGTCGTTGACCGCCTGGAAGTCGATGCCGGGCGCGGCCTTGCGGAGCTGGTGCAGCATGCCGACCTCGGTGGCGACGAGGACCTGCTTCGCGCCGGTCTCCCGGGCGGCGTCGATCATCCCGCCGGTGGACAGGATTCTGACCTTGTCGTCGGGCACGAAGCCCTCCCCGGCGAGATACAGCGCCGAGGTGGCGCAGCCGCACTCGGGGTGGACGAACAGGTCGGCGTCGGGGTGCGCCTTGGCCTGCGCGGCGAGCTCGTCGCCGTTGATGCCGGCGTGCACGTGGCACTCCCCGACCCAGATGTGCATGTTCTCGCGGCCGGTGACGCGCTTGACATGGGCGCCGAGGAACTGGTCGGGCAGGAACAGCACCTCGCGGTCGGGGTCGATGGACGCGACGACGTCGACGGCGTTCGAGGACGTGCAGCAGATGTCGGTCAGGCCTTTGACCTCGGCGGTGGTGTTGACGTACGAGACCACCACGGCGTCGGGGTGGTCGGCCTTCCACTCGCGCAGCTGGTCGGCGGTGATCGAGTCGGCGAGCGAGCAGCCGGCGCGCTCGTCGGGGATGAGCACCGTCTTGTTCGGGCTGAGGATCTTCGCGGTCTCGGCCATGAAGTGCACGCCGCAGAAGACGATGGTGTCCTCCTCGGCCTCGGCGGCGATACGCGAGAGCGCGAGCGAGTCGCCGACGTGGTCGGCGACGTCCTGGATCGCGGGAAGCTGGTAGTTGTGCGCGAGCAGCGTGGCGTTGCGCTCACGGGCCAACCGGCGGACCTCCTCGGCCCACTCCGGCGTCGCCTCGACGCCCGTGTATCCGCCGGGGCCGTCGACGATGGTGGCGGCTCCCGCCCACTCGGTCGTGGTCATGGCCTAGCTCCTTCGAGGGTGTCATCCCGGCGGGTTCTACCGGAATTGCCGTATTCGAGGTTTTCGACTTAGGATCGAAAACATGACACATGGTAACACCCGTCACGAAGTGCTCATCGCTGTGTTCCAGGTTCGCCGCTTCCCGGACGCCTCGGGAGCCCTCCGCGAGGAGCCCGAACTCGGGGTGCTGCTGTGGCAGCGGGCCCTCGATCCGCAGGTCGGCACGTGGTCGCTCCCCGGCGGCCAACTACGCAACGACGAGGACCTCACGACGTCGGCGAGGCGGCAACTGGCGGAGAAGGTCGACGTCCGCGAGGTCGCGCACCTCGAACAGCTGTCGGTCTTCTCCGACCCGGATCGGGTGCCGGGACCGCGCACGATCGCGTCGACCTATCTCGGTCTGATCCCCCTCACCTCGGATCCCCAGCTGCCGTCCGATACGGCCTGGCATCCGGTCTCGGACCTTCCCGCGATGTCCTTCGACCACGGGGTGATGGTGGCGAACGCCCATGCGCGCCTTGCCGCGAAGCTGTCGTACACGAACATCGCATTCGGCCTCGCACCGGCGGAGTTCTCGATGTCCACGCTGCGCGACATCTATTGCGCTGCATTGGGTTACGAGGTGGATGCCACCAATCTCCAACGGGTGCTGGCGCGCCGGAACGTGCTCACCCGCACCGGCAACACCGCACCGTCCGGCAAAGCGGGAGGTCGCCCCCCGGCGCTCTACCGCTTCACCGATTCCCGGCTGCGCGTGACGGACGAATTCGCCGCCCTGCGACCGCCGGTGTGAACCTCCCGGAGGAGATCAGAAAGGCCGTCCCATGATGACCTCGAGCAACTGCAGCGGCATCGTCAGGAAGGCCGACCCGACGAACAGCGCCGAGCGCAGCGGGTCGCCCGCCAGATAACCTTCGCGGATCCATTCCAGAACATCGACCGAACCCATGCTGTCCCTCCCCTGATCGTCATGTGATTCCGACGTGTGTGTCGGGCAGGAGGAGTCGTACGTTACAGATCGGCGGACCGGTCGCCCTCGGACGGACGCGTCAGGCCGGAGAGAACGGTCTCGACCAGAGTGCGGACATAGTCGTCCGACGGGGGCTCGCCGGCGGTCGACCACTTCTGAGCGACAGGCGCGAACAACATGTCCACGGCGACATCGAGATCGAGGTCGTCCGGCAGTTGCCCCGCACTCTGCGCGGCCCGGAGCCTGGCCTTCTTCATCTCCCGCATCGGCGCGTCGAGGCGGTGTTCGTATTCCGCTGCGAGCCCGGGGTCTTCGAGTACCGCCACGGTCAACGCACGCAGCGGGACGGCGAACGTCGGATCACGCAACTCCGCCACGGTGGCCTGCAGCACCGCGACGAGGTCCGCGCGGAGATCGCCGGTGTCGGGCAGCGAGGCCTCGTCCCCGGCATCGCCCTGCGTGTGTGCCAGATACGCGTCGAGGAGGACGGCTCCTTTCGACGGCCACCAGCGATAGATCGTCTGCTTCCCGACGCCGGCCCGGGCAGCGATCGCCTCGATACCGAGTTTCGTGTAGCCGACCTCGGCGACCAGGTCGAAAGCGGCATCGAGGATCGCTTTCCGCGAGGCGAGGTTCCGCCGGGAGTGTCCGGTTTCGGGGCGTGCAGACATGGGACGACGATATCGCATCGAGACGAGACGTTGCGTCTTGACAGGCGCCCTCCGGAGGGTCATCCTCGAATGAACGAGACGGACCGTCTCGTCTCACTCAGGAGGTATGCATTGAAGACCCAACCGACGACCGCGTCCCCCGCCACTCCCGGCGTCCGTCCCCGCACCTGGTTGATCACCGGCGCGAGCCGCGGTCTGGGCAGGGAGTTCGCCCGTGCGGCGCTGTCGAGAGGCGACAACGTCGTGGCCGTCTCACGATCGATCGAATCGGCCGATCTCCCCCGGGATCCGGAACGTCTCCTCCGACTCCCGGCCGACGTCACCGACCGCACGGCGGTGTTCGCCGCTTTCGACACCGCCCGCGAGCATTTCGGAGGCCTCGACATCGTCGTCGACAACGCGGGCACCATGGCCTACGGATTCGTCGAGGAGTTCACCGAGGAGCAGGCGCGTGCACAGTTCGAGACGAACTTCTTCGGAGCGATGTGGGTCAGCCAGGCCGCCATGGCGGCCTTCCGGAGCCGAGGACGCGGGCATCTCGTGCAGATCTCGAGCATCGGGGGCGTACTGAGCGGGCCCGGCACAGGGCTGTACAGCGCGAGCAAGTTCGCCCTCGAAGGACTCAGTGAAGCCCTGGCTCTCGAGGCCGCGCATTTCGGCATCGACGTGACGATCGTCGAGCCGGGCGGCTACTGGACCGACCTCTATACCACCATGACGGTGAGCGCTCCGCGATCGGACTACGATTCGCTGCGAGCCGAGATCGAGGAGCAGAGCGCGTCCACGAGCATCGACAGCCACCCCGCCCTGGCCGCGCGGGCACTCCTCGAGGTCGTCGATGCCGACCGACCGCCGCGACGCATCGTCCTGGGTAGCGCCGTCCTGGATGCGGCCGTTGCCGCCACCAGGGAGAAGGTCGACACCTGGCTCGAGTGGGAGTCGGTGAGCCGTGCCGCGGAAGATGCCGTACCGGCACCGGAATCCTCGGGTGGGGCACGATCCGCGATCTAGAATGGGTGGATCGTGTGTCGGGCGGAGCACAGGTCGGGTGATCCCATGAACGTCGACGACATCTGGAACACCGTCGACGAGCAGCGCGCACGAACTGCCGACCTGCTGGAACAACTGACCGAGGACGAGTGGAGCCGGCCGTCGCTGTGCGAGGGCTGGACCGTGCGCGACGTCGCGGCCCACCTCACGCTACAGCAGCTCACCGTGGTCGACCTCGTTCGGATGGCGCTGCGTCATCCCGGTGGCGTGAACACGATCATCCGTGAGTCCTCCCGGCACCGCGCCCGACAGCCGACGGCCGAGTTGATCGCCGACCTCCGGGGAATGATCGGCTCCCGCCGGCACAACGTGGGCATCACCCCGCTCGAGACGATGATCGATCTGCTCGTCCACGGCCAGGACATCGCGATACCCCTGCAGCGCGACCTGCCGATGCCGCCGGACGCCGCAACAGCGGGCGCCACTCGGTTGTGGTCCACCCGCGGGACCGGGAAGGCCCGTGTCTTCGCCGACCTCCCGCTCGACGGATTCCGTCTCACCGCAACCGATGCCGAGTGGTCCTCCGGTTCCGGACCCGAGGTGCGGGGACCGATCTCCGCGATCCTGCTGCCGCTCTCGGGCCGTCGCGCGGGGTTGTCCCGATTGGAGGGCGACGGCGCCGGCGAACTGCGCCGCCGGCTGGCGCACGCGTGATGGCACGATGGAAGCATGAGTGCCGACACCCGCGTCCTGTGGACCATCGGCCACTGGACGTGTCCGCAGTCCGTCCTGCTCGACACGCTGACCTCGGCCGACATCGAACTCGTCGTCGACGTACGGAAGATGCCCGGTTCGCGCCGCAGCCCACAGTTCGACGCCGACGAGATGCCCTCCTGGCTCGACAGCGCCGGGATCGGCTACGTGCACCTCACCGAACTCGGCGGCAGGCGGCCGAAGCAGAAGGGCATCGATCCGGCCGTCAACGCGGGCTGGAAGAACGCGAGTTTCAAGAACTACGCCGATTACACCCTCACCGACGACTTCGAGGCCGGATTGGAGCGCCTTACCGAACTGGCCGAGCATCGGCACGTCGCGATCATGTGCGGCGAGCCGATGCCGTGGCGCTGTCACCGACTGTTGATCGCGAACACCCTCGCCGCACGGGGATGGACCGTCGTGCATCTCGTCAACAACGCGAAGCCGCGACAGCACGAACTGGGACAGTGGGGCGCGACGCCGTCGGTGGGTTCCGACGGGATCGTGACCTATCCTGCCGAAGAACGTGAGCTCCCGTAGCGTTCCGAGCCTCGCAGAGGCCCGCGTGCTCGCCCCGCCCGGGAGGCAGCGACAACACGCATCATCCGAGATCCCGTGAGTAGTGCACGGCGAGGGCTTCCGCCCCCGACGGAGTGACGGTCCGGGTTCGGTCACCGCGGATGTAACCACACCGCTCGAGCACGCGCTGTGATGCTTCGTTCTCGGGGAGGGTGCGCGCGGTCAGGCGGAGTAATCCGCTGCGCCGCGCGAGCTCGGCCGCAAGTTCGAGTGCATCGGCAGCGAGCCCTTTCCCACGACCGTGCGGATGCAACCAGAATCCGACTTCTGCCTCCTCGTCGGCGATGTCGAACAACACCAGGCTGCCGGCGAAGCGATCGGTCTCCGGATCGGCGATCGTCAGTACGGCCAGATCTCCGCGCTCCAGCCCGTGCCGAATCTCGCCGTCTATCAACGCTGCGACGGACGCTTCCGTATACGCCGGTTCGGGCAGGTGCGCGTACCGGCGCACGAGTGGATCTGCCGTCCCGGCGGCGTAGGCGGCCGCGTCGTCGCCGATCATCGCCCGCAGCTGTGCTCGGTCGTTGCGTAACGGCAGCAGTCGAGTATTCAGCATGCACACGAAGTTACATGGTTCGGTCGCCGTAACTTTCGCGAATCGGTCGCGCAGTCGGCCCGGCACGATCCGAGACGCGCCACGGTAGGTCAGCGTTGTTCGCTCATCACCGAGTCGACGGTCCCGTGGCGCGAGCACCGTGCCCACCACCCGTCCGGCGCGATCTGGACGATCATCCGCCGACCGCACTGCGCGCAGAAGCGCGGCGGTTCGAGTCCGAGTTGCACTGCTGCGGAACGGGTTCGGATCGTCCCGTCGACGATCGCTTCGCCGGTGAACGGATCGAACATCAGATCGTCTCGCCGAGAGCCTTGATCGGCATCTTGAGTTCGCCGAGCAGATCGAGGTCGGTCTCTGCCGGTCGGCCGAGCGTGGTGAGGTAGTTGCCGACGATGACGGCGTTGATCCCGCCGAGGATCCCCTTCTGCGCGCCGAGGTCGCCGAGCGTGATCTCGCGGCCACCGGCGAACCGGAGGATGGTGCGCGGCAACGCCAATCGGAAGGCCGCCACCGCCTTGAGCGCCTCGGTGGCGGGCAGCACCTCGAGATCCCCGAAAGGGGTGCCGGGGCGCGGATTGAGGAAGTTCAGCGGCACCTCGTCGGGTTCGAGCGCCGCGAGGTCGGCTGCGAATTCGGCTCGCTGCTCGACGGTTTCACCCATTCCGAGGATGCCTCCGCAGCACACCTCCATACCCGCCTCGCGGACCATGCGCAGCGTCTCGAAGCGCTCCTCCCAGGTGTGGGTGGTGACGACATTCGGGAAGTGCGAGCGGGCGGTCTCGAGGTTGTGGTTGTAGCGGTGCACACCCATCGCGACGAGTCGGTCGACCTGTTCCTGGGTGAGCATGCCGAGCGAGCACGCGATCTGGATGTCGACCTCGTTGCGGATCGCCTCGATACCGGCCGCGACCTGCGCGAGGAGGCGTTCGTCGGGTCCGCGCACGGCCGCGACGATGCAGAACTCGGTCGCTCCGGTCTTGGCGGTCTGCTTCGCGGCCTCGACGAGCGACGGGATGTCGAGCCGGGCGGCCCGCACCGGGGAGGCGAACAGGCCGGACTGCGAGCAGAAGTGGCAGTCCTCTGGGCAGCCACCGGTCTTGAGGCTGATGATCCCCTCGACCTCGACCTCCGGTCCGCACCACGCCATGCGCACGTCGTGGGCGACCGCCAGCAGGTCGTCGATGCGGTCGTCCGGCAGCTGCAGGACCTCGAGGGTTTGGTCGCGGTCGAAACCGATGCCGCGACGGAGCACCTGGTCGCGAGCGATGTCGAGGATGTCGGTGCGGGCGGGCGCCTGGGTCACTGCCGTCTCCTGGGGTGGCGAGAACTTGAACATCGTTCAATTGAACAGCGTTCAGGTTAGGGCGAAGCGTCCGATAGTGTCAAAGGCACGAATCCTTCGGTCGGATCCCCGGTGGCGCGGTACCGCCGCGGGCAGCAGGAGAAGCGGGAGCAGAAGAGCAGTGCAGTTGCGACGCGGCGACGTCCTCGACGGCGCCATGGCGATCCTCGACGAGTACGGGCTCGGCGACCTGACGATGCGCAAGCTCGCGTCGTCGCTCGGCGTCCAGCCCGGCGCGTTGTACTGGCACTTCCCGAACAAGCAGACCCTGCTCGGCGCCATGGCGGACCGCATCCTCGATGGTGTCGACGAGCCGCCCGCGAGCGATGCCTGGGACGACGCCCTCTCCGAGCTGGCGCACCGTTTCCGCGCCGCGCTGCTCGCCCATCGCGACGGCGCCGAACTCGTCGCCTCGAGCTACGCCTCCCGGCTGACCACTTCCCGGGCCCGCGACGCCTTCGTGGCCACCGCCGAACGTGCGGGTCTGTCCCGGGCGTACGCCGAACTGACCGGCTACGCGCTGCTGCACTACGTGCTCGGCCACACCGTCGACGAGCAGTCCCGCGCGCAACTCGAGCAACTCGGTGCGCTCACGCGCGCACCTCTCTCCCCCGATGTCGCGACCGAACAGCCGGCCGAGGCCGACGACGACCTGCTCGACGGCGACCCCGCCGTCCGGTTCGAATTCGGTCTGCGGTTGTTCGTCGACGGCATCCGCGCACGTCTGGAGACCCGTGCGACATCCTGATCCCGCCGTTCCTGTCGGACCCGTCTCCTACCTTCGACGCTCGTGACCGCCCCCTGGACCCTCCAGCAGATCAACGCCGTCGCGCCCGATCCGTCCTCGATGACGGCTGCGCGCGGCGTCGCCGCCGCATGGCTCGAGACCGGTCACGACACCACCGCCCTGTGGGGACTGTGCCGCGGACGCGGCACCACGCCGTACCGCACGGCGATCGACCCGAGCGCTCCCGCCTACACGTGCACGTGCCCGAGCCGGAAGCTGCCCTGCAAGCACGCCCTGTCACTGCTCGTGCGCTGGTCCGAGGGTGCCGTGCCGGCCGCGCAGGCGCCCGACTTCGTGACCGGATGGCTCGCCGCCCGCATCGCGTCCACCACACTTCCCGCACCGGCGGACGAGCCGGTCAAGGCGCCCGACCCTGCGACCGCCCGGCGTCGCGCCGAGCGGGTCGCGGCAGGACTCGACGACCTCGACCGCTGGCTCACCGACCGCATCCGGCACGGCCTCGGGGCGGTGGATCACGGCTACGACATCTACGAGGCGATCGCTGCCCGCATGGTGGATGCCCAGGCTCCCGGCGCGGCGTCGGCACTGCGCGCTCTGGCCGCCGTCGTGAACGACGAAACCGATTGGCCCGCCAGGCTGCTCGAAGAGTATGCGCGCCTGCACCTCATGGCCGTGGCGTACCGGCAGCGCGACGAGCTGCCGAGGCCGCTCCTGCGTGCGCTGCAGACCCATCTCGGTTTCGGCACCCGCAGCGAGGAGGTCCGCGCCGAACCGGCTGTGCGCGACCGCTGGCAGGTCCTCGCCGTGCGCGTCACCGAGGAGAGCCGGATGTTCACCCGCAAGACGTGGCTTCGGGGGAGGTCGAGCGGACGCTGGGCGATCCTGCTCGACTTCGCTCACGGCACAGCGCGTTTCGCCACGCCCCTCCCCTTCCCCGGTTCGCTGGTCGACGCCGATCTGCACTTCTACCCCGGCGCGGCCCCACTGCGAGCCGTACTCGGCCGGCAGCACGGGGAGACGGAGCCGTTCACGACCCTGCCCGCCACCGGACTCGACGCTGCGCTGGACGAGTACGCCCGCATGCGCGGAGCAGATCCGTGGTTGCGCACCTGGCCCGTCCTGCTCGACGCGGTCACTCCCACCGACAGCGAGGACGGCTGGTACGTCGTCGACCCGTCCGGACGGGCGCTGCCGCTGGCCGGTGACGACGACAGCCGCTGGCGGCTGCACGCCGTCGCGGGAGGCCGTCCCGTGACGGTCTGCGGCGACTGGGACGGAACCGCTCTCACTCCCGTCTCACTGTTCACCGGAGGACAGGTGATGACCTGGTGACCGCCTTGCCCGAATCGCTGACGGCCGCAGCACTTCTCGGAACGGCACGCTCCGCTCCGGAGTTCGGCGCGCTGCACACGGCCGGTGCCGCGGGCGAACTCGCCGGAGACCCCGCCGCGACACTGCTCGCCGCTGCCGCCCTGGAGGCGACCTTCCTCACCGCCGCGACCGTGCCGGTGATCCGCGAGCTGCCGTCGCCGGCCCCGGACGACGACCGTCCCGTCCTGCCCGGCGCGGCTGCCGAACGCCTGCGCGCGCTGCTCGCCGTCCGCTCCCCGCTACTCGACGAATGGTTCGAGGTGGCGGCCCGGCTCCGCGCGTCGCACGACATCGTGGTCGACCTGTTGATCGTCGCGACCACCGACGCGGTGCACCGCGACCGGCTGATCGCTCTCACCGGCGCCCGCGGGCGCTGGGTGGCCGCGCGCCACCCGGAATGGGCCGATCTGCTGCCACCCGACCCGCTCGACGACACGCCCTGGCACGTCGGTCCGCCCGCCCGGCGACGCCGATGGTTCGAGGTGCTCCGCGCGCACGATCCGGCCGCGGCGACAGCCACGCTCTCGGCGTCATGGGGTGCGCAGACCGCCGCCCAGCGGGCCGAGCTCGTCGCCCTGCTCGCGGTCGGTCTCGGCCCGCACGACGAAGACCTGCTCGAGCGCGCCCTCGACGACCGTAGCCGCAAGGTTCGCGCCGTCGCGCTCGACCTTCTTCCCCGCCTCCCCGACTCCGCGTTCGCGCGACGCATGGCCGAACGAGTGCGGCAATGGCTGCTCGTCGACGGCTCGACCGTCACCCTCGCCGTCCCCGAACGGCCGGACGAGAGCGCACTCCGCGACGGTCTCTCCGACGGTCCGGCCCGCGATCTGCTGGTGGCGGCAGTCGCGGCCGCTCCGCTGTCGGTGTGGCGCGAGCACGTCGGAGACGGGGTGCTGCCGGAGTTCGACGTCGACGACGCCCTCCGCACGGCACTGACGGACGCGTGGGGCCGCGCGGCGGTCCGGCAACGCGACAGCGGATGGGCCGCGGCGTTGCTGCGACGCGACGGCACCGGCGACACATCGGTCGCCCGGGTCGTACCTCGCGACATCCTGCTCACGCACCTGCGCGAGGCGTCACCGCCCGCGGTTCTCGACGACGCGTTGCTCGCCGCGCTCCCGGCGCCGTGGCCGCGCGATGTCGCCGAGAAGGTGCTCACCGCGCTGTACACGAAGCTGACGACCACCCGTCTGGTGCGCGACGTCCTGACGCTGCTCGCCCACCGGGCACCGTTCGAGCTGGCCGATCTGCTGGCCGACGCCGCGAACCGCACCGACGATCTCGGTCGCCTGCACCTGTTCGCGAGCGCAGCCGACACCCTGACCCTCCGCAAGACGATCCACGAGGAGCTGAGTTGACCGACTTCGAGTCGACCCCGGCAGTTGTCGGCACCGACGAGGCCGCGATGCCCGAGACGGGCACGTCCGAGACCGCCGGGTCCGGCACCGACCTGCTGCGCCCACACGCCGAGCAGCAGTACGCGCACGAACTCGCGGCGCTCGCGCGACTCGACGACCGGCTGCGCCCGCCGTCGTGGCAACTGTCCCCGTGGGCGGTGGTGACCTATCTGCTCGGCGGCGAACTGCCCGACGGCACCGTGATCACCCCGAAGTACGTCGGTCCGCGCCGGTTGATCGAGGTTGCCGTGGCGACCCTGGCGACCGACCGGGCACTGTTGCTGCTCGGTGTGCCGGGTACCGCGAAGACCTGGGTGTCGGAGCATCTCGCCGCCGCGATCAGCGGTTCGTCGACCCGGCTCGTGCAGGGAACGGCGGGTACGACCGAGGAGTCGGTGCGGTACGGCTGGAACTACGCGCGGTTGCTCGCCGAAGGGCCGAGCGCCGACGCGCTGGTCGCCTCCCCGGTCATGACTGCGATGCGCGACGGCGCCGTGGCACGGATCGAGGAACTCACCCGCATCCCCGCTGACGTGCAGGATGCGCTGATCACCGTCCTGTCGGAGAAGACGCTTCCCGTCCCCGAACTCGGCATCGAGGTGCAGGCGACGAAGGGGTTCAACGTCATCGCCACCGCCAACGATCGCGACCGCGGGGTCAACGACCTGTCGTCCGCGCTGCGTCGACGGTTCAACACCGTCGTGTTGCCGTTGCCGGCGAGCGAGGAGGACGAGGTCGCGATCGTCACCCGCCGCGTCGAACAGCTGGGCACCGCACTCGAACTTCCCACCGTGCCTGCGGCCGCGGAGGAGATCCGCCGCGTCGTCACGGTGTTCCGGGAGTTGCGCAGCGGCGTCACCACCGACGGCCGGACCAAGCTGAAGTCCCCGTCGGGCACGCTGTCCACCGCCGAGGCGATCTCGGTGGTCACGGGCGGCCTGGCGTTGTCGGCGCACTTCGGTGACGGGGTGCTTCGGCCCTCCGACGTTGCGGCCGGAATCCTGGGGTCGGTGGTCAAGGACCCTGTCTCCGATCGGGTGGTCTGGAACGAATATCTCGAGGCCGTCGTCCGGGAACGCGGCGACTGGACCGACTTCTACCGGGCGTGCCGGGAGATCACCGGGTGACCGACGCTCTCTTCGACCGCGCGGATGCGCCCGCGGAGATCCGGGTCTTCGGGATCCGGCACCACGGGCCGGGTTCGGCGCGTGCGGTCCTGCAGGCACTCGCGGAGTTCGAACCCGACACCGTCCTCATCGAGGGTCCGTCGGACGCCGATCCGGTGCTCCCGCTCACCGTGGCCGACGACATGGTGCCGCCGGTGGCATTGCTGGCCTACGCACGCGACGAACCGGCGCGGGCGGCGTTCTGGCCGTTCGCGGCCTTCTCCCCCGAATGGCAGGCCCTGCGCTGGGCGTACCTGCACGATGCCGACGTGCGGTTCTGCGACCTTCCGGCGTCGATGTCGCTCGGCGCGGAGCGCGAGGTCGGCGACCGCGCGACCGACAACCTGCTCGGCATACTCGCCCGCGCCGGCGGATACTCCGACTTCGAGCAGTGGTGGGACGCGGTGGTAGAGCACGGCACCGCACAGGCCTTCGACGAGATCACGGACGCGATGCGCGCGCTGCGCGAGGATATCGGGATCGACGACCACACCGCGCGACGCGAGGCGCACATGCGGCAGGTGCTGCGCGCGACGGTCAAGGCCGGGGCCCGCGCGATCGCCGTGGTGTGCGGAGCGATGCACGCACCCGCACTGACCGGCCGGCTCGGACCGGCAGCGCCCGACGCGCGCCTGCTCAAGGGCATGCCCAAGGTCAAGACCACCCTCACGTGGGTGCCGTGGAGCCACTCCCGGTTGTCGCTGTCGTCGGGCTACGGCGCCGGCATCACCTCACCCGGCTGGTACCACCACCTGTTCACACAGCCCGCGGACACGACCGCACGCTGGTTCACCCGCGTGGCCCGTGTCCTGCGCGAGGAGGATCTACCCGTCTCGAGCGCCCACATCATCGAGGCGACACGTCTCGCCGACACGCTCGCGGCGTTGCGCGGTCGCGCGGTGGCCGGACTCGACGAGGTCGTCGAGGCGACGCGGTCGGTGCTGTGCGACGGCGACGACGTCCTGCTCGGTCTCGTCTCCCGCCGGCTCGTCGTCGGTGAGGCACTCGGTTCCGTCTCCGAGGACACCCCCACCGTCCCGCTCGACACCGACCTGCAGCGGAATGCGAAGTCGTTGCGTCTCGAGCGGTCCGCCGAAGCCAGGCATCTCGATCTGGACCTGCGCCGGGAGATCGACGTCGCGCGGTCGCGACTGCTGCACCGCCTGGCGCTGCTCGGTATCGACTGGGGTAGACCGGCGGAGAGCGAGGTGCGCTCGACCGGCACCTTCCGCGAGACCTGGACGCTGCGGTGGGAACCGGAGTTGTCGGTGGCGATCGTCGAGGCGTCGCGGTGGGGCACGACGGTGGAATCCGCAGCGGGCGCCACGGTGGCCGACCGTGCCACTCGTTCCGGGATCGCGCTCGCCGACCTCACCGAACTGCTCGAACGGGCGTTGCTCGCCGACCTGCGGACCACGATCCCGTCGCTGGTGACGGCGATCGACGCGGCGGCTGCACTCGATCACGATGTGCTGCACCTGATGAGCGCCCTGCCGACCCTCGTGCGCACCGTCCGTTACGGCGATGTGCGGGGCACCGATCTGTCCTCCCTGGAACATGTCTGCGACGCCCTGCTCGCGCGTGTGTGCGCCGGTCTCCCGGCGGCGGTCACCGGTCTCGACCACGACGCCGCCGATGCACTGCGCACCGCGATCGACGACGTGCATCTCGCTCTCGCGCTGCGTGAGGACCCGACCGCGACCGTCCGATGGCTCGACACACTGACGTCGGTGAGCGAGCGTGACGACATCGACGGTCTGCTCGTCGGCCGCACCACCCGGATGCTGCGCGACACCGGCCGACTCGGCGAGTACGAGGCGTCCGTGCGGGTCGCGCGAGCGTTGTCGGTGGGGTCATCGGCACCCGCGAAGGCGCGCTGGATCGACGGGTTCCTCGGCGGGGGCGGACTCCTGCTCGTCCACGACAGCGCACTGTTCGATCTCGTCGACGAGTGGATCAGCGGTCTCACCGACGACGATTTCGTCGACGTCCTGCCCGTCCTCCGGCGCACCTTCGGGTCGTTCGCCTTCGGTGAGCGACGCCTGCTCGGGCAGACGGTGCGGGGCGAACGCACCCGCCGCACGGAGGCACCGCCCGCCGTGGATCGCGGCCGGATCGCTTTGACCGCCACCGCGTCGATCCTGGGAGTGTCGGCATGACAACCGAATCCGGAGACACCGAACGTCTGCGCCGCTGGCGGCTCGCACTCGGCGAGGCCGCCGAGGACTCGACGGGCTCCCTGTCCTCGGCCGACGACAACGCCATGGACGCCGCGCTCGCCGCGCTGTACGACACCGCGCCCGGCGACGGCACCGCACCGCGCACCGCAGGTCTCGGCGCGTCCGCGCCCCGGGTGGCGCGCTGGCTCGGCGACATCCGCACCTACTTCCCGACATCCGTCGTCCAGGTGATGCAGCGCGACGCGGTGGATCGGCTCGGGTTGACCCGGCTGCTCCTCGAACCCGAGATGCTCGAGGCCGTCGAACCGGACGTGCATCTCGTGGGCACGTTGCTGAGCCTGAACCGCGTGATGCCGGAGACCACCAAGGCGACGGCACGGACGGTCGTCGAGAAGGTCGTGCGCGAGATCGAGGCTCGCATCGCGCAGCACACCCGTGCCGCCGTCACGGGTGCGCTCGACCGGTCGTCGCGGACGTCGAACCCGAAACTCCGCGACATCGACTGGGATCGCACGATCCGCGCGAACCTCGCCCACTACCTGCCGGAGCATCGCACGGTGGTGCCCGAGAAGCTGGTGGGCTACGGGCGCCGCTCCCAGGCGGTGAAACGCGACGTGGTGCTCGTGGTGGACCAGTCCGGGTCGATGGCGTCGAGCGTGGTGTACGCGTCGGTGTTCGCGGCGGTCCTGGCGTCGATGCGGGCACTGCGCACCTCGTTGGTCGTCTTCGACACCGCGGTGGTGGACCTGACCGACAAGCTCGCCGACCCGGTGGACGTGCTGTTCGGCACCCAACTCGGCGGCGGCACCGACATCAATCGGGCGATCGCCTACAGCAGGTCGCTGATCACGCGCCCGGCCGATTCGCTGTTCGTGCTCATCTCGGATCTGTACGAGGGCGGCATCCGCGCCGAGATGCTCTCGCGCATCCGGGAGATGCTCGCCGCGGGTGTGCAGGTCGTGGTGTTGCTGGCTCTGTCCGACGACGGGGCGCCGTCCTTCGACCGCGACAACGCGGCGGCACTCGCCGAACTCGGAGTTCCTGCCTTCGCGTGCACGCCCGACCGTTTCCCGGAACTGCTCGCCGTCGCGCTCGAGCGGGGTGACGTCGGACGCTGGTCGCAGTCGTTCTGACCGCCTGACCGACCCGGACTGCGTGAGGATCCGGGTTCAGTGGGCCGGTTTTTCCGACGAGTCGACCGCCGCGTCACCGTCCTCCTCGGCGTACCGTTCGAGCAGCGCGATCTCGGCCGAGCGTGAGGGGAACGCAAGGGCCACCAGCGCCGCTCCGACCAGCACGATCGCGGTCGCGGCCGTGTAGGCGCGGGTGTCGCCGTCGAGGAAGGCCGACCGCGCGGCCTCGATGATCTGCTGCGCGTACTGCGGATAGTGCTCGGCGATCCCGACGGCACCCGCGAACGACTTCTCCAGTGCGGTCTCGGTCTGCTCGTCGACGGCCGTGGCCTGAGGACTCGCCGCGATCGTCGCGGCGAGGGAGGCCGAGTATCCGGCGGTGAGCAGGGCGCCGAGGATCGACTGGACGATCGCGCCACCGAGATCGCGTTGCAGATCGGCCGTGCCGGAGGCCATCCCGGCACGGGCGACCGGCACCGAGCCGGTGAGCGAATGCGAGGCCGGGGTACCGGCGAGACCGACACCGGCTCCGAGACACATGTATCCGAGGGCGATCACCCAGTAATGCGCGTCCTCGTCCCAGAGCATCAGTGCGACGACGAGTCCGGCCACGATCGCCACGTAACCGGACAGCAGCGTGAAACGGGAGCCGCGCGACCCGACGAGTTTCGCCGACTGCGGCGCCACCAGCACCATCACGAAAGCGGCGGGCAGCGCCGCCGATCCAGCTGCGAGAGTCGAGTAGCCGAGCACGTTCTGCAGGTACTGCTGACTGATGTACATCGTGCCCATCAGGGTGCCGAACACGATGATGCCCGCGACGGCCGCGACCCAGAACACGCGACGCCGGGCGACCCGCAGGTCGAACAGGGGATTCGCCGCGCGCAGCTGGCGCATGACGAAGAGGATCACCGCGACGAGAGCGATCACGAGAGCGGACACCGCGATGGTCTCCATCCCGTCGACGGGCACGAAGTTGATGCCGAGGACGAGCGAGCCGACCAACACGATCGAGACCACGCCGCCGAGATGATCGACCGGATCGGTCGACTCGTTGACGTGGCTGGGCACGAACATCCAGGTCAGGGCGAAAGCGATCAGCGCGAGCGGGATCGTCACCAGGAAGACCGAACCCCAGAAGAACTGTTCGAGCAGGGTGCCGGCGACGAGCGGGCCGAGCGCGGTCAGGCCGCCGCCGATCGACGACCACAACGCGATCGCGCGCGTGCGGGCTGCGCCCGACCACAGTGCGGTGATAAGGGCGAGAGTGGTGGGGAACGCCAGACCGGCGGAGACACCGCCGAGCACCCGCGCCGCGAACAGCACCTCGGTGCTCGGCGCGAACCCGGCGACCGCCGATGCGGGAACCGACAATGCCATTCCGAGAAGGAGCATCGTCTTGCGTCCGTAACGGTCGCCGACGGCACCGAGGTAGAGCACGGACGCGGCGAGACCGACGGAATAGCCGACTGCGACGAGGTTGAGCTGGGTCTGGCTCGCGTCGAACGCCTTCCCGATCTCGGGCAGTGCCACGTTCGCGACGGCGAGGTTCAGGTTCGCCACGGCGGCGACGAGGATCAAGGAGGCCAGCACCGGTTTCGCCCGTGCCGGCCGACCGTCGTCAGGTGGGGTCACGGACACATAGTGCGCGCTCGAGGGGCTGTCCTGCGCGGTTTCCGGTGGGTTTCCACCTTCGGTCACCCCGCCGGGTTAGGATCGCCTCACTTGTTGTTCGACAGACTCGAGGGCCCTCATGACACGCCGATCCGCTGCGTTGCTCCGTTCCGCCGCTCTGTTCACGGCCACCGCGATCGCGCTGACCGCGTGCGGATCGTCCGACACGGAGTCCGACTCCGGTTCGGCACCGGCCGACGGCGCCTTCCCCGTCACGGTCGACACGAAGTTCGGGGAGGTCACCATCGACTCCGCCCCCGAACGCGTCGCGGCTCTGGGCTGGGGCGACGCCGAAACTGCACTGGCACTCGGCGTTCAGCCGGTGGCGGCGAGTGACTGGCTCGCCTTCGGCGGCGACGGCGTTGGGCCGTGGGCGCAGGGGCTGTACGACTCGCCGCCGGAGCTCATCGGCACGATCGAGCCGTCCTTCGAGATGCTCGCGGCGCAGGAGCCCGATCTGATCCTCGACACCAAGAGTTCCGGTGAGCCGGCCCGCTACGAGACGCTGTCGGGGATCGCCCCGACCGTCGGCGGCCCGGAAGGCAGCGACGCCTACCTCACGTCGCTCGACGACCAGGTGGCCACCGTGGCAGCGGCGCTCGGTGTCCCGGACAAGGGTGCCGAACTGCTGTCGCAGATCGACGCGGATTTCGCGCAGGCCGCCGCCGACAATCCCGAGTTCGCGGGCAAGACCGTCACCGTCGCCTCCTACACGTCGGAGGGGTGGGGCGCCTACGTCGTCGGCGACTCGCGCGTCGACTTCATGACCGAGCTCGGCTTCGTGAACAATCCGCAGGTGCAGGCCGCGGCGACGGACGATTTCTTCATCACAGTCTCCGACGAGAACCTGGACATGCTCAACTCCGACCTGCTGATCGTGCTGCCGATCTACGTGCCGGCCGCCGAGGTGACCGACAATCCGGTCTTCCAGCAGATCCCGGCGGTGCGCGACGGCCGGTTCCTCGTGCTCGACAGCGATTCCGACATCTCCGCGGCGTTCTCGACGAACTCGGTGCTGTCGGTGCCGTTCGCGCTCGACGAGCTGGTTCCGCTGGTCGTCGTACGCGTGAGCTGAGCCGGTCCCTGCGTCCGGCCCGGTCCCTGCTCCCTGCTCAGCGCCGGAACAGCTTGTTGCCGAGCCACACGATCGGGTCGTAGCGGCGGCCGGCGACGCGTTCCTTCATCGGGATCAGCGCGTTGTCGGTGATGTGGATGTTCTCCGGGCACACCTCGGTGCAGCGCTTGGTGATGTTGCACATACCCAGGCCGTGCTCGTCCTGCGCGACGTCGCGCCGGTCGGCGACGTCGAGCGGGTGCATCTCGAGTTCCGCGATGCGCATGAGATAGCGGGGACCGGCGAAGACCTCCTTGTTCTCCTCGTGGTCGCGCACCACATGGCAGACGTTCTGGCACAGATAGCATTCGATGCACTTGCGGAACTCCTGGGAGCGCTGCACGTCGACCTGCTGCATCCGGTACTCCCCCGGCGCCAGATCAGGAGGCGGCGCGAAAGCCGGTATCTCGCGTGCCTTGCGGTAGTTGAACGAGACAT
The DNA here is from genome assembly GCF_050321925.1 of Rhodococcus sp. IEGM1339. Classification (NCBI taxonomy): domain Bacteria; kingdom Bacillati; phylum Actinomycetota; class Actinomycetes; order Mycobacteriales; family Nocardiaceae; genus Rhodococcus; species Rhodococcus sp. IEGM1339. Next base: position 154,129 of record NZ_JBNQFT010000008.1, read on the forward strand.
CGGTGACGAGATCTCGGATGATCGGGAAGGTGCGCATCGGGGTCACGGTGATCGTCGCGTCGGGATCGAACAGCGACATGCGGGTCATGCACGTCAGGCGCGGGCGACCGTCGACTTCCGCCGAACACGATCCGCACTTGCCCGCCTTGCAGTTCCAGCGCACGGCGAGATCCGGTGCCTGGGTGGCCTGCAGACGGTGCAGGATGTCGAGGACGACCTCCCCTTCGTTGACCTCGACGGTGTAGTCCCGCAGTTCCCCGCCGTCGGCGTCGCCCCGCCAGATCCTGAACGCCGCCTGGTGTCCCATCTCAACCCCTCCGTCCGGGATGATCCGCGAGTTCCTCGTCGGTGTAGTATTTCCCGAGTTCGTCGATGTCGAACAGCTCCAGCAGGTCGGGACGCATCGGTTGCTGCCGTTCGGCGGTGACCGTCACGGCGGGGACGAACGGGTCGCCGCCGTCCAGGCGACAGGCGAGCAGAGTGCGACGCCATTCGGAGTCCATCGACGGGTGGTCGTCGCGGGTATGTCCCCCGCGGCTCTCGGTGCGCTGCAACGCGGCCCGCGCGACGCACTCGCACACGAGGAGCATGTTCCGCAGGTCCAGGGCGAGATGCCAGCCCGGGTTGAACTGGCGGTGGCCTTCCACCGCGACGTTGCGGATCCGTGTGCGCAGGGTGTCGAGTTCGCGCAGGGCACGTTCGATCTCGTCCGCGCGCCGGATGATGCCCACGAGATCCTGCATGACCTGCTGCAGGTCGGTGTGCAGGGTGTACGGGTTCTCGGCGCGATCGGTGTCGGCCGGATCGAAGGGCGAGAGCGCCGCACGGGCGGCGGCGTCGATGTCGGCGTCGCCGACGATCGGCCGCGAGGTGAGGCTCTGCACGTAGTCGGCGGCGCCGAGACCTGCCCGGCGACCGAAGACCAGCAGATCGGACAGCGAATTCCCGCCCAGCCGGTTCGATCCGTGCATGCCACCGGAACATTCCCCGGCGGCGAACAGCCCCGGGACTGCCGCAGCGGCGGTGTCGGGGTCGACCTCGATGCCGCCCATCATGTAGTGGCAGGTCGGGCCGACTTCCATGGCCTCGGCGGTGACGTCGACGTCGGCGAGTTCCTTGAACTGGTGATGCATCGACGGCAGGCGGCGCATGATCTCGTCGGCCGGCATCCGGGAGGCGATGTCGAGGAAGACTCCGCCGTGCGGAGTCCCCCGGCCGTCCTTGACCTCGGAGTTGATGGCGCGGGCGACCTCGTCGCGCGGGAGCAGGTCGGGCGTGCGGCGATTGTTCTCCTGGTCCTCGTACCAGCGGTCGGCCTCCTCCTCGGTCTCCGCGTACTGGCCTTTGAACACCGGCGGGATACAGGAGAACATGAACCGCTCCCCCTCGGAGTTCTTCAGCACTCCGCCGTCGCCTCGCACACCCTAAGGTGTAATTCCCGGGGACGTTGTGAACGCCGACGCGGTCTATAGGTGACTGTCCACCGATCCCGGTGTGGGGCCGATGGTGATTGTAGTCATGCAGCCACTGCTGGTAGGTGGCACAGCGCGCCTCCTCGGACCGGTAGGTGTGCGCGTACGCCCACTCGGCAACGAGGGTGCGGTTGAACCGTTCGACCTTGCCGTTGGTCTGCGGCCGATACGGCCGGGTCCGCTTGTGCGCGATCTCCGGACCGAGAGCAGAAGCGAACTCCTGTGATCGATAGCAGGATCCATTGTCCGTCAGCACTCGCCTGACGGTGATGTCGTGGGCAGCGAAGAACGCGTGAGCACGGGCCCAGAACCCGGCCGCGGTGCCCTTGCGTTCATCTCCGAGGATCTCCGAGTAGGCGAGCCGCGAGTGATCGTCGACCGCGTGGTGCAGGTAGGCGTAACCCATCTTCGATCGGTTCTTGCGGCCGGTCTGCCGG
>NZ_JBNQFT010000009.1:0-147822 GCF_050321925.1 Rhodococcus sp. IEGM1339
GGAGGTGTTCTGGGGTGAGCCCGGTACCAACGGTCAGCACGCCTTCTTCCAGCTGCTGCACCAGGGCACCGAGATCGTCCCCGTCGACTTTCTCGGCCTGGCCCGTAGCGGCGACGACCTGCCCGCCCGCGACGGGCAGACCAGCATGCAGGTGTTGTTGCTGGCGAACATGTTCGCCCAGGCCAAAGTGTTGGCCTTCGGGCGTGATGCCGACGAGGTCCGTGCCGACGGCGTCGACGAGGCGTTGGTGGCGCACAAGGTGATGCCCGGGGATCGGCCGTCGACGACGATCCTCGCCCCGGAACTGACCCCGTCGGTGGTCGGGCAGATCATCGCCTTCTACGAACATCAGACCTTCGTCCAAGGCGTCGTGTGGGGGATCGACTCGTTCGACCAGTGGGGCGTCGAACTCGGCAAGACCCAGGCCACCGCCCTGCAGACGGTGCTCGCCGGCGACGAGATCCCCGAGACCGGCGACGCGTCCACCGACCACCTGATCGAGGTCTACCGCACCCTGCGCAACGGAGGGAGGTAGGACATGCCCGCGCTGAAGTTGCTCTATCTGCCGCCTCCCGTTACCGAGGAATGGGATTGGCAGATGGACGCGGCTTGTCGCGACGCAGACGGATCGTTGTTCTTCCACCCGGACAACGAGCGGGGCGACGCGAGGGAGAACCGGATGGCTTCGGCCAAGAAGGTCTGCGCTCGTTGTCCGGTGCGGGAGAAGTGCCTGCAGTACGCCCTCGATTCCGGTGAACGCTACGGGATCTGGGGTGGGCTCACAGAGGACGAACGCACCCGGGTGAGGAAGGCCCGCCGGCGCCGCACGAGCCGGTGACGTCCGCTCGCCCTCACCCGCCGGAGACGACTTTCCCGATGACCCGCGCGGCCTCCCGGAAGGCCGCCGGATTCGGTCCTGCGTAGTTGAGCCGGAGGTACTGACCGGTGGGCTCCGCCGGGAACCACTCGTCACCTGCCGCGACGAGCACCCCGGCGGCCTCGCACTCGTGCGCGACGGCCTCGGCGTCGACGTCGTCCGGGAGCCTGCCCCACAGGTTGAGCCCACCGGACGGTAGCCCGTCGACAGCCACATCCGGTGCGAGCTCACGAAGTTCGCTCACGAGAAGGTTGCGGCGCGATTCGAGCTCGCGCCGCACCGCCCGCAGATGGGTCTGCCATGCCGGCTGGGTGACGACGTCGAGCGCGACCGTCTGGAGAACGCCGCTCACATAGACGGATTCGGCCTGCACGTCGGCGAGGATGCGTTCGCGAGCCGGTCCACGCGCGACGATCGCCGCGACCCGCACCGACGGCGCGACACTCTTGGTCAGGGAGCGGACATAGACGACGTGGCCCGAATCGTCGCGGGCGAACAGCGGAACGGACGGGGCCGAGATCCCGAAGTCGTGGGCCCAGTCGTCCTCGATGACGAACGCTCCCGCATCGCGCACGACGTCGAGGACCCGCTCGCCGGTCGACGACGGCCATTGCGCCCCGGTGGGATTCGCGAAGTTCGGTTGTGCGTAGAAGGCGCGGGCCCGGGTCCGATCGAAGGCGCGGGCCAATTCGTCGGGATCGGGCCCGTTGGGTCCGCTGGAAACCGGTGCGAGCTGCACGCCGGCCTTCGTGGCCGCGAGGATTGCACCCCAATAGGTCGGTGACTCCACGATGAGGGGATTACCGGCGCCGACGAGTGCGCGGAAGATCGACCCGAGCCCGCTCTGACTGCCGGGGGTGATGATCACGTCGCCCGCGGACGGCGGGGCCGTGCGCGCGTTCGTCGCTTCCGACAGCTCCGCGGCGAACCACTCCTGCAGTTCGGGAAGTCCTGCAGCAGGTGTCCGTCCTACGGCGGCGTCGCTGCGGGCTGCGCGTGAATATGCTCCGCGGACAAGGCGTTCGGGAAGCAGCGTGCGGTCGGGATAGCCGGAGTGGAGTGAGACCACATCGTTGGACACGGTGCGCAGGGCGGCGGAGGCGCGAGGCAACGAGGGAGCCGTTCCGAGCGCTTCCGTCTGCCAGCTGTGATCGATCGTGTTCGACGTGCGGATCCGGCGGACGAAGGTTCCCACACCGGTGCGACTCTCCACGAGACCCCGGGTCTGGAGTGTCTTCAATGCTTTCTGCACCGTGACGGGGCTGACGCCGTACTGCGCGACGAGCGATCTCGTCGACGGCAACCGGGCGTCGGGTGCTGCGGTGGCGATCCACCGGGTCAGTTCCGCGACGAGCTGGGAACTGCTACTGTTCGACATGAGATTGAAGAGTAGCGCTATCGTGTCCGGCAGGCCAGTGCTATCGTCCGATCCTCGCGGGCTCGCCTGGGGTCTGCTCGGCGTCGCAGGCTTCTCCCTGACCGTGCCGCTCACCCGCATCGCCGTCGAGAACGGGGCGATGTCACCGCTGTTCGTCGCCGCCGGCCGCGCGGTCGTCGCGGCGGTTCTCGCCGCTCTGGCGCTCGCGCTCACGGGGCAACGACTCCCGAACACGCATCAGTGGCGCAGGATCGCCGTCGTCACAGGTGGGGTGGTGATCGGATTCCCCATGCTCACCTCGTACGCCCTGACCATGGTACCGGCGAACCACAGCGCGATCGTCATCGCGATCCTTCCGGCTGCGACCGCGGTGGTCGCGGTGTTGCGGGCCCACGAACGGCCGCCCACCCCGTTCTGGGTCGCGGCGGGTGCGGGGACGGTCGCCGTCATGGCCTTCGCGGGACTGCGTGGCGGAGGTGCCGCGGGATTCGGTCGAGCCGATCTGCTGTTGCTCGGCGCGGTGGTCGCCGCCGCCGTCGGTTACGCAGAAGGCGGGCTGCTGGCGCGGGAGATCGGTGCGTGGCAGACGATCTCGTGGGCACTGGTGCTGGGGTCACCGTTGATGGTGACACTCACCCTGGTCTCGCTCGCCGACGGACCGCCGCAGGGTGGGGTGACGCACTGGGCGTCGTTCGCGTACCTCGGCATCGTCAGCATGTTCCTCGGGTTCTTCGCGTGGTACCGAGGTCTGGCCATCGGGCCGATGGCTCGGGTCGGGCAGGTGCAACTGACCCAGCCGATCATGACGGTCGGCTGGGCCGCCTGGCTGCTGGGAGAACCATTGACATGGGCAGTGTTTGCGGGCGGTGCCGTCGTCGTCCTGTGCGCCGGCACCGCCGTCCGCGTCCGTCGGAATTGAACGTCGGTCCTTGTCGAGGAAGAAGTCCCCAGCGCGGGTTGTCGCCGACGACGGGTTCCGTGTTTTCGCTCGGAGCCACGATCTCCTCCGTAGCCTGGACGTACCACGGGCGCGGTGGGGTGACGATGAAACAGGCAGTCCTTGTGATGGTGTTGCTGCTGGTCGCGGCCTGTTCGAACGCGGGAGAGCAGGAACAGCGGACGAACGTCCCGGCGGTCGAAGCGGACTGCGATGCCGCCGACCACCGCTTCGTCTCGTCCGTCGGCGCCGATGGCCGCCATTTCGAGGATCAATACGGTGATCCCGTCCTCGTCCGCGGCGACTCGCCGTGGTCGGGGATGGCCGACTGGTCGCCCGAGCAGGCCGAGTTGTATTTCACCGACCGCGAGATCAACGGGTTCAATGCCTCGATCATGTCGGCGATCATCGTGCCGGTGAACGGCGGCCCGAGCTACGAAGGCGCCACCATCGACGGCATCGAACCGTTCGTCGACGGCGACATCACGCAGTGGAACGAGGTGTACTGGTCGCGTGTCGACGACTACCTCCGGATCGCGTGCCGCCACGGGAACACGGTATTCCTGTATCCGATGGACGGGTGGAACCTCACCCACGTCTTTGCGTCGACCACGCCGGAACAGGCCTTCGAGTACGGACGGCGGTTCGCGCAGCGGTACGCGGAATTCCCGAACATCGTCTGGATGACCGGCGGGGACTACTCACCGGAGGCGGAGGATCTCGCGGCCGGTGCCGAGTCGGATCTCGTGCTGCACGCGATGCTCGACGGGATCCGTGATGCCGGCTCCGACGCACCGTTCACGATCCAACTGGGGTGGGACAAGCTGCTGTCCACGGATCACCCGTTCTGGGAACCGGTCGTGGACTGGAACTTCGTCTACACCTACGCGCCCACCTATCAGGCCGTCCTGCAGGCCTACGAGCGTGCCGACGGAACCCGCGACCCGCGACCCGAACTGTTCTCGGAGGGCAACTACGAAGGTGAGAACAACCAGGAGGACACGGCACCGACCACCGACGAGACACTCCGACGTCAGGCGTTGTGGGCACTGACCTCCGGTTCGCCCGGCGAGTTCCGGGGTTCCGACGACTGGGAGTTCCCGGACGGGTGGGAAACCCGTCTGGATACTCCCGCTGTCGCACAGCTGCGAGCGATACGTGAACTGTGGCAGTCGTGGCCGTGGTGGGAGCTCGTGCCGGATATCGACGAACCGCTCGTCGTCGCCGGTCGCGGCACCCCGTGGACGAGTGACGAGATGATCGACGTTCTCGACGACGAGTACGTCACCGCTGCCCGGACACCCGACGGTTCACTCGCCGTCGTCTACCTTCCGACGCAGCGCACGATCCGGCTCGATCCTGCGTTGGTACCGGAGGAGGCGACCCTCGAGTGGGTCGACCCCGCCGACGCGACCGGGCCTCGGCAGCCGGCGACTTCCGACGAGAACGGCGACATCCCTATACCGGGGCCGAACACGGATGGAGACGGGGATTGGCTTCTCGTGATCACCGAGCGAGAGGGATGAACTTTGCTGTTCGAGAATGCTGCTCTCGTCAGCGGGCGGCGAATCCCTGCGAGCAGAAACTCCATACCTCGTCGGCCGAGATGAGAAGGGTCGTAGTGTCGTCGCCACCGCCCGACTGGGCAATGGACATCACGGTCTGCATTGTCATGGCGGCCATTCGCTTCGCGTTCGTTCCCTCGCGAAGGCTGCCCTCGGCATCGACCTTCTCCATCAGCTCCGTGAACAGCGTGAGCATCGGTGCGTGTGCGACCTTCACCTCGGCAGGATGGGTGAGCACCAGCTGCGGCGCGAGGTCGGTGAACAGGGGTCGCGGGGCCGCCGGATCGGGTCGGGACGACTCGAACAGCAGTTCCACTGCGACGCGCAGCTGATCGAGAGGATCCTTCTCGTCGGCGGCAGCGGCACGGATCTGATCGGCAGAGCGGCTCAGAGCATCCTCGAAGAGTGCCAGCAACAGCTCGTGCTTACCGTCGAATTGTAGGTAGAAGCTGCGAAGCGACTGCTTCGACCGGTCGACAACTTCCTGAACCGTGAAGTCGGTGCTGCCCTTTTCCGCGATGATCGCCTGTGCGGCATCGAGAAAGCGCTGAACGCGCTGCTCGGCGCGCAGCTTCGCGGTCCGGATGGAACGCTCCACCGCGCGCTGCTTCCAGGCCGGCTCTTCGCTGGCGCCCGTCACTGCCCGGATCGCCCTGTGTCGCGTGGAGTGGACATGGGGACACTGTACCGGAGGGTAGGGAGGCAACGCGGGGCCGTCCTTCCGCTTTCCGTCCCGACTCGAGACTGTTGCTATCAGAAAAAGAAACCTTGCTCTCATCCCGATACGGCTGATTCGGGGCCGGAAAGAGGCAAGTCGGAATGCGCACCCGGGACGGAATCCGCTGCCGTTCTCGCCATCCGCTGCGGCAATTCGCTGGTTGTCAGGATGGCCGTGAGACATCCTGACAACCAACGCGGGGATCGGAGCGCACCCGGCCCCCGTAGACGGGTCATTCCCCGCAAGAGGCTCGGGAGGTGGATTCTCTGCTGGAGAATGGAAGGCCGGACGCCGGACCCGTCGAAGAACGGCGCGCTCTGATCTCAGTCGAGCCGGATCGCCCTTTCGGGGCAACCCCCTGCGGCCTCCCGCACGGAGTCCTGGTGTTCGGCCGGGACCTCGGACATCAGGGTGACGGCGTATCCGCCGTCGCTCAGGTCGAAGACCTCCGGGCAGGCCGCGAGGCAGACGCCGTGTCCGCGGCAGGCGTCGTCGTCGACGACGACCTTCACTTCGACTCACCTTCCGCCGGCGTGTACTCGAGGTGCAGGGCGAGCAGGCCGCGCAGGATGAAGGTCGGCAGGTAACCGAACTTCCGGTCGTCCTCGGGGCCGTGCACTTTCTCGGAGATCCGGATCTCGCTGGTGCGCTCGAGCAGGCGCGCGATGCCCACGCGTCCTTCGGTTCGGGCGAGCGGGGCGCCAGGACACGAGTGCACGCCGCGACCGAACGCGATGTGGGTGCGTGCGTTGCGGCGATCGATGTCGAACTCGTTCGGGTCGGAGAACTGGCGCGGGTCGCGGTTGGCGGCGCCGTTGACCAGCATCATGATCGTGCCGGCCGAGACGTCGACCCCGCCGACGGTGGTGGGGGTCTTCGCGAGCCGGAAGTCGCCCTTGATCGGGCTCTCGAAACGCAGCGTCTCTTCGATGAAGTTCGGGATGCGATCGGGCTCGCTGCGCAGGGTCTTCTGGAGTTCGGGCTGCTCGGCGATGATCCGCAACGCGGAACTCAGCAGACGCACGGTGGTCTCCTGGCCGGCGGAGAACACGTTCGCGGCGATACGCAGGACGTCGTCGACGGGCGGCAGGGTGCCGTCGGGGAAGGTTGCGGTGGCGAGGCCCGTCAGCACGTCGTCGGTGGGGTTCGCGCGGCGGTCCTCGATGTACTGGCCGAACTTCTTGTACAGGAACTCGAGCGGGTTGAGCTTCAGCGTCTCACCCTCGGTGCTGCCGAGCGAGAAGCCTTTCTCCACTTGGATCTTCAGGCCCTCGATGAATTCTTGATGGTCACTCTCCGGCACGCCCAGCAGGTCGGCGATGACGAGCATCGCGAACGGAGCGGCGAAGCCGGTGATGTAGTCGCCCTCGCCTCGGGCGAGCAGATCGTCGAGGAGGCGGTCGGCGATGCGCTCGATGAAGGCCTCGTTCTCCTTGAGGCGCTTGGGCGTGATGAGCCGCATCAGCAGGCCGCGATGGTCGGTGTGCTGCGGGGGATCCATGGTGGGGAGCTGGTCGTTCATCGGCAGCGAGGGGCGGTGCTCCTCGATGAAGTCGGTGATGTCGTCGCTCTCGGGGCAGGCCGGAAGGCCGGAGAACGGACCGGTCACCGAGATGCACGACGAGAAGGTCTGCTCGTCGCTCAGGACCTGGATCGCCTCTTCGTAGCCGGTGACCATCATGACGTTGTGGTGGGGTTCGCGCGTGACCGGGCATCCCTCGCGCAGGGCGTCGTAGTAGGGGTACGGGTCCTCGACGAGTTCCGGATCGGTGAAGAAGTTCTTCGTCTCGATGTCGGTCATGGTTCCTCCCGGGGCAGGCGGTGGCTGTGATGGAGTTCGGCTTCGCCACGCGGCGTCGCGCGCTCGAGTCCGTATCTCGACCGCACATCCAACCACGGGTTCGAAAGTTGGGCGCGAGAGGATCTTTCGTGCATTTCGGGCTTGTGATGGATAACGTGACGACGATCGATGTGCTGTGTTCGATCTTGAAATGTGTGTAACCGCAGAAGCGACAACATGCCCGTACTCGAGCCTCGGAAAGTTCGGGTACGGGCACGGGATGTGTTCGTCGTCGGAATGTCCGATGGGTGACTTCACGCCGACGGTGGGTCGGTGGAGTCGACGGGAGGAAGAGCGACGCGACGACCTTCGCGTATCGGCGGTATCCGGTCAGCGGCGCAGATCGGCACCGCGAAGGGCCGGCGTGCTCGCCGAGGTATCGGATGGACGGAGCGACCGGACATGGTTGACCGCGAGCGCGGCGAACACGATCACGCTGCCGCACGCCCCGAGGGCGAACGCGAGCGTGATGCCTCCGTCGGTCGGATGCAGGTCGGCGCCCATGTGTGCGGCGAGGACGGCGCCGGACAGGGCACTGCCGAAGGCGCCGCCGACGGTGCGGAGGACCTGGTTGAAACTGACGGCGCTGCCGAGCTCGGTGTCGGCCACGCTGCGTGCGATGAGCGCGGGCATCGCGGCGTAGGTCGTGCCCATGCCGACGCCGAACAGGAACATCCCGACGAGGATCTCCCACAGCCGGTCGTGTTCGAACCACAGCAGGAAGGCCGAGACGGTGCCACCGTCCACATCGACGACCGGGTCGTCGATTCACGAGCCGTCTCCGAACCTCGAACCTCGAACCGGGGCAACATCAGTGATGGGACAAGGCCGCGGGGCGTGCTTCGGTATCGATACCCGGGATACCGCGTCCCCGCAGCGATGCGCCCGCGGTCTCCGCCACGAAGTAGAGGGCGACGAGACCGACCGCGCACGCGCCCATCATGTAGAAGGCCGGCATGAGATCGTTGCCGGTCCGCTCGACGAGCCATTCGTTGATCGCGGGAGCCGTACCTCCGAAGATCGAGGTGGCCACGTTGTACGAGATCGCGAACCCGGCGAACCGGACCTGCGTGGGGAACATCGCGGGGAAGGTCGCCGAGATGGTCGACAACTGCATCACGTACAGCAGGCCGAGCACGGTGAAGCCGAGGATCGCCCAGCCGAAGCCCACCGACATCAACATGTACATCGGCACGGCGAGAACGAACAGACCACCCAGCGACGTCGCCCAGAGGGGCTTGCGCCCGATGCGGTCCGACAAGGAGCCGGAGAACGGGATGACCGCCATCATCGCGAGCTGACCGATCAACACCAGGATCAGTGCCGAAGTGGTCGTCAGACCGATCCGGTCCTCGAGATAGGTCGGCATGTAGCTCAGCAACGTGTAGTTGCAGACGTTCAGCGCGATGACCAGACCCATCATCGTGATGATCGGTCGCCAGTAGCGGGTGAGCAGGTCCTTGAACTCGGCGCCGACGCTGGCCTCCTCCTGGTGCGCCTCCTCCAGTTCCTTGAAGACCGGCGTCTCGTCGAGCTTCGAACGAAGGTAGAGGCCTACCAGAGCGAGCGGGCCGGCGACGAAGAACGGCAGGCGCCAACCCCAGGTCGACATGAACGCATCGGTGGACATCAGATCGATCATCAGGACGAGGAACGCACCGACGGAGAAACCACCCAGCGTGCCGAACTCGAGGAAACTACCGTAGAAGCCACGTTTGTGGTCGGGGGAGTACTCGGCCATGAAAGTCGCTGCGCCACCGTACTCACCGCCGGTGGAGAACCCCTGGATCATGCGCAACAGCACGAGCAGCAGAGGTGCCCAGAACCCGATCGACTCGTACGACGGGACCGCGCCGAGCAGAACCGTCGAACCACCCATCAACAGGATGGTGAGCGCCAGGATCTGGCGCCGACCCAACCGGTCGCCGAGTGGACCCCACACGAAACCGCCCAGCGGCCGCATGACGAAGGAGACCGCAAAGACACCCAGCGTGAGCAGTGTCGCGGATTCGAGATCGCCGGGGAAGAACGAATCGGCGATGTAGGTGGCCGTGTAGGCATAGACGCCGTAGTCGAACCACTCGGTGAAATTACCCATGGCCGACGCACCGATGGCGCGCCGTATCTTCGCCGGCGGCTCGTCGTGAGCGTCCGGCTTGGGGTCGACAGAACCGTTCTTCGCTATGGTCCCCCCTGCGATCGAGGTCAGTGCCTCGGCGGATACCCGAGTCGACAGAGGGTGAAACCGCTTCCCGTGAAGTTCCTCGAAGCCGTGGTCAGGCGGACAATCTGCTGAGCGGGCGTACCGACGAGGCATAACCGTGCCCGCTCACGCCGGCCCGCTGCGGAGTCGACGGTTGCGGCGGTGGCCTCCGGATCGTCGAGATAGCCCTGCATCACGTTGTATCCGCGGATTAGCACCTCGCTGTCGTCGGCGATGCTCACTTCCACACCGTCGCAGGGTTTTCCGACGGTCGTGGCGATCTGTTCGATGCGCACTGGGAAGCGGCCGACAAGGTGCTCTCGCGGCAAGCAGGCGCGCGGAAAATAGGGCGCAGGGGAAATCGGGACGGGTAGTTGTCACTGCAGCGCCGACCGTTTGCGCGCCTTGAAGACAGTTGCATGCCGTCCGAAGGCGTGCTTCTGTCCGCGGACCGTGCAAGCCTGCTCGTTCCGGGGTTGCGGTGATCTCCCTCTGCGGGTCCGGACGGACGTTTGGATGTGCTCCCGACGGGAAGCCTTCACAAGTCCTGCCCCTCCGACGCCGGGAGCACCTGTGCCTGCAACGACCGCGACCGTTTCGCCCACCGACGCCGCTCGGCTCCTCGGGCAGGTGGCCGTGCCGTTCGTGGCGGTGGGACCGATCGCTCGTCGGCGTTGGGCGATGAAGCTGCTCGAGAAGAACCAATCCGATGCCGGCGTGGTCCGCCTGGTCGCCGATCTACGGAAGCGGCACGGTGACGGACCGGTGGTCGTGCCGATCCCCGGCCGCACCCTCGCAATCGTCCTGACGCCCGAGGATGTGGACCGGATCCTGCGCACCGACACGGCATCGTTCACTGCGGCCAACAAGGAGAAGGTGGCCGCACTCAGCCCGTTCCAGCCCAACGGTGTGCTCATCTCCCGAGGGAACATCCGCGCCCAGCGACGCGCGTTCAACGAGTCGGTCCTCGAACCGGAACACGCCCTGCACCGTCTCGCGGCCGAATGGGTTCCCGTGATCGAGCAGGAGGCGCAGGATCTGCTCGAGCATGCGAGGTCGCGCGGTGAACTCGACGCCCCGGATTTCGTGAAGACCTGGTGGCGCCTCGTTCGGCGACTCGCGTTCGGCGACGCCGCCCGCGACGACGAGAGCATCACCGACCAGTTGTGGACGCTGCGCTCGAACGGGAACTGGTCGTTCGCGCATCCGCTCCGGCACCGCCTGCGCGATCGGTTCACCCAGAACCTGCACCGTCATGTCACGGCGGCTCCGTCCGAGAGTCTGGCCGGGGTGGTCCGGGACCTCGCAGCGCCGGCGTCCGTCGACCCGATCGGGCAGATGCCGCACTGGTTGTTCGCGTTCGACGCCGCAGGCATGGTCAGCGCCCGAACCCTGGCGGTGTTGTCGACCCATTCCGAGCAGCGTCTGCGCGTCGAGTCGGAATTGTCGGGAACCGAAGCCGGGACACCGCAGGTCTACGAGTACCTGCGGGCCTGCGTGCTGGACACGACCCGGCTGTGGCCGACCACTCCGGTGATCCTCCGGGACTCCGTGGAAGAGACCACGTGGAGCGACGGTGCGGGTGGTACCTCCACGATTCCCGCCGGTACGGGCTTCGTGATCCTGTCCTCGGCCTTCCACCGCTCCGACGACCTGCCGTTCGCCGACACCTTCGAACCCGAGATCTGGCTCGACGGCCGCGCCGAGCGCTATCCCGCGCTCGTGCCGTTCAGCGCCGGACCGACGGTGTGCCCCGGGCGCAGCATCGTGCTGTTCGCGGCGAGCACCTTCCTTGCGACTCTGCTCCGGTCCGCCGAGTTCACCGTGGTGTCGGATATGAAGCCGGATCCGGCGCGTCCGCTGCCCGCGACGTTCGACAATTTCGGTCTGCGTTTCGCGGTGCGGTAGGACCCTCTCGGCTGGGGCCGCAATACCGCCTCGATACCCCCCCGGAGATCGTTTCCCCGTTATCCGAAGGCGTGACGTCACTCACGGTTCACCCCGGTTTTGCGACCAACGCGTGAGGTCGACGGTGGCGATGTGAATCGAGTAGGGCAAATCGGGCGCTTTTTGTCCGATACCGGTCGGTTTGGAGTCAAGGCGACACGCTGAGGTCGTCAAAGGTCGAAGTACTCTGTGATGGAATCGTGACCCTTTCGTTACCGAGGGCCTGTCCCAGAGGAAACTGCTGTGATCCGAAATCCTGAATCCACCCACACCCGAGAAGCCACCGATCTGCGACGGCGCGCAACCCGCGCCGGCAGGTGGATGGCAGTCGCGGTCCTCGCGAGCGCCGTCACCGTCGGCGGAACGACGGTCGCGAACGCCGCAGGCGACCGGGTCCGCGTCGAGTCCGCCACCGCATGGACGGGCGCCGGGGAGAACCTCTCGACCGCACCGCAGGTGCTGAAGGTCGCCGGTGTCGACGCATCCCACTACACCGAGAAGCTGAACCGCGCCGCCGAGAGGGAAGCACAGCGTGTCGTCGAGGCGATCGCTGCCCAGGAGGCAGCACAGCGTGCCGAGGCCGAGCGGATCGCCCACGAGGCCGCCGAGCAGGCCGCTCGTGAGGAGGCCGCGCGTCGCCCCGCGCTCGCCTTCCCCGCTGCAGGAACGCTGACCTCGGGCTACGGTCCGCGCTGGGGGACCAACCACAACGGTATCGACGTCGCCAACTCGATCGGCACGCCCATCCTCTCCGTCACCGACGGCGTCGTGATCGAATCCGGTCCGGCCTCGGGCTTCGGCCTGTGGGTGCGCATCGCGCAGGACGACGGCACGACCGGTGTCTACGGCCACATCGATCAGTCCCTCGTCTCGGTCGGCCAGCACGTCCGCGCCGGTGAGCAGATCGCCACGATGGGCAACCGCGGCCAGTCCACCGGCCCGCACCTGCACTACGAGGTGTGGCAGCCGGGCGGCGCCAAGGTCGACCCCATCCCGTGGTTCCACGCGCGCGGCGTTCCGGTGCCGAGCTCGCACCTCGGCTGATCCGGTAGGCGACAGCCCGAGAACGGCCCCCGAAACGAACGCCCCCGAAACGACCACTGCCCCGACGCTGTCCGCGTCGGGGCAGAGTCGTGCGTGGAGTTACCAGATGCGCACGCGCTCCGAAGGATCGAGATACAGCCTGTCGCCCTCGGTGACGCCGAACGCCTCGTAGAACGCGTCGATGTTGCGGATCACGCCGTTGCAGCGGAACTCCGGCGGCGAGTGCGGGTCGACGGCGAGGCGTCGTGACGCCTCCTCGTCGCGAACCTTCGTACGCCACACCTGCGCCCACCCGAAGAACACGCGCTGCAGTCCGGTCAGGCCGTCGATGACGGGCGCGGGCTTGCCGTCGAGCGCGATCTCGTAGGCCTTCAACGCGATCGACAGGCCACCGAGATCACCGATGTTCTCGCCGATCGTGAAGCTGCCGTTGACACGCTGTCCGGGAAGGGCCTTCGGCTCGAACTCGTCGTACTGCGCGATGAGGGCCGCGGTGCGCTTGCCGAACTCCTCGCGGTCCGAATCGGTCCACCAGTTCTCCAGATTGCCGTCGCCGTCGTACTTCGCGCCCTGATCGTCGAATCCGTGGCCGATCTCGTGCCCGATGACCGCGCCGATACCGCCGTAGTTCGCGGCGTCGTCGGCATGCAGGTCGAAGAACGGGGGCTGGAGAATCGCGGCGGGGAAGACGATCTCGTTCATCCCCGGGTTGTAGTAGGCGTTGACCGTCTGCGGGGTCATGAACCACTCGCCGCGATCGACCGGACCACCGAGCTTGCCGAGATCGCGGTCGTATTCCGCGGCGTACCCGCTGCGGTAGTTGCCCACCACGTCGTCCGGGGTGATCGTCACAGCGGAGTAGTCGCGCCAGGTGTCGGGATAGCCGACCTTGGGGGTGAACTTCTCGAGCTTGCGCAGCGCGGCCTCGCGCGTGGCCGGGCTCATCCATTCGAGGTCGGTGATGGACTGCCGGTACGCCTCGGTGAGATTGTCGACGAGCACCTGCATGCGCGTCTTCGCCTCGGCGGGGAAGTGCCGTTCGACGTAGAGCTTTCCGACGGCCTCGCCGAGCAGGTCCTGCACGAGCGACACACCGCGCTTCCAGCGGTCGCGGATCTCCTGCGTACCGGTGAGCGTGCGGCCGTAGAACGCGAAGTTCTCGTCGACGAACGCCTCGGACAGGTACGGAGCCCGCGCGCGCAGCACCCGCCACACCGCCCAGGCCTTCCAGTCGTCGAGGTCCTCGTCGGCCCACAACGTCGCGAACGTCTCGAGGAAGCTCGGCTGACGAACGACGATCTCGGCCCACTGTTCGGTGGTCGCGCCGGTCGCGGTGATCCATCCCGTCCAGTCGAACTGCGGAAGATCGGTGCGCAGCGAGTCGAGGGTGAGCAGGTTGTAACTCAGGTCGGCGTCGCGACGCTTGACGACGTCCCAGTGCCCAGCGGCCAGCCTCGTCTCGAGCGCGACCACCTTCGCCGCGTCGTAGGGCAGGTCGGCGAGGGCGAACATCCGGCCGATGTGGGCGGTGTACTGGTCACGGATCTCGGCGTAGCGGTCCTCGCGGTAGTACGACTCGTCGGGCAGCCCGAGCCCGCCCTGCGAAACGTGCATCAGGTACCGCTCGGAGTTCTTCGAATCGGTGTCGACGTAGTGTGCGAGCGCACCCGTCACGCCGGCGCGCTGCAACCCGCCCAGTACTGCCGCGAGCGCGGCGCGGTCGGCAGCGCCGGAGACCGCCCGGAGTTCCCCGCGGATCGGATCGAGACCGGCTGCCTCGATCGTCGCGGTGTCCATGAACGAGGTGTACAGGTCGCCGATCTTCTGGGCGTCGGTGCCCGGCTCGGCGCCGGACGCCGCGGCCTCTTCGATGATGGTCCGCACGTCGACCTCGGCCTTGTCGGCGAGCGTGCGGAAGGCTCCGTCGAGCGCGCGGTCGGCGGGGATCTCGTGTTCGGCGAGCCATCGGCCGTTCACGTGTTCGAAGAGGTCGTCCTGGGGGCGGACCCGTTCGTCGACGTGTCCGAGATCGATGCCGGAGCGAATCTCCGAGTTCTGCGCGAGGGTCATGCTCCCATCCTTACACCGGAAGGACAGGTCGTGCAGTCACCCTGCGGACCGGACCGCCGCGGAAGTGGGAGAACACCCTCGGGAGCGTTTACATACTCCTACCATCGCCCTCATGACCGAAGGTTCCACGACGGAGCCGCCCGTGGCGACCCCGTCCACACAGATGCTGGTCGATCCGCGCTTCATGCCTGTCGCGGATCTGTTCTTCCGGATGTTCTACAAGCCGAGCCAGGGCGGCGGCGCTCTCGCCTGCTACCTGCACGGCGAACCCGTCCTCGACATCTGGGCGGGCTGGGCCGCACGCGACAAGCGGTGGACCCGCGACACCGTGGTGCTGTCGTTCTCCACCGGCAAGGGGGTGGCCAGCACGGTGGTGCACCGCCTCGCCGAGCGTGGCCTGCTCGACTACGACGCAGCCGTGGCCGAGTACTGGCCGGAGTTCGCCGCGGCCGGCAAGGAGACGATCACCCTGCGACAGCTCATGTCGCATCGCGCCGGACTGCACAGGTCCCGCGGTCTCGTGCCCGGCAGGGAAGGACTGCTCGATTCAGAGGCGGTGGCCGCCGCGCTCGCCGCCTCCCCACCCGATCCACGACGTTTCCACGGGCCGGGTTATCACGCCGTCACCTACGGCAACCTCGTCGCCGAGATCGCATCGCGCGTGACCGGGGTGTCCTTCCAGGAACTCGTGCGCACCGAGATCGCCGAGCCGCTCGGCACGGACGAGTTCTGGTACCACGTGCCCGAGGACCAACGGCACCGCATCGCCCGGGTGTTCCCCAAGGTCAACTTCCTGCCGGCACCGTGGACGACGGCGTCGGCGGTGCTGTCGCACGCGCCGGGCGTGCGGGGTCTAGCCGAGGCAGGCATGGCGGAGGGCTTCGACGAGTTGATGCGCAGTCCGTCCGCGCACGACGCCGTCATGCCAGGATGGAACGGTGTGTTCACCGCTCGGGCCCTGGCCCGCATGTACGCGGCGATCGCGAACGGCGGAGCGATCGACGGTGCCCGCCTGTTGAAGGAGGACACCGTCGGCCAGTTGCTCGAAGTGCAGACCCGGCGACGCGACTACGTCCTCGGCATCCGGCCCAACTGGCGGCTGGGTTACCACCCCGGATGGGTCGCCCTGAGGCAGCAGCCGCTGCGGTCGGTCGGCCACTACGGCTTCGGCGGCTCGGGAGCGTTCGCCGACCCGGAGACCGGACTGTCGGTCGCGTTCGTCACCAACCGCATGGGCAACACCTTCACCACGATCTCCGACGGCCGGTTCCCGAGGCTCGGCGCCGCGGCGGTGACGGCCGCGCGCAGAGCAGCGTGATCAGACGTCGACACCCACGTTGACCGCGGCGAGGACCCGGTCACCCTCACGTGCGGTGACCGTCGTCCCCGTCGGGTCGTGGATCGAGTCGGTGTCGTTGCGAGTGTCGCGGCCGCTGTGCTCGGTGTACGGCTCGCCCGTCCTCGTTCATGATCTCTCCTCCGTGCGTCCTCGTTCCGACCATCGTGCGTCCGGACGCTCGAGGCACGGTGCGAGAGAGCTGGGAGATTCCCGCGAATCCGTTACGCGCGGTGCAGCAGCTGGACGTTGGCGTGTGCGCGCACGTAGACCGTGCCGTCGGCGGCGCACAGCGTCGTCTCGAAGGACGCGAGTCGCCGTCCGGCCCGCACCGCTTCGGATCGCAGTTCGATGACCGGCCCGGGGACGGCGGGCGAGCGGAGGTAGTCGAGGCCGATCTCCAGCACGCGATAGTCCTGATCGATGCCGGTCAGCGTCTGTGCGGCCAGGCCGGTGACGGCCTCCGCCATCGACACGAGCACACCGCCCTGCACCGAACCGATCACGTTGGCCATCCACTCGCGCGGCGACAGCCGGGCCTGCACGACGCCGCGCTCGGCGGCTGTCACCTCGAGTCCGAGCAGCCCGGCGAGCGGTCCGCGCGGAAGAGTCCCGGTGGAGATGCCCGTGACGATGTCGAGGCCGGGCAGTTCGGCCAGGATCGCCACATCGGACCACGGTTCCGGCTCGTCCCGCTCCGGCACGGCCTCCGACGCCTCGGCGCCGAGTTCCATCGGCGTGCGCCCGACGACGATGGAGCGGCCGACCAGGTGCGCGACGAGAGCACCCTGCTCGTCGCGCACGTCGGTGCCCGACACGGCGGTGGACTCGTCGAAGAACAGGCTGCTGCCGTGACCGACGAGGGCCCCCGAGGCGGGGAAGGGGTGGGCGAGCGTCGCCGTCACGTGCGACAGCACGCTCTGCGGTCGCTCACCGGTCTCCGCGAATCGCGCGATACCGGCGGGTGCGCCCGCGGCGACGTCGGTGAAGACGCCGATGGAGGCGAGCGTGGTCTGCCCGCGGTGGTCGAACAGGTGCGATCCGACGGACTGGGTGACCGAGACCGACGCGTCGTCGGCGACCTCGATGCCGACGCCCATGAAACGACCCGGACGATCGACGGTGAACTGTGCGGTCTCGATTGCCATTCCTTGCTTCTACCAGGAACAGCGCAATAAAGAGCAATCGGGGAGTGGTTCGTCCCGGTCCGCGATCACCGGTCGACCCCGCTCTGCGGTCACCCCTCGGCTCAGCTCCGTGACTGTCGGTCGCTTCAGCCCCGTGACCGTCGGTCGCTTCAGCTCCGTGACTGTCGGTCGCTTCAGCTCCGTGACTGTCGGTCGCTTCAGCTCCGTGGCGTCTCCGGACCGCGACGACCCTCGAGTTCCCGGATCCGCTTCGACGCCTCCTCGAGCCGCTTCTTCCGTTCGGCGGCCTCCGACTTCTTGAGCTCTTCGTAGACCTTCTCGTCGTCGTCGCTGTACTTCAGGATCAACCGCGGAACGCTGAGCGTGACGATCAGCGACGGCCACACGATCCACGCGTAGCTCCAGTCGAGAGCGATCTGCAGGACGAGGAAGGTCACGAGCGTGACGCCGATGATGATCCAGTCCAGCGTCTCGACCATGCTGCCCCGTTCGCGGAGCGAGGCCAGTTCGTCCTCCGGGGACTGGGGTGCCGTCGCAGAGGAGCTGTCGTGGCTGACCGCCGGCGCGGAGGAGTCGTGGGTCATCCGGATGTGACCGTCGACCTGTTCGAGGGGAACACCGCCGGGTAGCCCCCGGAAGGAGGGGAGCAACGCCGAAAACGTTCGCGCCGAAGATATCTCTCCGGATCGTTCGTAGAACTCGGCGCTGTCGAGCCGGCCCGCGGCGTAGTGTTCGCCGAGTGCGTTCAACGCGTGCATGCGTTCGGCGTCGCTGAGCAGCAGGTCGTCGTGATCGGAAGTGCCGGTCATTGTTTTTCCCGCGCTTTCGGAGTCGGTTGTCGAATCCTGGTGCATCCCCGATCCTAGAGCTGATGGTCGGGCATGTCCCGGGCGAGGATGGCCGCCTGGATCCGCGATTGCAGCCCGAGTTTGTGCAGCACCCGGGCGACGTGTGTCTTCGCCGTGTTCTCACCGATGCCGAGGCGGGTGGCGATCTGGCGGTTGGACAATCCCTCGCCCAGGCACGCGAAGACCTCCTGTTCGCGTGCGGTGAGGGCGTCGATATCCGGACTGTCCGGAACATCCTCCCGCCGAGTCGATTTCGAGACGAACGCGTCGATGACGGTTCGCGTGACCTGCGGTGAGAGCACGGACTCCCCGGAGTGCACCGCCCGGATCGCGTCGAGCATGGCATCCGCCGAGGCGGTCTTGAGGAGGTATCCGGCCGCTCCGGCCCGAAGACTCTCGAAGACGTACTCGTCGATCTCGAAACTCGTCAGCACCAGCACCCGGGCACTCGTCTCCTCCGTGATGGTGCGGGTCGCGGCGATCCCGTCGACGTGCGGCATGCGGATGTCCATGAGGACGACATCCGGGGCGAGGGCGCGCGTCTGCGACACCGCGACGGCACCGTCGGCGGCTTCACCCACCACCTCGATGTCCTCGCTCGTGTGGAGCAGGAGCCGCAGGCCCGCGCGGATGGCGCTGTGGTCGTCGGCGAGCAACACCCTGATCGTCACGTCGTACTCCTGTTCGCGATCGGCAGTTGCACGTATGTCCTCCATTCGTTCCCGTCGCGACCGGAGCGGGCGTGCCCGCCCACCGCGGCGGCGCGTTCGGCGATGTTGCGCAGGCCGTGCCCGGCGCCGCGGGCCGGTGACGGGTCCGGGGTGTCCGGGTCGCCGATCGGGTTCACCACCTCGATCCCGAGGCGGCCGTCGGCGTCGTCGAAACGAAGGGTCACCGGCCGTCCGGGTGCATGCTTGACCGCGTTCGTCAGGGTCTCCTGGACGATGCGGTAGGCCGTGAGATCAACCTCCGCGTCGAGGTCTGCGGGTGGACGACCGTCGATCCGGACGGAGGTGCCGGCGGCGCGTGCGGAGGCGGTGAGCGGTTCGAGGTCGGCGAGGCGACCCGCGGTGGTGATCTCGTCGGTGTCGTCGCTGCGCAGCAGACGCACCATCGACTGCATCTCCTGCAGGGCGGCCACGCTGCCGGAGCGCACGGACTCGAGCACGGTCAGCGCTCGGTCGGGATCGGAATCGCGGAGGCGGAGCGCGGCCTCGCTCTGGATCGCGATCGACGACAGGTGCCCAGCCACGACATCGTGCAGGTCGCGGGCCAGACGCTGCCGCTCGGTGGTGATGGCGGCGCGACGGTCCAGTTCCGCGACCCGCGAGAGAGCCTCGGCGCGTGCCCGTTCGATCTCGGCGGCGTCCCGATGTGTGCGGACGGATCGGGCCCACCAGATCGGGACGACGATCACGAGCGCGGCGATCGACACGGCCCATACGGCGATGCGCAGTTCTCCGAAGTACACACCGAGCGCGACGGCGCCGACGACGATCGGGACCAACGGGGCGCGTTCGAGGAAGCGACTGGTCCGCGCCGAGCCGAAGAGCGTTGCGGTGTACAGCAGGTCGCCGTATGCGATCCAGACCGGCAGCGAAGGGCCGACGACGAGGTCGACCAGTACCGGAACCGTGCCCAGCAGGAGTGCGAGAAGCGGTCGCGTGCGACGCATCGTCATCGGAGCACACACGCACGCGAGCAGAACCAGCCACACCCACAGCGGCTGCGGCGGCCGATCCTCGACGAGCACACCGAGATCCAGGGCGTACAACAGCGAGCCACCCGCGAAGTACGCGAGGGCGACGAGCAGGGAATTGTAGCGCGGGTTCACGAATCCCACTCGAATCTCGGATTCACGGTTGTCCACGGCAACGATTCGACCACAACCGGGGGAGGATCAGGGTCGGCGTCACCCGAAGTGATGAGGCATTTGCCGCCCATCGGGCGACGCGCGCGGGGGGATGTGCCCGCGATTCTGAGGTCATGTTCAGCCACATCGCCGCTTTCATCGTCGGGTGCGAGATCGCGTTCTGGGTCGTGCTCGCGGCCGGCCTCGTGTGCCGGTATCTGCTCCGGCTCCGGAGGACGGGCACGGTGCTGCTCGCCCTGATCCCGCTGATCGACGTCGTTCTGCTCGCGGCCGTCGCGGTGGATCTGCACAACGGGGCGGAGGTCGGCTGGGTCCACCGCGCCGCGGGTATCTATCTCGGTGCGAGTGTCGCCATCGGGCCGAGCGTCGTCCGGTGGGCCGACCGGCGGTTCGCCTATCACCTCGCGGGTGGTCCGAAACCGGAACGCGCTGCGAAGGAGGGCCCGGAGGCCTTCCGCAAGGAATGTGTGGACTTCGGGCGATGGCTGCTCGCGGCCGGGATCAGTGCGGCAGCCGTGCTCGGGCTCGGGTCGACCGTCGCGAACGGCGAACAGGCCTCGGCGCTGTACGGAATCTTCCCCACCCTCGCCACGATCACGGTGATCTGGCTGATCACGGGCCCGGTCTGGGTGCTCGGTAAACAGTGACGACCACACCGCGCCGAGAAATCTCGGGGTGCGCGATGAGTTCTCACGGGGCGGCCGGTCTGTATCCGTGACACCCGCACCGCGTCCCGCACAGGACGGGCCGACCACAGGAGAAACCATGTCGCGCATGCTGTTCGTCAACCTCGCCGTCGAGAACATCACCGCCACCCGCGCATTCTTCGACACGCTCGGATTCACGTTCGACGAGTCGTTCTGCGACGAGAACGCCGCCTGCCTGAAGATCAACGACCAGACCTACGTGATGCTGCTCGAGAAGCAGATGTTCCGGATGTTCACCAACGACGACATCTGCGACACCACGAAGGCTCGTGAGGTGCTGATGTGCGTGTCGGCCGACAGTCGCGAAGGTGTCGACGCGCTCGTCGACGGCGCGATCGCGGCCGGTGGCAGCGAATGGGTGACGACCGGCGCGCAGAAGGCGCAGGAGGAGATGGGGGACTACGCGTACCAGCGGGCGTTCCGCGACCTCGACAACCACGTCTGGGAGGTCATGTGGATGGACATGGCCGCCGCTCAGCAGGCCGATGCTACGGAAGCTGCGCCTGCCGAGGCGTGACCTTCGACGTCAGCGGGCTGCCGGGTCCTCCGGCAGCCCGAACCTGGCGAACAACCCGGCGGTGTCGTCGGAGAAGAAGACGGTGGCGTGCGCGACCCTACCGTCGACGACGTCGAGCACCTGCAGTTGGAAAGGGTGGTGGCGGTCGTCCTCCCCTCGCATGTACAGCCCGAATGCCGGCTGGCCGTTGGCCACGGTGGGAAGCAGCACCTGGTCGCCGGGGCCCTTCGCGGGGCACTGGTGCTTGATGAGGGTGACGATCGCGTCGGGGCCCTGGTACCAGCCCTCGAAGGGCGGCATCTCCCAGACGGCGTCCTGGGTGAGCATCTCGACGAGCGAATCGATGTCGTACTTCTCGAAGCCGTCGACCCAGCGCTGCAGCAACGCCTTGGTCTCGGCGCTGTCGGGTTCGGCGAGGTCGTCGTCGCGGACCTGGGCGTCTTTCAGCTGCGCACGTGCCCGTTGCAGAAGGCTGTTGACCGCCGCCGTCGACGTGTCGAGCGCGGCTGCGACCTCGGTGGCGCGCCACTGCAGGACCTCGCGGAGCAGCAGGACCGCGCGCTGACGAGCGGAGAGATGCTGCAGGGCCGCGACGAAGGCGAGGCGGACGGAATCGCGGGAGGCAGCGATGGTGGCGGGATCCGACGGATCGTCGGTGGCGTACCCCACGGGGAACGGCTCGAGCCACGGCACCTCGGGGCGGGTGACCAGATCGTCGGTGGGATCGGAGCTGGGCGCGCCGAGCCCGGTGGGCAACGGCCGGCGACTGCGGCCTTCGAGCGCCGTCAGGCACACGTTGGTGGCGATCCGGTGCAGCCACGTGCGCAGTGAGGAGCGGCCGCCGAAGTTCTCGTAACCGCGCCAGGCGCGCAGGTAGGTCTCCTGGACCAGGTCTTCCGCATCGTGCAGCGACCCGCTCATGCGATAACAGTGGGCGAGCAGTTCGCGACGGAACGGCTCGGCGAGTTCCATGAAATCGGTCGACGTCGATGTCGAACCGGCAGATTCTTCGAGCAGTTGTTCGGTCATGAGCGCGATACCCCCGGCTGGTCGGACCCGAATCCGCTACCCGTCAGAGAGTAGTCGGGGGCACCGACAGAAGACAGATGATCGCCGGGTCTCGATCGGGGGGCCGGATACAGGTACCGTGCACGAAGTCGCGCCGAGGTGAGCGCGTGGTGGACGGAGTGGGGACAGGTCGTGCACGAGTACACGCTGCGCGAAGGCGTATCCGGAGCGCGGGGTCACAGCAGGCCCGAGCGCAACGGGCCCGTCGGCCCCTTCGCCGACGTCCTTCCACCCGGGGCACTGGACGTCGAGCGGCCTCCGCTCGACCGGTTCGGGCCGGCCGAGCTCGGACGGGCCGTGGTCGTCGCCGCCGTCCTGATCGCCTTCGTGGTGTGGGCGGTGTTGCGGTGGACCGTCCGGCCCCGGCAGCACAGCGTCGTCGAAGCGGCCGCGCACGGCACCGTCGACGCCTTCGAACATCTCGGGCCGACCTTCGTGAAGCTGGGCCAGCTCATCGCGTCGTCACCCGGACTGTTCCCCGCGGCCCTCGCCGACGCGTGCCTGCGCATGCTCGACGACGTGCCGACCTTCCCTTCCGAGCAGGCCCGCGCGGTGATCGAGGAGGATCTCGGACACCGCATCGACGAGATGTTCGAGTCGTTCGACGATGTGCCGCTCGCCGCGGCGTCTGTGGCCCAGGTGCACGGGTGCGTGCTGCGCGACGGCCGACGGGCCGTGGTGAAGGTGCAGCGACCGGGGATCGCGCACCGCATGCTCGTCGATCTGCGCGCCGCCTACATGGGCGCGAAGCTGCTGCAGCTCTTCGAGTTCTTCCGTATCGCGAACACTCCGGGGATCATCCGCGATCTCTACAACGCGACGATGACCGAGCTCAACGCGGCGGTCGAAGCGGATCGTCAGGATCGTTTCCGCCGCAACATCTCCGCGTTCGGCGACAACGTCTACGTCACGGTGCCCGAGGTGTACTGGCAGTGGTGCGGTCCGCGGGTGATCTGCATGGAGCGCCTGCAGGGCAAGCCCGTCGACCGGGTGGTGCCGGGCCAGGACGATCTCGACACCTCCCTGCTCGTGCGCCGCGGAGTGAAGGTGTGGATGGAGGCGGTGCTCTGTCACGGCCCGTTCCACGGCGACGTGCACGCGGGCAATCTCTGGCTGCTCGACGACGGACGTGTCGCGCTGCTCGACTTCGGCATCGTCGGCGAACTGCCCGAGAAGTGGCGCGCGCTGCTGCGGGCGTTGTTCCGCGCGGCCCTGCTCGACGGGGACTTCACGGCGGTCGCGCAGAGTGTGCGGGCGCTCGGTGTCGCCGCCGACCTCGACGTCGACGACGCGTCGGTCGGCCGGCAGGTTGCCGAGATCTTCGGTCCGCTGCTCGGTCAGGACGTGGGGGAGTTGCGGCTCAGCGAACTGATCGGTGCGCTCGTCTCGCTCGGCCGCAAGTGGAACACGTCGACGCCCGAGGAACTCGTGTTGTTCGGGAAGCAGCTCGGATATTTCGAGCGCTACGCGACCGCGCTGGCGCCGGGCTGGGTGCTCGGCCGCGATCCCTTCGTCTTCCGGAACATCTTCCCGGACGAGGTAGCCATAAGAATCGCCGAATCGAACGTGAGCCTGCCCGACTGAGCCACGAGCCCGTTCGGTCTTTACAGGATCCGACCGGCCCCGTAATTTGAACGATCGTTCGACCAAATTATGGTGCTAGCCACACATTGGCTACCGGAAGGACCGCGACCGCAATGGCAACTTCGCAGGACGTCGTACTGAGCACGCGCGACGGAAACGTCGTGACCTGGACGATCAACCTTCCGGAGGCGCGCAACCCGATCTCGGGTGACGACGTCATCGATCGCCTCGTCGAGCTCGCCGAGGAGGCAAACCGCGACATCGACACCCGCGTCGTCATTCTCACCGGCGCCGGATCGGCCTTCTCCGCCGGCGGCAACGTCAAGGACATGGACGAACGTCGCGGCATGTTCGGCGGCAGCCCCCACGCCCTGCGCGAGGGCTACCGTTACGGCATCCAGCGCCTGCCCCGCGCCATCTACCACTGCGAGGTCCCGATCATCGCCGCGGTCAACGGACCGGCCGTAGGCGCCGGCTGCGACCTCGCGATGATGTGCGACATGCGGATCGCCTCGTCGAAGGCGTTCTTCGCGGAGAGCTTCGTCAAGCTCGGCATCATCCCCGGCGACGGCGGCGCCTGGCTGCTTCCGCGCGCGGTCGGGGCGGCGCGCGCCGCCGAGATGGCCTTCACCGGCGACCGCGTCGACGCCGCGACGGCATTCGACTGGGGCATGGTCTCGCAGGTCGTCGAACCCGAGCAGCTCCTCGACGCCGCGAATGCGCTCGCCGCCCGCGTCGCCGTCAACCCCCCGAGCGCACTGCGCATGACGAAGAAGTTGCTGCGCGAGGGTCAGCGCGTCGATCTCGACACGCTGCTCGAACTGTCGGCCTCCTTCCAGGCGCTCTCGCACCACACCGAGGACCACCGCGAAGCCCTCTCGGCGTTCCTCGAACGACGCACCGGCGACTTCACCGGCAACTGACCTTCCCCTCTCCTTGCCCCCACACCCCGGAGGACAAGCCATGCAGCGGACGATCTTCACCGAAGAACACGAGCAGTTCCGGAAGATGGTGCGCGACTTCATCGAACGTGAGGTCGCGCCGCATCGCGAGGAATGGGACGAGATGGGTCGCCCGCCCCGCGAATTCTTCCGCCGGCTGGGCGAACTCGGCATCCTGGGGATCCAGGTCCCCGAGGAGTTCGGCGGAGGGGGCGAGTCCGGCTTCAAGTTCAACACGATCGTCTTCGAAGAGGTTGCGCGCGCCGGAGTCTCGTTCGGCTCCTACACCGTGCACGCCTGCCTGATCCTGCCCTACCTGCTCGAGTACGCGACCGAGGAGCAGAAGCAGCGCTGGCTGCCCGGCTTCGCCGACGGCTCGATCATGACCGCGATCGCGATGACCGAGCCCGGCACCGGCTCCGACCTCGCCAACATCGCGACCTCGGCGAAGCTGTCCGAGGACGGCAAGCACTACATCATCAACGGCGCGAAGACCTTCATCACCGGCGGCGTCACCGCCGACCTCATCCTCACGGTCTGCCGTACGAGTCCGTTCGATCCTGAGAACGGCCGCGGCGGCCTGTCGATCATCGCGGTGCCCACCGACACCGAGGGCTTCGCGGTAGGCCGCAAGCTCGACAAGATCGGCCTGCACCAGCAGGACACCGCCGAGCTCTCGTACACCGACGTGAAGGTGCCGGTCGAGAACCTCCTCGGTGAGGAAGGCGCGGGCTTCGGCTACCTCACTCACAACCTGCCGCAGGAGCGTCTGAGCATCGCTCTGAACCAGGTCGGCTTCGCCGAGGCCGCCATCGCCCACGCGATCCCATACACCAAGGAACGCAAGGTCTTCGGCAAGCCCGTCGCGGCGTTCCAGAACACCAAGTTCGTGCTCGCCGAGTGCTCGGCCGAGACCCAGGCCGCGCGTGTCTACGTCGACCACTGCCTCGAACTGCTCGACCGCAAGGAACTGACGGTCGCCGATGCGGCCCGCGCGAAGCTGTTCTGCACCGAGGTCTCCGGTCGCGTCATCGACAAGTGCCTGCAGCTGCACGGCGGCTACGGCTACATCACCGAGTACCCCATCGCCCGGCTGTACGCCGATACCCGCGTGACCCGGATCTACGGTGGCACCAGCGAGGTCATGAAGACGATCATCTCCAAGGATCTGGGGCTGTAGGCATGTACCCGGGCCGTTACGCCGCCGTCGCCCCGGACCGGCCCGCCGTGCACGAGGCCGCGACCGGCCGGACGCTCACCTATCGGGAGCTCGAGGACGTGTCCGTCCGGTTCGCGCACTGGCTGCGCGCACACGACGTCGGGAAGGGCGACCACATCGCGGTCGTCACCGTCAACGACGCCACTGCGTTCGAACTGTACTGGGGGGCAGTTCGTTCGGGCGTCTACGTCACCTTCGTCAACACGCATCTCGCTCCCGTCGAGGCCGCGTACATCGTCGACGACTGCGACGCGAAGGTGCTCGTCGTCTCGGCGCCGCTCGCCGACCTCGCCGAGGCGATCGTGCCGCTCACCCCGAAGGTGACGCACCGTGTCGCCTTCGACGAGAACACCGTCTACCTGTCGCCGGCACCGATCTACCACGCCGCGCTCTTGCGGTACGGCGTGTCGACGCAGGCGCTCGGTGGCCCGGGCACACTCGGCCTGGCGCGCATCTGCGACGAGAACGGCAATCGGCTACCCACCGGCGAGATCGGCACCGTCTACTTCGAGCGGGACGACTTCTCGTTCGAGTACCACAAGGATCCGGACAAGACGGCGTCCACCAGGCACCCTTTCGAGAAGAACTGGTTCACCACAGGCGACGTCGGATATCTCGACGAGGACGACTATCTGTTCCTCACCGGAAGGGACAAGTTCACGATCATCTCGGGCGGGGTGAACATCTACCCGCAGGAGATCGAGAACGTCCTCGCGCTGCACCCGTCGATCGCGGATGTCGCGGTGGTCGGCGTGCCGGATGCGGACCGCGGTGAACGTGTCGAAGCGTTCGTGCAGCTCGTCCCCGAGGCAGAGGGATCCGATGACGCCGAGGACGACATCATCGGGTTCTGCCGGGAGCGCCTCTCGCGTTTCAAGTGCCCCCGGCACGTGCGGTTCGTCGACGAACTGCCGCGCACGCCGACGGGCAAGATGGTCAGGGGCAGGCTCGGCGAGCTGATCGCGCAGTACGCCGATACCGGAGCGTTGTCGTGAGAGTGCTGTCGCCGAAGCAGCGCGTCTTCATCGAGGCGGGCCGGAAAGAGTTTGTGCGCAACGGATACGGCTCGTCGTCGATCCGGACCATCGCGCAGGAGGCAGGCGTGAGCCTGTCCGCCATGTACTACCACTACAAGAACAAACAGGATCTGCTGCTGGCGATCCTGCTCGACGGCGTCGACACCTACGACGCGGTCTGTGACGCCGAACTCGCCCGCGTCGGCGACGATCCGGTCGAGCAGATCCGCGCGTTCGTCAAGGGGAACGTCATCTTCCGCACGCAGTTCCCCGAGCAGGGACGCATGATCGCGACGGAGGTGCGCAATCTCGAACCCGAGGGTGCGCTGCTGTACGAGGAAGGCCGGCGCGCCGGCCGAAGGCGGATCCGCGACATCATCGATCGCGGTGTCGCACAAGGTGTCTTCACCACGAAGTATCCCGACGACTGCCGCCGATCGATTCTGGCGATGGTCTCGGCGATCGCCAACTGGTACGACCCCGAGGGCCCGGACGGTCCGGACGAGATCGCCGAACGCTACGCGGACCTGTCGCTGGCGCTGCTGTGTCCCACCATCACCGGTGGAGAAGGAGATCGACGATGAGTGCACGACTCGTGCCGAGGGCGGGCACCCCCGACCCGGCACTGACGGAACTCCGTGCCGAGGTACGGGCGTTCCTGAAGGAACAGATCGACGCGGGCGTGTTCACCCCAGGCATCGACACCTGGCTGACGCGATGGAACCCCGAGTTCACGCGCGCACTCGCCGCTCGCGGTTGGGTCGGCATGACGATCCCCGTCGAGTACGGCGGACACGGACGAACCTTCATGGAGCGCTTCGTCGTCACCGAGGAGCTGCTCGCGGTGGGCGCGCCGGTCGCCGCCCAGTGGGTCGCCGACCGCCAGGCCGCACCGTCGCTACTGAAGTACGGCACCGAAGAGCAGAAGCAGCGGTTCCTGCCGGGCATCGCGGCCGGTGAGATCTGCTGGGCCATCGGAATGTCCGAGCCCGACTCCGGATCCGACCTCGCGAGCGTCAAGACGAAGGCCACGCAGGTGGACGGTGGGTGGCGGATCTCCGGCACCAAGTTGTGGACGTCCGGGGCCCACCACGCCGACGCCTTCTTCGGCCTCGCGCGGTCCGCCCCGCTCGATCCCGCGCACCGCCACGACGGGCTGAGCCAGTTCATCGTGCTGCTCGACTCCCCGGGCGTGACCATCCGCCCGATCCTGTCGATGTCCGGCGACCACCACTTCAACGAGGTGCTGCTCGACGACGTCTTCGTCCCGGACGACCTGGTGCTCGGACAGATCGGCGCCGGCTGGGAACAGGTGACGAGCGAGCTCGGTTACGAGCGCAGCGGTCCCGAACGTTTCCTGTCGACCTTCGGGGTGCTCGAATCCCTCGTACACGGTGTGGCCGACGGCAGCGTCGAAGCGGACACCCGCATCGGAGCGACCATCGGGCGCATCGCGGGTCTGCACCGCATGTCCACCGCGGTCTCCGAGTCCCTCGAACGTGGCGAGAACGCCGAACTCGCGGCGTCGGTAGTGAAGGTGCTCGGCACGAAGACCGAAGGGGACCTGGCGGATCTCGCCGACGAGGTCGCGGGATACACCGCGGCCGACGCACATCTGGCCGAGCTCGTCCGGGCAGGAGTCATGCAACGACCGGGCTTCACACTGCGCGGCGGCACGAGCGAGATCCTCCGCGGGGTCATCGCACGAGGATTGGGGATGAGATGAGCGGGCAGGACGCACTGCAGTCGACGGAACTGCGCGACTTCGCACAGATGCTGTCCGAGGTGTTCACCTCGGGCGACGACCACCGCATCGGTGACGTCGTCGAACTCGATCGTGCCCTGTGGAGCACCCTCACCGAGCTCGGCCTCGATCGGCTCACCGGTTCGGAGGACAGTGGTGGAAGCGGCGCGGGATGGCTCGAAGCCGCCCTGCTGCTCGAAGCTGCCGGCAGTGCTGCTGCTGCCGTGCCGGTGGCCGAGAACGATCTGCTCGCGGGTTGGCTCCTCGAGCAGGCAGGCCTCGAGGCGGTGCCGGCCGTGCGTACCGCCGCGGTGCTCGACGCCGACGGCCGCGCACGCCACGTGCCGTGGGCCCGGTTCGCGGACTCGATCGTCGTGTTGTGGGAGTCACCGCAGGGATGGCAGGTCGCCGAGGTCGCTCGCGGCGATGTCGAGATCGTCGAGGCCGTGAACCTGGCGGCGGAGCCCCGCGACCACGTGTGCGTCGACCTGTCGGCACTGTCGGGACGTGACGTTCCGGCGGGCACCGCCTACGAGTTCCGCTACCGGGGCGCGCTCGTCCGTGCGCTGGCCACCGCGGGTGCGATGGATCGGGTTCTCGAGCTCGTCGTCGATCACACCACTGCCCGCGTGCAGTTCGGTCGTCCGCTGGCCAAGTTCCAGGCGGTGCAGGCGCTCGTCGCCGACATCGCCACCGAGGCCTCGCTCGTGCACGCCGCCGCGGATGGTGCGGTCGATGCCGTTCTCGCCGGTGGTTTCGATGACGCGTCGACCCGCTTCGCGATCGCGGCGGCCGCGTCGTGTGCCGGGCATGCGGCGTCGGTCGTCGCCCGAAACGCGCATCAGGCGCTCGGCGCGATCGGCTTCACGATGGAACACGAGCTGCATCGGCACGCCAACCGGATCCTGTCGTGGCGCAGCGAATTCGGCACGGTCGCGTCGTGGGATTCCGAACTGCTCGCCGCGGCCGGTGACGCCGGGGGCGTGTGGGCGTTGATCATGGGTGGCCCGGCACGCTGACGAGCACGAGACATGTCGGTGCATGCTTCAACGCGGTCTTATCGATGTCGTTCACAGGGGCGAGGACTGCACACCACGCGTCCCGGGATCTTCGAACCAGTAGCAGTGACAGTTCACGCCACCGGGGATCTCCCCGGCATCTCCGCAGCGTGGGACGGGGGCGAACCACTGCTGGTACCGGCCGGATTCGGATCGGATTTCGCCCGCGCAGCACCGACCCGTCGACGCAGAGCAAGGGTGACCGTCACGGCTTGCCAGAAGAGAATGCCGACCAGAATCGACAGGGCGAACGCCAACCAGGGATGGTCCTCTCGCAGCGGCAGATACACCTGGAAGTGCGTCAGGTAGATGTAGAGCGACGCGCTCGCCAGCACCCCTGCGATCCGGCTCAGCACAGGTGGGCAGGGAACGGACTCGAGCCACACCAGCAGGCCCAGCCCACCGATGACGAGAAGTTCTCGCTGGAGATCACCCGAGAAGTATCCGGGCACCGTGGCTGCGATCACCGCCGTGACGATCATTCGGTGCCACACGGTCGTCGACGTAGCGGCAGCCCAGCCCAGGGCGAACAACCAGAAGACCATCGACGCGCTCAGAATCAGATTGTTGCCGTCCCCGAGCTCGATCACGCGGTAGCGGGGGAGCAGACCCACACCCACCAAGGCCATCGCGAACCAGAACGAGTGCCTGCGCTCAACACGGTCGATGAGCGGGATGGACAACACCGCGATGACTACGAGCAGGATGTACACGATCGCTTCGATGAACCAGTACCGCCATTCGGGCGTCCACCCGTCGGGGCCGAGAATGCCGTTGAGCAACAACGCACTGGTCACGAGATAGTCCCCGGTCAGTGCGATCACGACGCCGAGCCACACCATGCTGGGTACGGCAATTCGGGCGACGCTGCCCAGGACATGTCGCACCCGTTCGGTACGGGGAGTGGCGAGATGAAAGCGTGCGAAGTTGTATCCGGCGACCCCCAGCAGCACATGCGCGCCGCCGAGAACCCCGAACAACCGGATGTGCGAACCGACGATCAGCACGATCGCAACAGCGCGGAGCAGCACGTTGGTCTCGACCGCCCGCCACCATCGTCGCCGGGGCGTAGGCACGAAATCCTTGATCGCGGTGGTGTGCCAGTTCTGGGGTAGATAGCCGAGCATGCGCTCGAGCCGCAGAGACATCTGCACATAGGACAGCGAGTCGCCGCCCAGGCTCACGAACGAGCTGTCGTCGGTGACCTGCCCACTGTGCAGCACCTCGGCATACAGGGTCCGCAGGGCGGCCGTGTCCACGACGGTGCTCTCTGCCTCGGGTGAATCGGGCGTCGCGTGGTGCACGAGCTCGGCCACTGCCCGAAGGTCGGGTTTGCCCGTGCCGGTCCGCGGAAGCTCGTCGACGAGACAGACCCGCACGGCCGCGACGGGAAGACCACAGGCCCGTGCGCTCGTGGACCGGATCGCCTCGAGATCGCTCGCACCCTCGACCGCCACGATCATGTCGTCCGCCCCGCCGACACAGCATGCTGTCAGTCCCTGTTCGGCGAGGGTCGACTCGACCTGCTGCAGGTCGATCCGTAGCCCGAAGATCTTGACGAAACGGCTGCGTCGGCCCACCACCTCGTACACGCCGCCGTCGATCTGCCGCGCGAGGTCGCCGGTCCGCAGTTCACCCTCGAGGACGTCCCCGAGACCCAGATCCTCGGGCGTGTGCGCGTAGCCGAGCATCACGTTCGGCCCCGTGTAGATCAGTTCACCGGTGCCGTCCGGAGCGTCCGGTATCGGCTCGAGCCGGAAGGATCCACCGGGAACAGCTCGTCCGATCGACTGCGGATAGTCGGAGGCGAGTTCCGGAGGCAGGTACGCCATCCGTGCGGTCGCCTCCGTCTGCCCGTACATGACGAAGAAATCCCAGCCCCGCTCACGGCCCGACTGCGTATAGGCGCGGACCCGATCCGGTGAGAGTCGACCGCCGGCCTGGGTGATGTAGCGCAGGTCGGGTAGGTCCAGTTCGTCGAATCCGAACCGATCGAGCAGATCGAACGTGTAGGGCACGCCGGCGAAGCTGGTGCCGCGGTGGTCTCGGAACAGCTCCCAGAACGCCGGGTCGGTCACCGAGCGGCTCGTGAGGATCACTGCGGCTCCGCGCAGTAGGTGGCTGTGGATGACAGAGAGCCCGTAGCAGTAATGCATCGGCAGCGTCGTCACTGCCCGGTCGGTACTACGGATGTCGAGGTACTCCGCGATCGACTCTGCATTGGACTGCACGTTGCGATGGGACAGGCGGACGAGTTTCGGGGAGCCCGTCGAGCCGGAGGTGCTCAGCAGCAGCGCCAGGTCGGGGTGCAGTACATGCGCAGAACCGTCACCCCGTTCCTCGATCGTCACGGTCCCGTCGATACTGCGCACCACCACGTCGGGTCGGTATGCGGCGATCAGGCCTTCGAAGGCTGCGGGGTGGTCGCCCGGCGCCAGCAGAACCGGATGTCCGGCGAGTAGGGCTGCAAGGTAGACGACAAGAACATCGATCTCGTTGGCACCTGCGATCAACACCAGTCGGCGGGTGTTGCCCAGCCGGGCAGTTGCCCGATGGACTCGGTCGGCCAGGTCGCTGTAGGTGACGGTTTCCTGCTGGGTGATCAAGGCTGGGGCGTCACCGAAGTCTTCCAGATGGAGGACGAAACGCACGCGAGGATGTTCCTTGCGGAAGAACGGGCTGAGCACCGATAGAGTGTAAGGGCTGCCAAACCTGACAACCGAGGGCTTGAATTGGCCTTTACCACCACCTTATGGGGTTCGCCCCCCCACACACACATGTCGCCGCGGTCGTGGGTGGATCCGATGCTGCAGTCGTGTCCGAGGTGTTGCGACGCGCGCACGTGGCGGGCGCACTGCTACAGCAGTCGGTTGCACGCCGGCCGGACGCCGTCACGCGCCCCTTGCTGTGATCAGGCAGCGGGTGCTGTGCCCGCGTCGCAGGGTGCGGCATCGGCTGTGACGTCGAGGTCGGGAGCGAGGATGTCGAGCAGCATGCGCACCTGGCGTGTGGGTGCGACGACGTGGAAACGGTCGGGCCGGATGTGAACGGCATCGGCGAGCATCGAGGCGACCTCGGAGTACATGAAGGTCACCTCGGACAGGTCGACGACGACGTGGTCGCCCGAGAGTGCGAGGTCGCCGAGAGTGGAGGCGAACTCCGCTCGGGCGGTCATGTCGAGATCTCCCTTCGCCCGCAGGACGCTGCAGCGACGGGAGGGCGAGTGGACGTCGAGACGGTAGCGCGGTGCTCGGGCGACCGTCTCTGCACCGACTCGTGAGAGTGCGCCGCTGTGGGTGACGATCCTGCGGGTGGTGCTCGTACGTGTGCTCATTGCGGTCTCCTGTCGGCGTGGATTTCGTGCCGTCCGGTGCGGGCTGGATCATGAGCAGACGGTCGGCCTGCTGGGGTCGTGGTGAGAACGTCGGGGTCCGGTGAGAACTCGCCTCGGGCTTGCACAGAGCCTGTCCGACGGATGTCGCTTCGCCACCACCCGTTCCATAACGGAACGATAACGAAACATCACGGTTCTGTAACGTAGGCGTTCGGAGCTGCGAAAATATCCTATGTTCCTGGCTCCGTCGGCCCGAGCGGACGATCGGTGGCCGGAGATGGGATGCTGGATCCATGAGCGCTGTTCCTGCCGACGCTGCCGCCGACGCGGAGGCCGCGTTCGGCGGCCTCGTCGTGGAGACGGAGCTCGCCCCCATCCATCGGCTCGGCAGCGGTGCGCTGTCCGCCGTCGAACTGCAACTGCGTGGTCCGGGAGGATCATCGTTGCACGATGCGACCGCTCTGAGCGAGGCCGCCCGGGCGATGCATCAGAAGTCGGAACTGGACCGGATCAAGTGGCGCAGGGCCGGACGGCAAGCCGAGTCGGCGGTTCCGCATCTGGTGACCGTCGATCTCGATTCGCTCGACGAACTCGGCGCGCTCGGGGATCGAGGGGGCCCGACCACGGTCGCTCTCATCACCGAGCAGGCGCTGATCGCCGCCCCTGCCAGGACGCTGCGCACCATTGCGGCGGCGCGCACCGCCGGCATGCTCGTCGCGGTGGACGGTGTGGGAGCGCGTGCTCAGGCCCTCGCGCTGCTGCCGCTCGTCGAACCGGATGTGATCATCACGTCGCCGGCCCTGATCGCGCGTGCGGCCGACGCCTCGACGGCGAGGATTGCCCACGCCGTCGCCGCGTACATCGAATCCAGCAGCGCGGTCGTCATCGCGCAGGGCGTCGATTCGGAACTGCATCGCCGCCGCGCTCTGGGATTGGCCGCCGAATACGGAATGGGCGCGCTGTATCCGACAGTCGGATCGACCGGGGATGCCGCGCAAGCGGATTCGGATGTCGAACCGATATCGCTGCGTCCGCGACGGGCCGTTCCCGGCGGCCCCGAACTCACTCCCTTCGCTCTGGCGTCCGAAGGACGCAGACGCACAAGTAGTTTCAAGCGACTTCTGGTGTCGATGAGCAAGCTGCTCGAGACCGACGCGGTGGGAGCCGGACCGGAGACGATCGTGCTCGGCACCTTCCAGCGCGCCGAGCACTTCACCCCGACCTCCCGGGTTCGATGGGCGCAGCTCGCCGAGCAGGTCGCCTACACCGGGGTCTACGGCGTCGGAATCGATCCCTACGTCGACTCCGCGGTACACCACGCGCCGTTGGACCCGAACGATCCGATCGTCGACGAATGGAACGTCGTCGTCCTCGGTCCGCACTTCGCGTGCGTACTCGCCGCGCTCGACATGCACACCGACGCAGAGGATCTCGACCGCGAGTTCCGCTACGTGCTGTCCTACGACCGCGGCACCGTGATCCGGTGCGCTCACAGCATCCTGGCGCGTTTCGAGGGGTGACCCGAGGGAGAGCGGCTCAGGACGAGGGTGGGACCTCCAAGGGGACCGGTCGGGGACGGGACAGGGTCGCGCGCGCCGCGCGGGCGACGGCCTCCCGGTCGTAGGAGACGACGTACTCGAACTCCCGCTCGCCGCCGGCCGTTCGACGGTGCAGGTCGAGGGCAGAGAGCGCGCACGCGAACGACTCTCCCAGGAGGATGACGTTCCACTCGTCGACGAGGGGATCGTGCGGCTCGATCGGGACGAGGTCCGGGCCCGAGGTGCTCGTGCCGAACCCGACCGCGAAGACCGCGACGTGCGCGAGGGTGTCGGCCATCGACAGCCATCGTCTGCGTGCGGCCCCGGTGAAGTGGTCGTGGTGCTGGAAGGTGCCGAGGGCGATCGTGTCGGGTCCGGCCTCCCCGGCTCGCGCCTCGAGGTCGGCGCTCATGGACACGAGCAGACCCTTGCCGCTCCGCACGCGTTCCCGACCGGCAGACAGGATGCGGAAGGGCGCGGCGGTCGCGTCGTCTAGCGGCGCACTCCAGGTGGGTTCACGGAACAACCCGCCGCGCGGCGACGAAGGGCCGGCTTCACCCTCCGCAACGTGTAGTGCTGTACCGCAACCGAAATCGATACCGTGGGCGAGGGCCGCCTCGCGATGAAGGTCGGAGTCGACGCCCTCGGCGAGAACGACGGAGTTCGTGCGCTCGCAGTGGGCCCGCAACGACAGCAGGGTAGTGGCGGCCCGCAGGTCGGATGCGACGAGCGCCTCGGCCGGTACGACGACCACCTCCGGCTCGACCAGAGCCAGGACGACCGTGGCGCGGGACGCCGATTCCGCGATGCGTACCGCCACGGCGAATCCGCGCTCGCGCACAGCGGCGATCCGGTGCAGGACCGTCGGGGGATCGGCGAACACCTCGTGCTCGTCGAGCAGTGCGACGGCATCGCGTCCGGCCACCGGCCTGTGCGCGAGGTCGGTCAACGGCATCACAGCCGCGACGACCGTGCCGTCCACGAGGTCGTGGATCGTGCTCGCGTGCATGACGTGCCGCCTTCCCGCATCACGCGGCGGTCCGTCCGCCGAGCATCACGCCGGACGCGCGCAGGCTCGCAGGATCCGGGGCGTCGTCCGTTGCGGACATCCTGCCAGCCGCCACGTCGGTCACGTGGACGGGATCACCGCAGATACAGGCGGACCTTGTCGATCTCGTTGCGCAGCAGGTCGATCTCCTCGGCGGTGGGATCCTCGGTCAGCGTCAGCTCGTCGGAGACCTTCAGATCCCAGCCGGTGGCGGCGCGGACCTGGTCGACGGTGACACCGCGGTGGATGCTGGTCAGTTCGAGTTCGTCGAAGGAATCTTGCCGCGACAGCACGCCCAGACTGGTGAACACCTTCGTCACCCCGCGGCCGCGGGGCATGATGCCGACGCCCGCCTCACGGGCGCGCACCGGGCTCGGGGTCGTGCAGAAGTCCAGTTCGGCGGGGAAGGCACTCGGATCGTGGCGTCGCATGATCACGAACACCTCGCCGGCGTTGGGCATGATCTCGACGGCTCCGCCGCCGCCGGGCAGGCGCACGGTGGGCTTGTCCCAGTCGCCGATGATGCTGGTGTTGAGGCTGCCGTCGCGGTCGATCTGCGCCGCCCCGAGGAACCCGACGTCGACGTTGCCGCCTTGGAGCACGTACCCGAACAGCGACGCCATGGACACCACGGATTCGGCGCCGGAGACCACGACGGAGTCGGCGATGCCCTCGGCCATCGCCTCGGGGTGCGCACCGCAGACCCCGGATTCGTAGATCAGCTCGACGTCGGGGTTCG
This sequence comes from Rhodococcus sp. IEGM1339, assembly GCF_050321925.1. Lineage (NCBI taxonomy): Bacteria > Bacillati > Actinomycetota > Actinomycetes > Mycobacteriales > Nocardiaceae > Rhodococcus > Rhodococcus sp. IEGM1339. The sequence goes on from NZ_JBNQFT010000009.1 coordinate 36,298, forward strand.
ACGTGCGGGCGGCGAGGTCGACGGCGAGGGTGGGCAGACCCACCCCGGCGAAGACCCGGGCCTTGCCGGCCAGGGCCCGCGCGGCGACGGAGACGATCAGTTCGGTGGTGGAGAAGGTTTCGGTGGTGGTCACTTTCGGCTCCCGTAGTCGACGGTCCCGGAGGGGCGCGGCGCGACCTCGAGGTCGGCCCAGTACTCTTCGCCCAGTTTCTCGAGGTATTCGGCGTGATCGGCGGTGGTGAGGACCCATTCCTTCAACCAGGTGCGCAGTTGCTGGGGGTCCTTGCTGATCGCGGTCCATCGGCGGTAGAACGCGCAGTCGCGGTCGTAGTAACCCTGCGCGTAGGAGGGGTGCGCTCCGCGCGGGCTCAGCACCACCGCGTCCACCGCGTGCGAGGGGACGAGGGTGCGGCTGGGATCGGAGCGGATCACGTCGTCGTCGACGATCTCTTCGACCGCCACGATGGCCTTCTTCGCAGCGTAGACCGCTTCCTGCTGCACGCCGGCGATGCCCCAGATCTGGACGTTGCCGGAGCGGTCGGCGCGCTGGGCGTGGATGATCGTCACGTCCGGGTTCAGTGGAGGCGCAACGTAGACGCTGCCGCCGCTGAAGGGATCCTCGACGAGCCGGATGTTCGGGTTGATCTTCGGCAGGTCGCTGCCGGCATACGAGCGCAGCGGGAAGAAGGGCAGCCCGGCCGCGCCGGCCTGGTAGCGGCAGACCATGCCGTAGTGGCTGTACTCCTCGACTTCGAGTGCGACGGGGTCGTGGCTCTCGATGCGCCGGCGGATCTCGTACAGCGACCCGGCCGAGCCGCTGGCGAAGAACGAGGCGACGAGCTTCGACACGCAGTCGGCGGCGATGAGCTGATCGGAGATGATGTCGGGGGTCATGCGGCACAACGTCAGGTCGCGCCTGCCCTGCCGGATGATCTCGTGCGCCGCGGCGAACGGGATGAGGTGCGAGAAACCCTCGAGGGCAACGGTCATGCCGTCCTCGACATAGGTGGCGATCGCCTCGCGCAGGGTCATGAGTTTGTCCGGCATACCCGGTCGTCCTCCGTGTGGTCGGTAATTCGGTGTCGGATATCAGGCGCCCGCAGGCGCAATAATCGACGGGTGGAGATCCAGCAGGTGAAGGCGTTCCTGGCGGTGGCGGAGGAACTGCATTTCGGTCGCGCGGCGCAACGGCTGCACATGGCCCAGCCGCCGCTCAGCCGCACGATCCGCAGGCTCGAGAAAGAACTCGGAGCCGAACTCTTCGAACGCAACACCCGCAGCGTGCGGTTGACGGAGAGCGGTCGCGCGCTCGTGGAGCCGGCCCGGAACATCCTCGACGCCTGCCGGCTCGCCGAGATGGCGGTGACCGCCGCGGGGTCGGGTCAGACCGGCAGGGTCCGTATCGGTTTCGCCGGTTCGTCCTCGCACTATCTCGTGGGCCGGTGGGCGAAGCTCGTGCGGCGCACTCATCCCGGTATCGAATTCGTGCTCGACAGTTCGGCGTACGCGAGCGAGGCGCTCAACAAGCTGGCCGCGGGCAAGCTCGACATCGGCATCGTGCGCGTGTTGTTCTTCCCACCGGGGATCGCGTCGCGCGTCGTGGCCCGAGAGAACCTCGTCGTGGCGCTGCCCAAGGAGCACCCGCTCGCCGACCGTGAGCAGGTCCGGCTCGAGGACCTCGCGCACGAGGCGTGGGTGATGCTGCCCGCCGAACCCGGATCGATGCTGCGCGAGCTGTTGCTCCGTATCGCCCACGATGTCGGATTCACGCCCAGAATCGTTCAGAGCGCCCCGGATTCGCTGTCGCTGATCGCCCTGGTCTCGGCCGGGGTGGGATGTTCGATGACGGTCTCGTCGGTCGCGGCGAACGTCATCAACCCCGAGGTCGTGTCCGTTCCTCTCGCAGATCATCCCGAGCCGCTCGACGTGCGGCTCGTGTGGCGGGAGGACGACGACAGTGCCGCGCTGCGGGAGGTTCTCCGCCTCTCCGAGGAAGCGCTGCCGACTCCGGATTGACCGGGGCCGGCCGGCGACTGCGCCGGCCGGCCCCGAGTGCGAGCGATCCGTCCTAGGCATGGACGCGACCTCGTGGGGTGTCGTCGGTTCCCGGAGTACGGCGGTCGTGCTCGGCCGCCTCCGACTGCTCGAGGGCGAGTTCGTCGGCGTCGGACTTCTCGGCGACCGAGGGTGCCTTCGGGTCGTATCCGGTGCGCTCGAGCAGTGCCAGGGTGCACACGAGGGAAACCGCTGCGTAGCAGGCCGCCGCGATGGCCACGCCGGTGACGTCACCGGACGAGTTGAGCAGGTACTGGGCGAGAACCGGGGTGCCACCACCGACGATCAGCGAGCACAGCTGGTAGGCGAGCGACAGGCCCGAGTACCGGATGTTTGCCGGGAAGGCGCGGGCCAGGATGCCGGCGATCGCGCCGTAGAACATCGAGTGCGGAATCGTCGCGAGGCACATACCGATCACGGCGACCGCGAAGGTCTCGGTGCGGATCGCGAAGAACATCGCCGGCATGAGGAACAGCTCCGGGACGATCATCAGGAGCATGGCCCTGCGCATGTCGATTTTCGACACCAGCACGGCACCGAACGGCTGCACGATGAACTGCACGACGAGGGCGATGGCGATGATCGCGAGGAAGGTGCCGCGCTCGTAACCGAGTTCGCTCGTCGCCCACGACAGCGCGAAGGTGTTCTTGAAATAGGTCACCTGGGCGAGGGGCAGTGCACCGGCGCCGAGCAGGACCAGGACCCAGTGCTTGCGCAGCACTTCCTTGATCGGGAGCTTGACGGTCTTCTTGCGTGCCAGAACGGCTTTCATCGCGTCCGATTCCTCGAGCTCGAGGCGGATCACCATGCCTATGACGACCAGCACGCCCGACAGCAGGAACGGGATGCGCCAGCCCCACATCATGAACTGCGGGGTGGGCAGCGCTGCGAGGAAGAAGAAGGCCATCGTCGACAGCAGGTTGCCGGCGGGCGAACCCTGCTGCGCGAACGCCGAATACAGGATTCCCTTGCCCTTCGGGGCGTTCTCGCTGGCGATGAGGACGGCGCCGCCCCATTCGCCGCCGACCGCGACGCCCTGCACGATGCGCAGGAAGACCAGCAGGACCGGCGCCCACATTCCGATCTGCGCGTAGGTGGGGAGCAAACCGATGCCCACCGTCGCGATGCCCATCATGACGAGCGTGATGACGAGGGTGTTCTTGCGTCCGAGGCGGTCTCCGAGATGGCCGAAGATGACGCCACCGAGTGGGCGGGCAAGGAAGCCGGCCCAGAGGGTGACGAACGCGAGGAGGGTCGCGACACCGCTCGAGAGTTCGTCCGAGAAGAAGACCTGGCCGAACACCAGCGCGGCGGCCGTGCCGTAGATGTAGAAGTCGTACCACTCGATGGTGGTGCCGATGAAGGAGGCGATACCGGCCTTGCGGGCCTTCCTCGCGATCTCCTGATCGGTGGGTGTGGACGAACTCATGCGCCCTCCGTCTGCTACGCCCCCGGACGAAGCGGGTGAAATGTGGTCTGCGTCTCAACAGAGAGTGGCAGGGCTCGGATTTCCAGTCCAATACCCAATAGGACTCGAATCGATACCGCAGAGGTATTACTGAGGAGTCCGTGTTCGTCCTGGTAGACATGCAGCGACGCCGGATGGGGGAACCGCGAACGCGAAAGGACATCAGGTGACGAGCGACCGAACCGATCGGACCGAGGTGGAGGTTTCCGCCGGCCTGCCGCTGGAGGGCATCACTGTGGTGAGCCTCGAACAGGCGGTCGCCGCGCCCCTCGCGACGCGCCATCTCGCAGACCTCGGAGCCCGTGTCGTCAAGGTCGAACGCGTCGGCGACGGCGACTTCGCGCGCGCCTACGACGGTGCCGTGCACGGCCTGGCCGCACACTTCGTCTGGCTCAACCGCGGCAAGGAATCGTTCGCGGTGGATCTCAAGGCTCCCGAGGGCATCGATGCGGTGAAGGCGCTGATCCGCGGTGCGGACGTCTTCTTGCAGAATCTCGCTCCCGGCGCGGTGGAGCGTCTCGGACTCGGTGCCGACGACCTGCGTGCCGACCACCCGGAACTGGTGGTGGTCAACATGTCCGGTTACGGCACCGACGGACCGATGCGCGACCGCAAGGCCTACGACATGCTCGTGCAGTCCGAGACGGGCCTGTGCTCGATCACCGGCACGCCCGAGACTGCGGTGAAGACGGGCATCCCCACCTCGGACATCGCCGCGGGCATGTATGCGCTCACCTCCATCCAGGCGGCGCTGTTGCGCCGGCACCGCACGGGCGTCGGCGCGACGATCGACGTGTCGATGTTCGACGCGACCGCCGAATGGCTCGGTTATCCGATGTACCTGCAGATGTATCAGGGGCGGCAGGTGCCGCGGATGGGTCTGTCGCACACGTCGATCGCGCCGTACGACAAATACCCCACCTCGGACGGCGAGATCCTCATCGGCGTGCAGAACGATCGGGGCTGGCGCACGCTCACCGATGTGCTCGGCATGCCCGAACTGGGCGATGATCCGCGCTACGCCACCAATCTCGAGCGGGTGCGTCGCCGCGAGGACGTCGATGCGCTGGTCGGGCAGGCCACCAAGCAATTCACCAGTGCGGAGCTCGACGGCAAGCTCGCCGACGCCGGTGTGCCCGCCGCGCAGCTGCGGGATCTGCGCGGGCTCATCGAGCACCCCCAGCTCTCGACGCGCGATCGCTGGCGTGAGGTGCAGACCGAGGCGGGGACGGTGCGTGGCATCCTGCCGCCGATGAACTTCCGCGACGTCGAACTGCCGATGGGCGCGGTGCCGGGGCTCGGTCAGCACACCGACACGGTGCTCGCCGCTCTCGGGCTCACCGACGAGCAGATCGCGGGCCTGAAGAAGGCCGGCATCGTCGGCTGATCCGCCCCCCTGGTCCGCTCGGCCTCGTCCGCTCATCAAATGTGCGGCCATAGCGTCCGGTGCTTATAGGTATCCGAAGCGACTGGCATCGTCGATTCTGATGGATTTGTCCTGCTCAACGATTGACGATCCCCGCCGGGTACCGAAAAATGGCCGTACAAACACTCGTTCGACGAGTGCAGGTCCGCGATGACCCGATGGGCAAGGAGGCGGCGATGTACGGATCCGGCGACCGTGACTGGGTGGTCGCGGCGCGGTGCCGCGGGGTGGACACGTCGATGTTCTTCCCTCAGCCCGAGGACGGCCGTGGTGCGGTGCTCCGGGCCGAGCGGCAGGCGAAGGAGGTCTGTCGCTCCTGTCCGGTGATCGACGCGTGCCGAGTGCACGCCGTGCGCACCGGAGAGACGCACGGCGTGTGGGGCGGCATGAACTACGCCGAACGGCGAGCGTTCGAACGTGCGATGAAACTCGGTCGCCTCCAGTCGGTCTGACGCTGTCAGCCGACATTGGTGACGGGGATCAGACCACCGGTGACGGAGGCGCCCGCATCGGAGATCAGGAACTCGATGACCTTCGCGATGTCGGCCGGCTTCGACCAGCGGCTCGTGTCGGCGTCGGGCATCGCGGCGCGGTTGGCCGGGGTGTCGATGACGACGGGCAGCAGCGCGTTGACGCGGATGTGGTCGTCGCGGTACTCGAGCGCCATCGTCTCGACCAGCGCCGACAAAGCAGCCTTGGAAGCGATGTAGGGGGCGCCGCCCGGGAAGGGGTTGAGCGTCGCGGCGGTGGAGATGCAGACGATCGATCCACCGCCGCGGCGGATCAGGTGGGGCAGCGCCGCCTGGCTGACGGAATAGGCAGTGCGCAGGTTGAGATCGAGCTGGGAGTCGAGGACCTCGATCGGAGTCTCGTGCACCCGAGGTCCGGAGGTGAAGCCGCCGACAAGATTGACGACGCCGAAGAGGGGAGCGTCGGGGTCGTCGCACGCCAGGTTCAGGGCGTCCTCGAGCTGTTGCTCGTCGGAGACGTCGGCCTGGACGAGTTGGAGGTTCGGATGCGTGCCCACGCGCTCGAGCTCGTCACGGACCAGCCACGGCACCACGACCCGCCATCCGGTGTCGAGGAGATGTTTCGTCACGGCGCTGCCGAGGCCGCCGGTGCCACCACTGACCAATACGGTGCGAGCCATCTGCCGGTATCCCTTTCGAGCGAGCCGTCTGCCGTGCTCCAACCGTACGTCGGTGCGCGAGAGGAACGATACCGCAGATCGGAAATGATGTTCTTTTCTGGTGGGTGGGACGGACGGTCCCTGAGCTGCAGTGACGGGTGGATGTGCTGCCCGCTGAACGACTTCGTACGAAGATCATGACGAACAAACGACGCAAAGTGGAAGGACGGTCGATGACCGACATCGAGGCAGAATTCGTTCACATCGCAGGTCTGCGCGCCTATCTGGCCAGGCCGCTCGGCGGTGCCACCGGAGGAATGCTGCTGCTGCCCATGATCACCGGCATCGACGCCCAGGTCCGCGAGTACGCGCACGACATCGCCGGAACCGGTGTGACCGCGCTCGTCTGGGATCCCTGGCACGGACCGAGCGCCGACGACACCTCGCGCGAGGAACTCGTGGAGTTGATGCGGGGCCTCGACGACGAGAACTGCGTCGCGGAGATGGCGACCCTGCTCGACCATGCTTTCGGTGAACTGCGCCTGGAGAAGGTCGGCGTGATCGGATGGTGCCTCGGCGGACGCCTCGCCCTGATCCTCGGCGCCCGAGACACGCGGGTCGCGAATGTCGTGGCCTACCACCCGTCGATCGCGGTGCCACCCGCCCCGAACCACACGATCGACGCCGTCGAACAGGCAGGTCGCGTCGCAGCACCCGTCATGGTGCTGCACGCCGGCGCCGACACGATCATGAGCGCCGAGACCTTCGCGAACCTGCAGGCGACGCTGCAACAGCGCGAGACCGGCGCGACCATCACCCACGTCTACCCGGGCGCCGAACACGGTTTCTCCTCCCGCGACCGGCACGGCAATCCCGTCAACGCCGACGCCTACGCCGTGTCGTGGCCCCAGGCGTTGAGCTTCATCGGCGACACCGTCCGCTCCTGACGCGTTCGCTACAAAGTTGGCTTTCCGCTGCGGTGATTGCCGGCAATTGCTGTAGCAGAAAGCCGATCTTGTAGCGGATGAGCAGAATTTTCGGGAGAACCGGTTGCACATGCGCGCGTGAGGGCCACGATGGAGCGCATGGCGTCGAGCGCGAAACTCGAACAGGTCGTCATCCGCATCGCCGGCGACTCCGGCGACGGCATGCAACTCGCCGGTGACAGGTTCACCGCCGAGGCGGCGGCCTTCGGCAACGACCTTGCCACACAACCCAACTTCCCCGCCGAGATCCGCGCACCTCAGGGCACTCTTCCCGGGGTCTCGAGCTTCCAGATCCAGATCGCCGACCACGACATCCTCACCGCCGGCGACCGGCCCGACGTGCTGGTCGCGATGAACCCGGCGGCCTTCAAGGCCAACGTCGGCGACCTGCCCCGAGGCGGCACCGTCATCGTGAACAGCGACGAGTTCACCAAACGGAACCTGAGCAAGGCGGGCTACGACGCCGATCCGCTCGGCACCGACGCGGTGGAGCACCTGACCGTCCACGCCCTGCCGATGAGCACGCTCACCGCTGGAGCCGTCGAACCCGCCGGCGTCGGCAAGAAGGATGCGCAGCGCTCGAAGAACATGTTCGCGCTCGGTCTCCTGTCGTGGATGTACGGGCGGCCGATCGCGTCGGTCGAGACGTTCCTCGAGCGCAAGTTCGCGTCGAAGCCCGACATCGCGCACGCGAACGTCCTCGCCCTGCGCGCCGGCTGGAACTACGGCGAGACCACCGAGGCGTTCGCCGCAACCTACGAGGTGGCCCGCGCGGCACTGCCACCCGGGACGTACCGGCAGATCACCGGCAACACCGCCCTCGCCTACGGTCTCGTCGCGGCGGGTCGCGCGGCGGGGATGGACGTCTTCCTCGGCACCTACCCGATCACGCCGGCCTCCGACATCCTCCACGAACTGAGCAGACTCGGACGCTTCGGAGTGCACACCTTCCAAGCCGAGGACGAGATCGCGGGTATCGGCGCCGCGATCGGCGCGTCCTACGGTGGCGCGCTCGGGGTCACGAGCACGTCGGGTCCGGGAATCGCCCTGCAATCCGAGGCCATCGGTCTGGCGGTGATGACCGAACTGCCGCTGATCGTCGTCGACGTCCAGCGTGGTGGACCGTCCACGGGCCTTCCGACGAAGACCGAACAGGCCGACCTGATGCAGGCGATGTTCGGCCGCAACGGCGAATCGCCCGTCGCGATCGTCGCTCCGCAGTCACCCGCCGACTGCTTCGACGCCGCACTCGAAGCCGCGCGCATCGCCATCACCTACCGCACCCCGGTCATGCTGTTGTCCGACGGTGCGATCGCCAACGGATCCGAACCGTGGCGGATCCCCGACATCGACGACCTGCCCCGCATCGATCCGCGCTTCGCCGCGTCGCCGGGTGACGACGATCCCGGCTACCTGCCCTACGCCCGCCACGCCGACACCCTCGCGCGCGACTGGGCGATACCCGGCACCGCAGGTCGCGAGCATCGGATCGGCGGACTCGAGAAGGCCGACGGCACCGGCGACATCTCGTACCACCACACCAACCACGAGCTGATGACCCGACTGCGGGTCGCGCGGGTGGCCGGCATCGACGTCCCGGATCTCGACGTCGACGACCCCACCGGCGACGCCGAGGTGCTCGTGCTCGGCTGGGGTTCGTCGTACGGGCCGATCGGGGAGGCCGTGCGTCGCGCCCGGCGAGCGGGGCATGTCGTCGCCCGCGCGCACCTCCGGCACCTGGCGCCGATGCCGAAGAATCTCGGCGACGTGCTCGGCCGCTACCGGCGCGTGCTGGTCCCGGAGATGAACCTCGGTCAGCTGTCCTTCCTGCTGCGGTCGCGGTTCGATGCCGACATCCAGCCGGTGACGAAGGTATCCGGCATGGCGTTCCGCGCCGACGAACTCCACGACGCCATCGAAGCCGAGTTCGCCGGAACACTCGCCGACACCGAACGATCCCGGACGCCGGCCGCGGTCGCCTCGTCGACGAAACTCGACCCGACAGCAGAGAGGGCACGAGCATGACCGGACTCCTCGGCCACGATCTCGGACTCCGCCCGCACACCGACGCACTCGACGGTGTGCCCCGGACGGACGACCCGCAGAAGGCGAAGGACTTCACGTCCGACCAGGAAGTGCGGTGGTGTCCGGGTTGCGGCGACTACATCATCCTCGCGACGGTCCGCAGCCTGCTGCCCGAATTGGGTGTCCGGCGTGAGAATCTCGTGTTCGTCTCCGGTATCGGATGCTCGTCGCGCTTCCCCTACTATCTCGACACCTACGGTGTGCACTCGATCCACGGACGCGCCCCGACACTCGCGACCGGTCTGGCGGTGACGCGTCCGGATCTGTCGGTGTGGGTCGTGACCGGCGACGGCGACGCCCTGTCGATCGGCGGCAACCATCTCGTCCACGCCCTGCGTCGCAACGTGAACATGCGGATCCTGTTGTTCAACAACCGGATCTACGGCCTGACCAAGGGTCAGTACTCGCCGACCTCGGAGGTCGGCAAGGTCACCAAGTCCTCACCCGGTGGGTCGGTCGACGCGCCGTTCAACACCCTGTCGCTCGCGCTCGGCGCCGAGGCGTCCTTCGTCGCACGTGCTCTCGACTCCGATCGCGCCGGACTGACGGAGGTCCTGCGCGCGGCGGCACACCATCGCGGTGCGGCCTTCGTCGAGATCCTGCAGGACTGCCCGATCTTCAACGACGGCTCGTTCGACGTGTTGCGCAAGGACGAAGCGCCGTCGCACCTGATCCCGCTGCGGCACGGCGAACCGATCATCTTCGGCGTCGACGACGAGCGGTGCGTCGTCCGAAAGGGTTTCGGTCTGCGTGTGGCGCAACGCTCCGAGGTGGACGCCGCCGACATCGTCGTGCACGACGCGCACACCGACGACCCCGAATACGCGTACGCGCTGTCGCGGCTGTCGGACCAGGACCTTCGTTACGTCGTCACGGGGATCGTGCGGCAGGTCGGGCGGACGACCTACGACGACGCGGAGCGCGCTCGGGTGCGGACCGCGCGGGAGTCCGGCACCGCCGACCTGCAGCAGTTGCTGCGGGGCGACAACACGTGGACCGTGCCCTGATGCCCGTATCCGCTACCGTCCTGGCTATTCGCCGCCGCAATTGCTGTGGCGGATGGTCGAAGTCGTTGCGGATCGGGCATGTGTGAACAATTTGTTGACAACAACTTGCTCACGCGCCGTCCTGGGATCATGTCCGAGGAAGGTTTCACCCCACCCGATCCGCGTCGCGAACGCGCCCATCGTGAGTACGCGGGGCTGTTCCGGATCGCCGAACGGCACGGCAGCACTCCCGAACAACGGGCCAGGCAGTCGCACCCCGAGATGCTCGACCCGCTCGGCGCCATCCGTCTCGTCAAACGAGTCGACGCATAACGACGAAACCGACATTGTTCGCGATTTCCCAAACGATTTCGCGCACAACGTCGGTTTCGGCAGGGGCTGTCAGGCCATGAGTGCGGTGAACCGCCAATCCAGCACGGGCGCCGGCTCGGCACCGCCGCGGTTGCCATTCGCGGCACCGCCGCGGTGCGCGTAGACGACCGACCGCAGGTTCAGCACGCCACCGCCCTCGGCGAGGGGCTCGGCGGATTCGATGTGCAGGTCGCTGGTGAGGGTGTCGCCCTCCTGCACCGGACCGGTGTGGTCGCACGACTTCCAACCCAGCACCGTCACGAGATTCGGCAGCGCGCGCGTCGCCTGCGAGAAGGCCAGGCCGATGGTGTGGCCGCCGTACACGAGACGACCCGACGCGCCGACCCGCTCGTCGTGGTGCGTCGCCGCGATGTTGAGGCTCAGGCGCGCGAGTTCCGGTGCGCTCGAGACGACATCGCCGCTGGACTGCAGCACGGCACCGGCGAGGGACTTGTCGAAGTGCTCGCCCGGCACCTTCGACCGGTAGACATCCAGATCCCAGTCGGCGGGCGCGGACCACTGTGGTTCGTCCTGCGGTCCGATGGCCGAGAGGTCGTCGGAGTGCACGACGCGGTCGGGGTCGGGGTTCTCGCTCAGCGGCAGCATCGCGCAGCGGTAGAAATCGAGGACGGTGTTGCCGTCCTGATCGACCGTGTTCATGCGCAACGCCGCGAGACCGGTGGGCCTGCGTCCGGGCTTCGCCGAATTCTCCTTCAGTCCCACGACTTCGGTGGTGGTGTAGAGGGTGTCGCCGATGTGCGGGAAGCGGCGGAAACGCAGGCCGCGGTAGAAGAGGTTGGCCTTGACGTGGTGCGTGACGAGCGTGGACTGCCCGATCGCGATGTCGGTGACGAAACCGGCGTGCGCGACCGGCCCACCCGCGACGGCGGCCGAGAGGTGCTTGTCGAGCGGAAGACGTAGGCGGTCACCGAGAATGCTCTGGTGCGCGGCGGCGAGGCCGTCGGTGAGCGTCACGGCGGGGGCGGTGTCGAAGACCTGGCCGACGGTCAGTTCGTCGAAATAGGGTCCGCCGACGTACGAGGTGGCCATGGCGTTCAGGCTCCGATCTTCGACAGGGTGCGGCGGGCGGCGACGGCAACGGCCTCGTCGAGCATCTGCCCGTCGAGCTGGGCGGCTCCGGCACCGCGGTTCTCGGCTTCCTCGAGCGCGGCGAGAACCTTGCGGGCGGCGTCGACCTGATCGTCGGTGGGCGTGAAGGCCGCTGCGGCAGAGGTGATCTGCGCGGGGTGGATGACCCACTTGCCGTCGAATCCGAGATCGGACACCCACTGCACCGAGTGACGGAAGGCGTCGTCGTCGGCGATGCCGAGGAACGGGCCGTCGATCGCCTGGACACCCGCAGCGCGGGCGGCGTGCAGCACGCGGTCCTGCACGTAGAGCCAGTGCTCGGGCGCGGCGGTGCGGGCGCGGCCCAGGGAGGCGCCGAGGTCGGCGTAGCCGATGATCACGCCGGCAACCCGGGGCCCGGCGACGATCTCGTCGATGCGCTGCACGCCGGCGGGGGTCTCGATGAGGGCCTGCACCGGGACGGTCGAATCGCCGAGGATGCGGTCGGCCTCGACGAGGTCGTCGGCGCTCTCGACCTTGGGGATCACGATCGAGGCGAGGGCGTCGCCGAGTGCGGCGCACGTGCGCAGGTCGTCCTCGAACCAGGGCGTGCCGCGTCCGTTGATGCGCACGGAGACGGTGCGTGCGGCGCCGTGTTCGCGGACCAGGGGAGCCACGAGTTCGCGGGCGGCGTCCTTCTGGGCGGCGGTGACGGCGTCCTCGAGGTCGAGGACGACCTCGTCGACGGCGGAGGCGAGGGCCTTACCGGCTTTGCGTTCGTCGGAGCCGGGGGCGACGAGAACGGCGCGCTGGCGGAGGTGTTGCTCGGAAGACACGGGGACCTCGGGGAGTTCGGTCGGCAATGACGGCGCTAAATGTACGGCCATTGTTGGCGGTATGCCACCCCACGGAGAGGTGTGCTCATAGGAAGGTGCAGTCGTTCGTATCGTCGAAAACTCTGCAATCACGCCTTCGAATGACGGTCTTTGCGTTGACAACGTCCGAACTCGGTCCACAAAATGGCCGTACAAAGTTGCCGGGTCCGTGTGGCCCGTCCCCAACGAAGGATGCCCCGTGACCTACCTGAACGACGAAGAGACTTTTCTGGTCGAGACCGTCCGCGACTTCATCGATCGGGAGGTCAAGCCGTCGGTGCAGGAGGTCGAGCACGCCAACGAGTACCCCGAGAAGTGGATCGAGCAGATGAAGCAGATCGGCATCTACGGGCTCGCCGTGCCCGAGGAGTACGGCGGCTCGCCGGTGTCGATGCCCTGCTACGTCCAGGTCACCGAGGAACTCGCCCGCGGATGGATGTCGTTGTCGGGTGCGATGGGCGGGCACACCGTCGTCGCCAAGCTGCTGACCCTGTTCGGCACCGAGGAGCAGAAGAGCAAGTATCTGCCCAAGCTCGCCACCGGTGAGATCCGGGCGACGATGGCGCTGACCGAGCCCGGCGGCGGCTCCGACCTGCAAGCGATGACGACGACCGCCAAGCGTGACGGCGACGAGCTGGTCATCAACGGTGCCAAGACGTGGATCACCAACGCGCGTCGCTCGGGGCTGATCGCGCTGCTGTGCAAGACCGACCCCACCGCGCAGCCGCGCCACAAGGGCATCTCCGTCGTGCTCGTCGAGCACGGCCCGGGCCTGACCGTCTCACGCGACCTGCCCAAGCTGGGTTACAAGGGCGTCGAGTCGTGCGAGCTGAGCTTCGATGGCTACCGCATCTCCGTCGACGCGATCCTCGGCGGCGAGCCCGGCAAGGGCTTCGCCCACATGATGAAGGGCCTCGAGACCGGCCGTCTGCAGGTCGCCTCCCGCGCCCTCGGTGTCGCGACCGCTGCACTCGAGGATTCCCTCGCCTACGCGCAGCAGCGCGAGAGCTTCGGTCAGCCGATCTGGAAGCACCAGTCCATCGGCAACTACCTGGCGGAGATGGCCACCAAGCTCACCGCCGCCCGGCAGCTGGCGCGCTACGCGGCGGAGAAGTACGACAGCGGCGAGCGCTGCGACATGGAAGCCGGTATGGCCAAGCTGTACTGCTCGGAGATCGCGATGGAGATCGCCCTGAACGCGGTGCGCATCCACGGCGGCTACGGCTACTCCACCGAGTACGACGTCGAGCGCTACTTCCGCGACGCGCCGCTGATGATCGTCGGCGAGGGCACCAACGAGATCCAGCGCAACGTCATCGCGAGCCAGCTCGTAGCACGCGGCGGACTGTGACGACCGGCCGCTAGGATCGGTCCGTCATGGACTACAAGGTGCGGGAAACGGAACCGGCCTACGCGCAACTCGCGCGCCAGCTCCGGGAGGCCGTCGAGGCGGGACGGTACAGCGACGGCACGCGCCTGCCCACCGAGGCCGAACTCGCCGAGGAACACGGCGTGAGCCGGCAGACGGTGCGTCGCGCCTTCCAGGATCTCGTGGCCGACGGCATCGTCTACCGCGTTCCCGGCCGCGGCACCTTCGCGAACGAGTCGGGCCGGCGCTACCGGCCCCAGCTCGGCTCGATCGAGGATCTGCTCGCGTTGTCGGCCGACACGGTCATGCAGATCGTCTCGCCGCTGCGACGCGGAGTCGACATCGACGCCGCGAGCCGGCTGCGTCTCGACACCGACGTGCTGTACACGGCGGTATTCAAGCGCCTGCACGACGGAATCCCCTTCGTACTCACCATGGTTCACCTGCCCGAACCCGTCGCCGCGCACGTACTCGACTCGCCGGAGCTCCAAGCGGGTGCGTCCAGCCGGAACACGATGATCGGGCTGCTCGAACCGCATCTCGACAGTCCCATCGTCGAAGCCGCACAGTCCATCACGGTCGCGCTCGCCACCGAACAGGTGGCGACCGAACTGAATTGTGAAGTAGGACATCCCTTGCTGCGCGTCGACCGGTTGTACTCGAACGACGATGGCGTGCCCACCGAGTTGTCGGTGAGTTACTTTCTGCCCGAGCACTACACCTATCGCGTCACCCTCAGGCGAGCCGGTCTCTGACCGTCGCCGCACATCGACAGGAGCAACAATGCGGGTTCTCAACGGAATCGACGAGGTCGAGAAGGCCGTCGGCGAGCACCTCGGCTACAGCGACTGGCTCGAGATCGACCAGAAGCGCATCGATCTGTTCGCCGAGGCCACCGGTGATCACCAGTGGATCCACGTCGACCCCGAGCGTGCGAAGGACGGCCCGTACGGCAAGACCATCGCCCACGGTTACCTGACCCTGTCGCTGCTGCCGGTGCTCGGCACCCAGATCTTTTCCCTCGAGGGCCTGAAGATGAAGGTCAACTACGGCAGCAACAAGGTTCGCTATCCCGCGCCGGTCCCCGTCGGCTCGCGGATCCGTGCCGGCGCCGAGTTCACATCGCTCGAGCGCACCGCCAAGGGTGCGAACCTCGTCGTCGGATACACCATCGAGATCGAGGGTGGAGAGCGCCCGGCGCTGGTCGCCGAGACGGTGGTCGTTCTCGTCCCCTGATCGTCAGGAGATCTCGATCCGGAGGATGCGGTCGTCGTCGTCGGCCGGGCTGCCGCGACCGTCCCGATTGGACGTCGTCAGCCACAGTGAGCCGTCCGGCGCGGCGACGACGGTCCGCAATCGTCCGTACTCGCCGACGAAGAAGTCGGTCGCGGTGACTGCGGTGTCCTGCACATCAGTATCCGGGATATCGATGCGCCAGAGGCGTTCTCCGCGCAGGCCTGCCATCCACAGGCTGCCGTCGAACCATGCCAGTCCCGATGGCGACGCCTGCGAGACCGGCCAGGTGAGGACCGGATCGACGAATTCGCCGGAGCCCCCGGCCCCTTCGGTCACGGGCCAGCCGTAGTTCGCACCGGCCGTCACGAGATTCAGCTCGTCGACGTCGTTCTGCCCGAACTCCGACGCCCACAACCGTCCCCGGCCGTCGAATGCGAGTCCCTGCACGTTGCGGTGACCGAGCGAGTACACCGGCGACGCCGGATCTGGGTTGTCGGGCGCGGGTTCGCCGTCGCCGGTGATGCGAAGAATCTTGCCGCCGAGTGATTCCGGATCCTGGGCGAGTTCGCGCTCGCCCGCCTCGCCGGTCGCGACGTACAGCATCCCGTCGGGACCGAAGATCATCCGCCCGCCGTCGTGGATCCGTCCGGCCGGGATACCGTCGAGGATCACCTCCGGTTCGGCGAGCGTGGTGCCGTCGAAAACGGCTCGGAGTACCCGGTTGTCGCTGCCGGTTGTCACGTACAGGTACACGAAGCGGTCGGTGTCGAAGGTCGGCGACACCGCGATTCCCAGCAGTCCCGATTCGCCCTGCGCGAGGGTCTCTCCGACGCGACCGACCTCGCGGACCTCGCCGTCGGTGATCTCGACGATCCGGCCGGTGTTGCGCTCGGTCACCAGTGCAGAACCACCGGGAAGAAAAGCAACTCCCCACGGAGCGTCGAGACCGGACGCGACGGTGCCGGTCACGCGCGGAGTACCCGTCCCGGGCGTCGAGGGCTCGGTGACGGTACGGCTCACCCGGGCGGTGCCCTCGTCGACGGACGGACTCGACGGGGACGCACATGCCCCGAGGTACACGGCTGTTGCTGCGGCGGCCAAGCCGGCGAGAAGTGTCCGCGACATGGGTCGATCCTCTCTTACCGAGGTCCGTTCCGTCGGCGAATTCCCGGCGCTCGGAGTCAGGACGAGAACGCGAGCCGGACCTGGGTCTTGCCGAGCACCCGCCGGTCGTCGACGGATACGGTGATATCGATCCGTGCGGTGCGCTCCGCCTCGTCGAGGTGGCCGACCTTCGCAGACACCGACAGGACGGCACCGTACATCGGGTCGACCACAACGGGTCGCGTGAACCGTGTCTCGTAGGAGACGACCACGGTGGGATCGCCGAGCCGTTCCGTGAGGGTCTGCAGGGCGAGGGCTGCGGTGAGCATTCCCTGGCAGAGCACGCCGGGGAGCCCTTCGCCGGCCGCGACGACGTCGTCGTAGTGGATCGGGTTGAAGTCGCCCGAGGCACCGGCGTAGCGGACCAGATCGCTGCGGGTCACCGTCAGTTCGGTCTTCGCGATGACCGCACCGACCTCGAGTTCGTCGAATCGTAGTGCGGTGCCGAGTGTCATGCGTCGTCTCCTCGGTGAAGCAGTGTCGAAGTGACTACCGCGACCAGATCGTCCGTGTCGTCCCGGATCTCGCAGATCGTGGACAGGATGTGGTTGCCGGCGCGTTCGGTGACCTCCGTGATGGTGAGCGTCGCGGTCAAATCGTCGCCGGCCACGATCGGGCGCCGGTGCTCGACCTTCTCCGACCCGTGCACCACCCGGTGCAGCTCGAGACCGGTACCCGGCGTCTCCAGAAGCTGTGTCACCGACGGACTCTGGACGACGGTGGTGAAGGTCGTAGGAGCCACGACATCAGGGAAGCCGGCGGCCCGGGCTGCCTCCGGGTCGAGATGGATCGGATGCGTCGATCGGACGGCGCGGGCGAATTCCCGGATCTTCTCCCGGCCGACGAGATAGGACGTCGGCGGAAAGATGCGTCCGGCAAGGTCGGGGTTCAGCGGCATCAACGCAGCGTAGCGACGTGCGGGGAGGATCGGTGTCGTGTTCGTGACCTACACGCCGAATTCGAGGTGATCGTGTGGGGACCGTCTCGGGATCACGTGTTGCACCCTCGTGCCGCGACCTTCCATCGCTCGACTACCGCGTCGCCGGAGACCATGATCAACTCGTCCGCGAGGTTCACGGCATTGCACACGTGGTTGGGGATCACCCGCATCCTGTCGCCGAGTTGTGGGCGGGTTGATGCCTCCGGCCACTGCACCGTCGCGTGATGCTCCGACAGTGCGGTGATGCGCGCGTCCGGTTCCCCGAGGATGCGTCCGTACCCCGTGGCCCACGCGGCTCGATCGGCGCCGAGCACCTTGGAACCGGCATCGAGCACGATCACCTCGTCGCGAGCGGAAACGACGGTCGCCAGGGCGGTCAGCGCGATGTCGGATTCGCTCACCGCGCCGAGTTCGAGTTGCTGCGCATCACCGAAGACGTACACGCCGGGACGCAACTCGGTTGCAACCGTGGGCACGTCGAGATGTGCCGTGGGGGAGGAACCCCCACTGATCACGGTCGGCTCGATCCCCGCTGCTCGTAGCGACGCCGCTGCTGCCGCCAGTGCGTCGACTTCCTCCCGTGCTGCGCTGTCGGGCGCGTCGGGTGCGTACGAGTGGCCGGGGAAGGTGAAGACGCCGCGCACGTCGAGGCCCGCCTCGCGGGCCGCCGACGCCACGGTTCCGGCCTGTTCGGGCAACACGCCGGTGCGGTGGTGCCCGCTGTCGATCTCGACGAGCACCCCGATCGCGGTGCCGGCGTGCTCGACGAATTGCCGGGCTCCGGTCGCGGAATCGATCCCGACCGTCAGGCGCACCCGGTCGGTCAACGCGCGCAGCCGTGCACCGCGGGCAGCGTCGACCCACAGCGGGTACGCGACGAACAGGTCGTCGAAACCCTCGTCGGCGAAGACTTCGGCTTCGGAGACGGTCGCGACCGTCAGGCCGCGGGCTCCCGCACCGAGCTGGCGTCGTCCGATCTCGGAGCACTTGTGCGTCTTCGCGTGGGGTCGCAGCGACAGGCCTCGTGAGGCGGCGGACTGCGCCATCCGCGCGATGTTGCGGTCGAGGATGTCGCGGTCGACGAGCAGTGCCGGGGTGGTGTCGAGGTCCATGGCCGAACCGTAGACCGTCGGAACCGGGAATTTAGAGAGTGCGCGGCCTCTTTTTCATGTACCCTCGCGCCATGAGTGGTGTGGATCACAATTATGGGGATTTCGACGTCATCGTCCGAGGTGGTCTCTGGTTCGACGGGACGGGCGCACCCGGCGTCGTCCGCAACCTCGGTATCCGCGACGGACTCGTCGTCACCGCGACCTCCGACGACCTTCCTGCCGGCCCGAACACCGAGGTCGTCGACGCGCACGGCCGCTGGGTGATGCCGGGCTTCGTCGACACCCACACCCACTACGACGCCGAAGTGCTCGTGGGTCCGGGTCTGTCCGAGTCGGTGCGGCACGGCGTCACGACCGTGCTCATGGGCAACTGCTCGATCTCGACGGTCTTCGTGCCGCCGGTCGACGCTGCCGACCTGTTCGGTCGCGTCGAAGCACTCCCGCGCGAGCACGTCCTCTCGGCCCTCGAGAAGTCCAAGACCTGGAGCACGCCCCGCGAATACATCGAGGCGCTGAACAAGCTTCCGCTCGGCCCGAACGTGACGGCCTTCGTGGGACATTCGGACGTCCGCGCGTCGGTGATGGGGCTCGGACGCTCTACCGAGTCGGCGAACCGACCGAGCCGGGCCGAACTCGCCGAGATCGACGCCCGCATCGAGGACGCCCTCGACGCGGGCTTCCTCGGCGTGTCGACGATGACGAACCCGTGGGACAAGATGGACGGCGACCGCTATCGCTCGCGCACCCTGCCGTCGACCCACGCGTCGTGGTCGAAATTCCGCCGCCTGCACAAGATCCTGCGCCGACGCGGTCGCACCCTGCAGGCCGTGCCGAACCTCAACACCAAGTACGACGTCGTGTTCTTCGCCCTCGCCGGCACGGGCATCGGGCGCAAGCCGATGAAGACGTCGGTGCTCGCAGCGGCCGACACGAAGGCCGAACGGTGGGTCAACCGCATCTTCGGTCCGATTGCATTCGCGGCCAACCGGATCGGCAAGGGTGCCTTCCGCTGGCAACACCTGCCCACGACCTTCGAGGTGTACTCCGACGGCATCGACCTCGTCGTCTTCGAGGAATTCGGATCAGGCCGTGCCGCACTGCATCTGCAGGACGAACTCGTCCGCAACGACCTGCTGCGCGACGAGGCCTACCGCCGCTGGTTCCGGCAGGACTTCGAGAAGAAGTTCTCACCGCGCGTGTGGCACCGCGATTTCGACGACACCCGGATCGTCGAATGTCCCGACGCCTCGCTCGTCGGCCGGTCGATCGGCGACGTCGCGCGCGAGAGGAAGCTGCATCCTGTCGACACCTTCCTCGACCTCGTCGTCGAGTACGGCAGGAAGTTCCGGTGGCACACCGTGATCGCCAACGACCGAAGCAAGGTCGCCGACCGGCTCATCCGCACGCCCGGCGTCACCGTCGGGTTCTCGGACGCCGGCGCCCACCTGCGGAACATGGCCTTCTACAACTTCGCGATCTGCCTGCTCCGCCGCGTCCACGACGCCGAGAAGAAGAGCGTCCACGACGCCGAGAAGGCGGGCAGGCCGTTCCTCACGCTGCCCGAAGCCGTCCACAAGCTCACCGGCGAACTCGGCGACTTCTACGGAATCGACGCCGGCCACCTGCGGGTGGGCGACCGCGCCGACTTCGTCGTGGTCGATCCTGCCGGACTGAACGCCGACGTCGATGCCTATCACGAGTCGCCGCTCGAGGAGTTCGGCGGAATCCGCCGCATGGTCAACCGCAACGACCGCGCGGTGACGGCGACGGCGGTCGCCGGCCGGGTGGTCTTCCGCGACGGCGAGTTCGTGCCCGGTTACGGACATACCGTCGGCACCGGCCGGTTCCTGCGCGCCGGGGTGGAGGAACGCGGACCCGCGCCGATGCGCATCTCGGCGGGTGAGCCCGTCGCGTGAGTGCATCCGTAGTACGCCGTACCCAGCAGGAGCGCAGGGAGGAGACGATCGGCCGCATCCTCGACGCGACCATCACTGCCCTCGCCGAGCTCGGTTGTACCGCGACCACGATCGGTGAGGTGTGCCGGCGCTCGGGGGTGTCGTCGGGTGGGGTGTTCCGGCACTTCCCCACGCGACTCGACCTGATGATCGCGGCGGCCGACGCCGTCCGGGAACGCCAGTTCGCGAACTTCGAAGCGGGTCTCGCGGCGCTCGGTGACGAGCACGCGGACATCTCCGAGTCGCTGCGGGTGTGCCTCGAACTGCTGCGCACCGCCTGCCGGGCCCCGATGAACGCAGCCTGGTACGAACTGCTCGGCGCGGCGCGCACCGACCCGGCGTTGCGGGAGCATCTAACGCCGATGGCCGAGCGCTACCACGCCCAGATCGTCGATCTCGGCAGGTCGCTGCCTGTCGCGGCACGGTTCCCGGCCGACGTCTTCGACACCCTCCTGCTGTCGCTCGTGCACATGTTCGACGGCGAAGCGCTGGCGTCGACGGTGCATCCGCAGCCGGAACTCGAGGTGCGACGGATCGAACTGATGGCCCGGATGTTGGCGCTCGTCACATCTGACATAAGTTCGAATAATGAGCAATAGTGGATCTGCTCCTCAGTGGTTCGTCGACGCCCTGGCCACACCCGCCGAGACCGGGACGGTCGAGGCAGCCGGTGCGACCATCGCCTACCGGGCGTGGGGCGAATCCGGTCTGCCGGGCATCGTGCTGGTCCACGGCGGCATGGCGCATTCGGGGTGGTGGGACCACATCGGCCCGCAGCTTGCCGCCGGACGTCGTGTCGTCGCGCTCGATCTGAGCGGTCACGGCGACAGTGACCACCGCGAGCACTACACCCTGGAAGCGTGGTCCGCGGAGGTCGTCGCTGCGGCCCGCGCCGGCGGTATCAGCGGTCCACCGGTCCTCATCGGTCACAGCATGGGCGGGATCGTCTCGTTCGCCGCCTCACATCTCCACGGCGACGAACTCGCCGGTGTGGTGATCATCGATTCGCCGATCCGCGACATGACGCCCGAGGAACTCGAGATGCGCGCGAAGGCCGTCGCGAACGCCGGACCGCCGAAGGTGTACGCCGCGGCGGAGGACGCCGTCGCCCGGTTCCGCCTCGTGCCGCCGCAGGACGACGCCGAACCCTACGTGCTCGAGCGCATCGCCCGCGGATCGCTGAAGCAGGTCGACGGCGGCTGGTCGTGGAAATTCGACAATCTCCGCATGGGACGTGAGGGGCGCCGTAGCCTCGAGGCGATGAGTCCGGGATGCGCCGTCGCCTACTTCCGCTGCGAACGCGGCATCATCGACGACGCGCTCTACGGGCGGATGGTCGACAATCTGGGTCCTGATGCGTTGTTGATCGATCTTCCGGCCTCGGGCCACCATCCGATGATCGATCAGCCGCTGGCCGTCGTCGCCGCAGCCCGGACGCTGCTGGCAGCCTGGGGGAGATGACCGCATGAATCCGCTCCGACCGGTCGCCGTCCGTATCGGAGCGTTGCCGTGGTTGCCGCGGTATTCACAGCCGATCATCGCGGTGGACAAGACCATCCAACGGGCCACGCGCGGCAAGGTCACCCTGCTCGCGATCGCGGGACTGCCCTCGCTCGTGCTCACCGTGAAGGGCCGCAAGAGCGGGGTGCCGCGGTCCACACCGCTGCTGTGTGTGCCGCACGACGGGGGATGGCTCGTGGTGGGGTCGAACTGGGGACACCCGAAAGCCCCGTCCTGGGCGATCAACCTGCGCGCGGCCGACCAGGCGCAGGTGCTGTACGACGGGCACGAGCACGCGGTGTCGGTGCGGATCGCGGAGGGCGACGAACGCGCGCGGCTGTGGCAGGTGCTGCTGGAGACGTGGCCGAACTACGCGCTGTACGCGAAGCGCACCGACCGGGTGCTCCCCGTCTTCGTACTGACGCCGCTCGAGTCCTGATCGCAGGTCAGAGCGGGCGGTCGGCTTCCTCGACGCTCACCGGCCTCCGCCGTTCGCGCAGCAGGTGCCGCGCCGCCCAGTCGAGCCAGAACCCGAGGAAACCGATCACGACGATCACGGCCATGACCTGGTCGTAGGCGAGCTGGTCGCGGGCGTTGAGGATCTGGTAACCGAGACCGGACCGCACGCCGAGCATCTCGGCGGGGACGAGCACGACCCACGCGATACCGAGACCGACCCGCAGACCGGTCTGCACCTGCGCGCGGATGGCCGGCAGGACGACGGTGGTGAGCAGTTCGAGTCGCGTCGCACCGAACGAGCGGGCCACCATCAGATAGCCCTGGTCGATGCCGTGCACACCGGCCGCCGTGTTGATGACGATCGGCCAGATCGCGGCGGCGGCGATGAGGAAGAATACGGGCTGGTGGCCGATGCCGAACAACGCCACGGCGATCGGCGCCCACGACAGCGGCGAGATCATCCGCAGGAACTGCATGATGGGCATCGTCGCGCGCTCGACCAACGGGTTGAGTCCGATCAGCAACCCGAGCGGGATGCCGAGCGTCGCGGCGATCAGCAGACCCACCAGCAACCGCCACAGGCTCGCGAGCGTGTCGGGCAGCAGGACGCCGCGTGCGAACAGGTCGACGATCGCCGGGAAGACGTACTGCGGGGCGAAGTCCCGCACGAGCGAATCCGGCGCGACGAGCACCGTCGTCACCAGCCACCACAAGGCGATCGCGATGACGATGGCGACGGCCTGGGGGACGAGGGGCAGCTGCCGGACGGTGCGGGCCGTCTCCGGCGCCGTGCCGGTCGGGGCGCTCACGAAGGATCGACCTCCTCTGTGCGGGTGAGATCGGCGGGAAGGCCGAAGGCATCGGTGCCGTCGACGCGGGTGAGGGATGTGCGGACGAAGCGGTCGTCGACGAGGTCGTCGTGCACCGTCGCAGGGTCGAGACGAGAGAGGAACCGTGTGTCGCCGTCGACGACGGTGTCGTGCATCGCCTCGATCAGTGCCGCGGTGAAGGTCGGGAAGGGGAACGGCTGGTACCCGATGCGTTGCGGCTGCCACTGCGGGTGCATCGTGCCGGCCTCGCGGTCGGGATAGGTGAGGGCCTTCGTGATCGCGGGCAATGGCTGCGGAAGGTATCCGGCGGACAACATCGCGGCCGCGGCCTGACGGTCGGCGCCGATCTGCAACTGGGCGGAGACCACCGAGTCGGTGAGGGACTGTACGGCGACGGGGTCGCGTTCGATCAGGTCCTCGTGCACGAGCAGGGCGCAGCACGCGTGGTCGCGCCACACATCACCGAGGAAACGGTGGATCCGCCCCACCCCGCGGACCTCCGCGGCGGCGTTGAACGGATCGGCGACGGTGAACGCGGCGATCGAGCCGTTCGCCAGGGCCGGGATCATGTCGGACGGACCCATCACGACGAGGCCCACGGTACGGGCGGACTTCGACGGCGCCTCCCGCACGACCGGTGTCAGTCCGTGCGCCCGCAACAGCTGTTGCAGAGCAATGTTGTGGATCGACCACCAGAACGGGATCGCCACCGTCTGACCTGCGAGATCGCTCAGGTCGGTGATGTGCGGGGCGACCGTCAGCGCCGAGCCGTTGGTGTGGTTCCAGCCGAGGATCCGCACGGAACTACCCAGGCTGTACCGCAACTGGACCGCCATGGGCATGAGCAGGTGCACGACGTCGACGCGCCGGCTGATGAAGGCTTCGGCGAGCGACGCCCAACTGCGGAAGAGCACCGGCTTCGCGGAATCGACGACGCCGGAGGGATACAGGCTCGACCCGTGCGCGACGAGCAGCGGCGCGGCGTCGGTGATCGGCAGGTAGCCGATGCGCAGTTGCCCCGTGCGATTGGCGCGGTCGGTGGTCGCGGTGCGCGCGAGGTCGATCGTGCCGGCAATACCCCCGGCTGCCGCGAGGCCGAGCGCACCGCGCATGAGGGTGCGACGGCTGAACAGACCCGGATCGGTCATGTCGCGGACAGCGACGAATCGCGGTAGTGCGCCAGGATGGCCGGACGCAGCGCGTCGCGGTCGAGCGCAGACATGCCGCCGAGCGCCCATTCCTGCTGCACCACACCCGAACTCCCGAACAGTGCGATGCGGTCGGCGAGTTCGAGCGCCTCGTCGATGTCGTGGGTGACGAGGACCGTCGTGAAACCGAGATCGCGCGCGAGTTCGCCGAGCCACGACCGCAAATCGGAGCGGGTGGCCGGGTCGAGGGCGCTGAACGGTTCGTCGAGCAGCAGCAGTCGCGGACGCACCGCGACGGCGCGGATGACGGCGATGCGCTGGGCCTGACCACCGGACAGCTGGTCGGGGTAGTAGCCGGCGAGCGCGGAGAGGCCGAAACGCTCGAGGAGCGAATCGGCGTAGGCGGTGTCGAACCGCTCGCGGTGCGCGGCGAACCGTCCACCGAAGGCGATGTTCTCGCGCACGGTGAGCCACGGCATCAGGAAGGGCTGCTGGAAGACCATCCCGGTGTGCGGACGGTTGTCGCCCTCGGTGTCGGGCCAGTCGACGGAACCGCGATCGAGGTGATCGAGACCCGCGACGATCCGCAGCAGCGTCGACTTGCCGCTACCGCTGCTGCCGAGCACCACGAGGAACTCGCCGGTCGCGATATCCAGATCCACCCCCTGGAGAACCGGGCTACGGCGACCGGCGAAACTCTTGTATCCGTTCGCTATTCGTACTGCGACAGTTCCCACCGAAGCTGTCCTTCCGACGGCGATTGAATGGGCAGGAAGGCCGCCTCACGGAATCGGCGGTTGGTGGCGCTGGCCGTCGCGTATCCGGCACCGCCGCGCAGTGTCGCTTCGAGGCGGGTCGCGGCGACGGCGACGACCGAACCGTCGAGACGCAGGCGGATGAACTCCGCAGGAGCGATCGAGGTGGGATCGGTGGCAAAGCGGTACAGCCGTTCGCGCAGTGACTCGTACTGCGCCGAAAGCTCTTCGTACTCACCGGTGAACTGCTCGCCCAGTCCGTGCAGACGGCCGACGGCCTCAGTGAGCGATGCGCGTGCCATGCCGACGCAGAACGAGGTCTGCAGCATCATGAAGGTGGGCCGGATCGAACCGCAGAAGTTTGCGAGATCCTCGGTGAGGATGTGCGACTGCGGAATCCGCACACCATCGAGCGTCAGCGAGGTCGACGACGTGGCGCCGAGCGCGAGCAGTTCGGGTGAATCCGCGATGGTGATGCCCTCGGCGTCGGCGCGGACGACGGCGACGAGGCGATCACCGTCGGCGGTGCGGGCCGGGAAGACGATCACCGAGTCGGGAAAGACGTTGGACGCCCAGTGGATCGGGCCGGTGACGGTGATGCCGTCGTCGGTTCGTTCGGCGACGAGGGGGAGCTCGCCGAGACCGGCAAGATGCTTGAGCGCCGCGGCCATGGCGGTGACGCCGATCGTGCGGCCGGACGCGAGGTCGTCCCGGTAACGATCGCGCAGGAACTGCGGTGCGCGATCGATGTATTCGAGCGCCATGCGCTGCGCCCACAGCGAGAAGCCGACGGTGAGCGATTCGGCGGCGACCTCGTCGATGACCGCGACCATCTCGGAGAGACACTCCCCGCTCAGCCCCTTGCGGAGCAGGCCGAGCTCGCCTGTACGGGCGATGTCGGTGCGGATGTCGGTTTCTCCGCGATCGAGAGCAGCTGCGCGATCGCGTACGAACTCTGCGATCGCCGCGCGCTGTTCCTCGCTCGTCCGGTCAATGGCCGCGGTCATCGGATGCTTATCCTTCGAGGGAGTGGAGACGGTCGATGGGCGTGCTGACGACCTCGCGGGCGCGCACGACGGCGGCCTCGTCGGGGGCGTTGTAGAAGCACAGGCACTTGTCCATGTCCTCGCGGACGTAGGTGCGCAGGAAGCTCACCTCGGGGACGTCGGCGTACTTCGGTGAATTCGCCTTCTTGCGCGCGAGGTAGGTCTCCATGTCGATGGTGTCGGGGATGTCCCACTCGACGAGGTAACCGGCCTCGGGGCGGGTGGCCTTGATCTGGTCGAGCTCGGCGCCGACCAGACGGACCTCGTTCGGGCCGACGATCTCGGCGACATCGAGGGAGGCCGACTCGAGCTGGGCGGGGCGGCAGGCGTCGAACTCGGCGATCGCGAAGACGCGCGTGCCGCCAGTGGTGACCTGCGATTCGATCAGTTCGCCGCCGGCGGCGACGACAGCATCGTCGAAGGCCTTGATGGCAGCTTCGGCCTGGCCCTCGGTGGGGACGAGTTCGTAGAGATACAGCGACATGGGGTCACCTTCCGGGAAAGCGGGTTGGAACTGTGACCGGTCCGGGCACGGCGGGGCGCCGTTTCGTCTTCGGACGGGGCGACTACGGCATGCGGCGCACGCAGACGAGGCCGGTCAGAGAGAGGAGCGACAACACGCAGCAGTCGACACCCGCACGAGATCCACGTGCAGGCGGCGAGTCAGAAGGCTGTGTGTCACGTGCTCCACCGTACTGTGAATAGAACGGTCTGTCTATCGCGCCCTGTCCGTTACTCTGGGTACGTGCGTACGTTCGTCGAGAGTGAATCGATCGGCACTCCGAAGGGCACGGCCGGTCCGAAGGGGAAAGCCGAGCGATCGCCGTCCAAGCCCTCACCCTCCACACGTCTGCTCGACACCGCGAGCACGCTCTTCGCCGAGCACGGCATCCGTGCGGTGGGCATCGACCGCATCCTCGCCGAGGCCGGCGTCGCCCGCGCGAGCCTCTACTCGTCGTACGGGTCGAAGGATGCACTGGTGCTCGCCTATCTGGAGGATCTCGACCAGCGCGACCGGCAGCGGTGGCACGCCGCCGCCGAACCGCTCGACGATCCGATCGCGAAGATCCTCACCTTCTTCGATCTCGCGATGCAGTCGGCGCCGAAGAAGAACTTCCGGGGATGCCAGTACGCCAACGCCGCGACGGAATTCCCCCAGGAGTCTCTCGAACCGGTGCTCGCGCACCGGGAATGGCTGAATTCGACGCTCGTCGACCTGCTGAATCTCGCCGGGGTGACCGAATCCGAGGTGGTGGCCGGGCGCGTGCAACTGATCTACGACGGTGCCTTGTCCGGCAGCAAGTTCGAGCACTCCGTCGAACCGATCCGGCTCGGCCGCGACATGGCTGCAGCGATCATCGAGACGCATCTCCCCCGCTGACCCGGGGTCCGCGTCGACCTGTGGACTCAGCCTGCCGAGTTGCTCCGTTGCTGTGTGCGGCGCTCCGTGGTCGCGGAGATGCCGGCCGCGGCACGAGAGCGCGGAAACACACGCTGGCCAGGACGAAGGTGCCGAGCGTTCCCAGCACCGCGGCCACACCCGTCGAACCGGGACGGTCGTCGATGGTGTAGTCGGCCAGTGCGCTGTCGGCGAGCCGATGTTCCTCGACGTCCCGTGCCATGCAGTCGCCTGTGAGATCCTCGGCGAGCGAGTCGATCTCGCAGCCGCGTGAGGTGGCGACCTCGAGAGCGCCGGGGGTGTCGACGGCGAGCGGCGCGAGGATCCCCGCGACGACGAGCGAGGTGAACGCCAGGCCGATGAACAGCGTCCCGCGAGCGCGCGGACGCGGAGGCGGGGCCGGCGAGGCGGTCGCGTCGAGAGGATTGACCGGAAGCCGGGTGAGATGGACGGATTCCGGGGAGATCCGCGCAACGGCGAGCACGACGGCGGCCGTCACCACACCCTCGACCAGCCCGACGGGAATGTGCGTGGCGTAGAGGAATCCGATGTTCGACACCGGAACCGCAAAGGTGCCGACGAGGGCGTACTCGACGACGAAACCCGTCACCGCCGCGAGGACCGAGACGAACCCTGCGACGAACGAGACCAGACCGAGTATGACGAACCGCCGCACCCCGTGGTGTTCGCACAGTGCGCGCAGCGCCGTCGCGGCGAGGAAACCGGCGGCGATGGCGACGAGCACCATGTTCGTGACGTTGGCGCCCAGTGCCGACAGGCCGCCGTCGGCGAAGACGAAGGCCTGCACCACGAGGACGATCGTCAATGCGACCGCACCCACGAACGGGCCGAGCAGGATCGCCGCGAGCGCGCCGCCCACGACGTGGCCGCTCACGTCCGGCAGCACCGGAACGTCGACCACCTGCAGGGCGAACAACAGGGCGCAGACCACCGCCGCAGTGGGCACCGACCTCTTGCTCAGGTCGCTGCGTGCGTACCAGGCGGCGATGCTGACCCCGATCACGGCGATGACGAAGAACCACGCGGACGCGCGGTCGGCGATCAGGCCGTCGCCCATGTGCAGGGCGAGGACGTCCGTGCCGGCGAACCCACTCGTATCGACCATCTCCGATGTCCCTCCCACCGACGGAGTGCTCTGCGGCGAAGGCTAGTACCGGCATCGGGGGAGGCGGAGCGTTTTCGAGAGCTCGGCGGGACGGGAGCCTGGGCAAAAAGTGAAACCCGTTCTATATTTGCGTCATGTACGAGTGGTCCGACACAGACCTCATGTTCCGCGATGCGCTTCGCGGTTTCATCGAGAAGGAAATCCGCCCGCACGTCGACAGTCTCGAATCGGGAGAACTGCCGCCGTACGACATCATCCGGAAGTTGTACGCGACTTTCGGCATCGACGAGATGGCCCGTGAGTCGCTCGAACGCGCCCTCGCGAAAGAGGAACGCGGAGAGAAGCCTTCGGGGTCGTCCGGTGGTACCGGCGGGTCGCCGGGGATGGCGGCGTTGCTCAACATCGAGATCGCCGGGGTGAGCCTCGGGCTCATCGCCTCGCTGGGCGTCAGCCTGGGCCTGACCGCGGGCACGATCCGCAGCCGCGGCACCCTCGCGCAGAAGAAGCGATGGCTGCCCGAGTTGGTGACCTTCGAGAAGGTCGGAGCGTGGGCGATCACCGAACCCGATTCGGGTTCGGACGCCTTCGGCGGGATGAAGACGACGGTGCGCCGCGACGGGGAGGACTACGCCCTCAACGGCCAGAAGACCTTCATCACCAACGGTCCGTACGCCGACGTGATCATCGTGTACGCGAAGCTCGACGAGGGCGACTCCTCGGTGGATCGCCGCGACCGCAAGGTGCTCGCATTCGTGCTGGACAAGGGCATGGAAGGGCTCACCCAGAGCCCGCCCTTCAAGAAGATGGGCATGAACTCCTCGCCGACGGGCGAGCTGTTCTTCGACAACGTGCGCCTGACGCGCGACCGGCTGCTGGGTGAGACCGAGGACGGCGGTCGCAGCGACGGCAAGGACAGCGCGCGCGAATCCTTCGCCACCGAACGTATCGGCATCGCCTATCTGGCCCTGGGCATCATCGAGCAGTGTCTGAAGCTGTGCACCGAGTACGCGAAGTCGCGGAAGCTGTGGGGCAAGGAGATCGCACAGTTCCAGTTGATCCAGCTCAAGCTCGCCGAGATGGAGATCGCGCGGGTGAACGTCCGCAACATGGTCTTCAGCGCGATCGAACGCACGCAGGCGGGGAAGCCGGTGAGCCTGTCGGAGGCGTCGGCGATGAAGCTGTACTCGTCGCGGGCTGCGACCGAGGTGGCGATGGAGGCCGTGCAGCTGTTCGGAGGAAACGGATACATGGCCGAATATCGCGTCGAACAACTCGCGCGTGATGCGAAATCGTTGATGATCTACGCCGGTAGTAACGAAATTCAAGTAACACATATCGCGAAGGGATTGCTCGCACAGTAAGCCCTGAATACGACCGCTCGAAATTAGCAAAAAGGACAATTTTCGGAGGGGGGATGACAATTCCCCCACTGTGTCGACTATTGTTCGCCATGAGAAAAGTTATGCCGGTCGCCGACGAGGGGAGCGACCGGTCCGGAGGGGAGTCCGAGCGGAAATCGGGGGAGCGATGTACGCGGAACGAAGGGACGGCGAAAAGCCGTCGGTCACGACGGACGGCAGGAGCGCTCGCGCAGAGCGCACCCGGCAGGCCGTCATAGAGGCTCATATCGCGCTCATCAGGGCGGGAGAGCTCAAACCCACAGGGGCGCAGATCGCCTCGCGGGCCGGGGTGTCCCTGCGATCGTTGTGGGGACACTTCGGCGACCTCGAGACATTGTTCGCTGTCACCGGCGCCGAGCTGATGCGGCGCCAGGTCGACGCCTACGAGCCGATCGATCCGTCGCTGCCGCTCGAGGAGCGGATCGACGCCTACTGCAGGCAGCGGGCGGAGATGCTCGAATACATCGCGCCGTTCGCACGGTCGTCCGAGATCCGCGTGCCGTTCTCGCGCGAGTTGCAGCGCAACCGCGTGCGTTATCTCGACCGGGCGCGATACGAGATCAGGGCGTTGTTCTCCGACCAGTTCGAGGGCGTCGACGGCACCGTCCGCACCCACATCGAGAACCTGCTGGGTGTGTCGACGACCTGGCCCACCTGGGTGTCGCTGCGGGACGTACTGCGTTTGCCGGTGCCCGAAGCCGTCGAGGTCATGAAGCGGTCGGTGTCGGCGCTGCTCGCGGAGGCATCCGGAGCCGGCCGGCAGCAGGCGGTGGCCCGTGTTGCGCAGGAGAAGGCCGCGGTCGCACCGCACCGGAGGGCGCAGCAGTCCCGGCCGGTGCCGGCGATGACACCGCGGGAACAGGTCGTCGTCCCGGCCTGAGCGCCCGGCCTGAGCATCAGAGCGTGTCGGTCGGTTTCCGACCGGCGCGTGCCGAGAGAAAGGTCTCGACCGCAGGCAGCGCGGCCGAGACCGTCTCGGCATGGTCCACCCCGCGCAGGATCGCGAGTCGCGCACCGGGGACGGTGCGCGACAACGCGCGGGTGTCCTCCACGCGCAGGCGATCGTCCGACCCGACGACGGCGAGCACGGGCACGTCGATGCCGGCGAGCATCTCGTCGTCGATCCCCGGTTCCCGATCCGACCGGCGGAAATAGGCGGCGAGAGCCTGCGCGTCGTTCTTCAGGAAGGCCGAGCGCGTCGGGGGATCGACCGGCGTGCGACGCCGCTCCTCCCAGGCACGGACGAAACCGTCCATGCCCTCGCGCTCGAGCACGTCGACGGTGCCGGGGAAGAACATCGCGTCCATCGATCCCGCCTGGGGGCGTGCGCTCCCGCCGAGCAGCGTCAGGCTCGACAGTCTGTCCGGAGCGTCGACGGCGAGCGCGAGTCCCGCACGGGCGCCGAACGAATAGCCGACGTAGTGCACCCGGTCGACCCCGGCCGCATCCAGGACGGCCAGCAGGTCCCCGACGATCGCGTCCATCGCGTAGGCGTCCTCGTCGTGAGGGGTGTCGCTGCGGCCGTGCCCACGCAGGTCGGGCATGACCAACCGGAAATCCCCGCTGAGCGCCTTCACGTAGCCGAAGGCCCGCCACACCGCCGACGACAGGGCACTGCCGTGGACCAGCAGCACGACCGGTGCCCCCTCGGGACCTGCCGTGGTGAACCGGATCCGGGTGCCGTCGGCGGGATTCGTCGCGTGGCTCATCCCAGCAGTATCGCCGAACGGCTCACCGCCCGAGCTCGACCGACCGATCCACCTCCACCTCCTCCAGGAATCGTTCGTCGTGCGAGACCACCACGAGCGCACCGCTGTAGGCACGCAGGGCCTGGGTCAAGTGCGCGAGACCGGCCAGGTCGAGGTTGTTGGTGGGCTCGTCCAGCAGCAACAACTGCGGAGCGGGATCGGCCGCGAGCACGATCGCGAGCGCGGCCCGCAGTCGTTCCCCACCCGACAGTGCCCCCACGGCGACCTCGGCGTGCCGGCCGCGGAACAGGAAGCGCGCCAGACGTGCCCGCACCTGCTGCGGAGTCAGGTGCGGCGCACGATCCTCGGCGTTCTCCGCGACCGAACGATCGTCGTCGAAGATGTCGAGCCGCTGCGGGAGCAACGCGAAGGGAACGTGGGGTTCCGCCTCGACGATGCGGTGCAGCAGGGTCGTCTTCCCCGACCCGTTGGGGCCGCGCAGCGCGATCCGTTCCGGCCCGACGATCTCGAGCGGTGCGTCCGCCACACGCCGGCCGGGTGGAACCGCGGTTCCGGGCAGGTCGATGCGGATCTCCGGATCGTCGCGCACGGCGTCCTTCGCGCGATCGAGGTTCTCCCGTGCAGTGGTCAGATCCTCCTCGTGCTCACGGCGGAATCGCCCGGCGGATTCCTGCGCCTGCCGTTTGCGCGCGCCCATGACGATCTTGGGTTCGCGCTTCTGCTCGTACATCTTCTGCCCGTAGCGTTGCCGCCGGGCGAGCGTGACGTGCGCCGCCGCCAATTCGCGTGCCTGGCGCCGCACGTCGTTACGGGCGTCCCGCACTGCGGCCCGTGCCGCCTCCTGCTCCTCCGCGACGATCCGTTCGTACTCGCCGAATCCGCCGCCGAACAGGCGCAGAGCCCCGTTGCGCAGTTCGGCGATCGAGTCCATGCGGTCGAGCAGTTCCCGGTCGTGCCCGGCGACGAGCACCGTGCCGGGGAACCGGTCGAGCGCATCCTGCAGGCGCGCACGTCCGTCGGCGTCGAGATTGTTCGTCGGCTCGTCGAGCAACAGCGCGTCCGGTTCGTCGAGCAGGCGTGCGGTGAAGGCGAGCAGCACCGTCTCCCCGCCGGAGAGCTGACCGACGGTGCGGTCGAAATCCCCGACGTCGTGCAGGATCCGGTCGAGGCCGACGCGATGCATGAGCGCAAGAGCGCGGTCCTCGATGTCCCACCGATCGGCTACGACCTCGAAGTCCAGATCGTCGAACGATCCTGATTCGATGCGACGCAGGGACTTTCGGATATCTCCGATGCCGAGGACGGAATCGACCGGCACCGTCGGATCGAGGGTCACGTCCTGAGGGAGGTAGGCGACCCGTCCCCGCACCGTCGACGAACCGGAGGTCGGGCGGAGTTCACCCGCGATCAACCGGAGCAGGGTGGTCTTCCCACTTCCGTTGCGTCCCACCAGGCCGATCCGCCCCGCCGGGACGACGGCGTCGAGATCCTGCACGGCGATGGTGCCGTCCGGATGGGCGTAGGAGAGTGCGGACAGCGTGATACCGGATGAAGACATGATGGCTCCCGAAGGGTGAGGGTCGATTGCGCGAGTGCGCGGGGGACGGGACCTCTCACAGGAGCAACGGACTTCTCCGATCGACGGGTACGGGATGCGAACACCATGGTGAGCCCGCACCGTCCGGGATGCAACCGAATATTTCACCCCGACTCCTACCTGCGATAACAGGCACGGGCTCGAAATTGCAGGCATGATCGGGACCGTGTGGATCCGACTGATCGGTATGGGAGTCGCGACAGCCACGGTGCTGTCGCTGTCGGCGTGTGCCCTCGGCCCCGATCAGCCCGAGACGATCGCGGAAGAGTTCGCTGCCGCTCTCGACGCCGGCGACGTCTTCGGAGCGGCAGCGCTGACCACCGATCCGGTGGCCGCGGAGTCCGCGATCGATGTCCTCTTCGCCGGCCTCGGCCACGACGACCCGACCGTGAGTGTCGCGGGGACGGGCGACGGCGACACCTTCGACCTCGACGTGACGTGGAACTTCGGGGAGGGCCGCGACTGGTCGTACCGCACCACCGGCAGCGCGACGGAGGACCCCGAGGCCGACGCGTGGCGGGTCCGCTGGGACCCCACGGTGCTGTCACCGGAACTGGCGGGCGGCGCGTCGCTGGAGTATCTGACCACCGTCGGCGCCCCGCCGACGATCTTCGACCGGGCCGGGCGGCCGCTCATGGGGGAGCAGGTCGTCACCGTCGTGAACCTGGATGCCACCGCCGATCCCGCCGCGGTCGCTCCCGTGCTGGCCACGGTCGTCCCGACGATCACGGCGGAGAGTCTCGCCGAGCAGGTCGCGGTGGCCGCCGGCGGCGCTGCGGGAGTGATCACACTGCGTGAGGAGGACCTCGCACCGATCGAGGATCGCCTCGCCGCGCTGCCCGGCGTGACGCTCGTGCCGCAGACCCGTCTGCTCACCACCGAGCGCGACCTCGCCTCGCCCGTGTGGTCCGGCCTCGCCGAACTGTGGCAGGAGGGGCAGGACGCCTCGGCCGGCTGGGTGATCCGGCGGGTCGCGGCGGACGGCACGACGAGCCAGGTCGCCGGCGAAGCCGGACCGGAGGCACCCGACCTGACCAGCACGATCGACCTCGACCTGCAGCGACGGGCCGAGGAGGTCCTCGCGGGTTTCGACACGCCCGCGGTGATCGTCGGGATCGAACCCTCGACGGGCGCGATCCGCACGATGGCCCAGAACGACGCGGCCGACGCCGAGGGGCCGATCGCCGCGACCGGCCTCTATCCGCCGGGGTCGACGTTCAAGGTGGTGACGACGGCGGCGGCGCTCGATGCCGGGCTCGCCGAACCCGACACCGTGCTGCCGTGCCCGGGCGTCGCCTCGGTCGGCTCACGAACGATCCCGAACGACGAGAACTTCGATCTCGGCCCCGTGCCGCTGCACACCGCGTTCGCGTTCTCGTGCAATACGACCATGGGGCAGCTCGCTCTGGACCTGCCGCCCGACGCCCTGCGCGCCACCGCGGAACGCTTCGGTCTCGGCATCGATTACGTCACGCCCGGTCTCGTCACGGTCACGGGTAACGTGCCGGTCGCAGACACCGATGCTGCCCGCGTGGAGGCAGCGATCGGACAGGGTCGGGTGACGGCGTCGCCTTTCGGGATGGCGCTGGTCGCAGCCTCGGCGGCGAACGGCCGCACGCCGGTTCCGACGATCGTGGAGGGGCAGCCGGCGACCGCGGATCGGGAGGCCGAACCGATGCCCGAGAACGTGCTGACGGCACTGCGAGAGATGATGCGCGAGACTGTGATCGAGGGTACAGCCGGCACGTTGCGCGACATTCCCGATCTGACGGGGAAGACGGGGACGGCGGAGTACGGTGACAACGTCGGGGCGCACGGCTGGTTTATCGGATCACAGGATAATCTTGCCTTTGCGGTGTTCGTGTCGGGGGCGGACGGCTCCGCCCCTGCCGTCGAGGCGGCGGGTCGATGGCTGAGGGGGTAGGACGCGTGGCGCAATTGTGATGTGTTCGTGCACAACGCGTGCTGGTATCTCGTGTGACTGAAGTGAAGGTTGTTACATATGAGATTTCGTGATTGGCGGGGGAAGCGGGGGCGCATCGTCGCGCTGGCCGTGTGCCTCGTCGTGGCTGTCGTCGCTCTGACGACGGTTGTGTTCTCGGATTCTCGAAGCGAGGCGCAACGCCTCGTCGACGACTTCGTTGCCGCCCTCGACGATCGTGATGCGGGCGCAGCGGCGGCCCTGACCTCCTACCCGAACGCGGCGGAGGAAACGATCTCGCAGATGTACGACGGTCTGTCCGACGGCACCGTCGACTACGACGTCACCCAGCTGGTCGAACTCAACGACGACTCGGGATACTTCACGCTCTCCGCCGGCTGGAATTTCGGTGAGGGCAAGGACTGGTCGTATCAGGTCACCGGTTCGGTGCGGAAGCTCGCCGTCGGCTGGCGTGTGTCCTGGGACCCGGAGGTCGTCGTCCCCGACCTGTCCGGCGGACGCACCGTCCACCACGTGCGCACCGACGCCGCGCCGCCGAAGATCTTCGACCGCACGGGCCGCCTCCTCATGGAGGAACAGACCATCAACGCCGTGGTGCTCGACCCGGCGGCGATGCCCGACCCCGTCGACACCACCACTCGTCTCGCGGCGGTTCTCGAGCCGGTCGCACCCGTCATCACCGCCCAGCTGATGCAGGAGCGGATGGCGGAGAACCCCGGAAACCGGATCACCGCGGTCAAGCTCCGCGACCAGGACTACCAGTTCCTCGAGGGCGGCATCGTGTCGATCCCCGGGGTCGAGGTGCTCACGACACCCACCCTGATCAGCGCCGATCGGCGGATCTCCACGCCGCTGCTCGACTCGCTGCGCTCGGCCTGGCAGCTCGAACGCGACCGGACGGCAGGCTGGGCGGTCACCCTCGAGGATCCCGAGGAGGGCCCGATCCAGGTGGCGGGCTTCCAGGGCCCGCCGCCTCCGGACCTGCAGGCGACCGTCGACTCCCAGGTGCAGCTCGCCGCGAAGGAAGCGGTCGTCACCGCAGGTACCCCGGCCGCGGTGGTCGCCATCCAGCCCTCGACCGGTGGCATCCTCGCCGCCGACGTCAACAACTGGGCCATGGAACTCGGTCCCGTCATCACCCACGGTCTCTACCCGGCCGGCGGCGTTCTCGATCCGGTCCGGCTCGCGGCCGGCCTCGAGCGCGGCGTCGATCCGAACGACGTGGGATCCGATGACGTCGCCTCGACCGCCCGTCGCCTCGGCCTCGGCGTCGACTACGACGTGCCGGGCTTCGAGTTCGAGACCTCGCAGATCGGGCACAACCGCTCCGGAGTTGTCCAGTTCGCCGGATCGGATTCCGACGAGAACCTGATCACGCCGCTCGGCGCCGCGGTGCTGGCCGCCTCGGT
This sequence comes from Rhodococcus sp. IEGM1339, assembly GCF_050321925.1. Taxonomy (NCBI): domain Bacteria; kingdom Bacillati; phylum Actinomycetota; class Actinomycetes; order Mycobacteriales; family Nocardiaceae; genus Rhodococcus; species Rhodococcus sp. IEGM1339. Next base: position 72,844 of record NZ_JBNQFT010000009.1, read on the forward strand.
CGCACGGGGCAGCGTCGCTGCCCCGACGATCGTGCAGGGCCAGGAGACGGTCGTCCACGACGCCCCCGAGGCGCTGCCCGGTTCTGTGATCGACGCCCTGCGCGGCATGATGATCGACAACGTGCAGAACGGTCCGGCGTCCTTCCTCCGCGGACACGCCGGTCTCGCGGGTATCGCCGCGGCGAGCGGTGAGGACCGCTGGTTCTTCGGCTACACCGGCGGCGACCTGGCCTTCGCGGTCTTCGTCGCCGATGCCGACGGCGGCGACCGCGCGATCAAGATGGCCGACACCTTCCTGCGCAAGCTCGGAGAACCCCTGCTCGGGGAGTGATCGGCCGGAGGCCGGTCCATGGTGCGCTGATCGGCCGGAGGCCGGTCCATGGTGCGCTGATCCGCCGGAGGCCGGTCCGCGGCGTACAGGTACGTTGAGCGACCGTGACCGTCCTCGACCTGGCACTGCTCGTGGTTGCCGGATTCTTCGCGGGTGTCGTCGGGTTCGTCACCGGCCTGGCGTCGATCGTCTCGTATCCGGCGTTGCTCGCCGTCGGCCTCCCGTCGGTCGCGGCGAACGTCACCAACACCGTCGCGATGGTCGGTGTGGGTGTCGGGGCGCTGACCAATTCGGCGCGGGAGGTCGTCGACACCGGCCCCCGCGTGTGGTGGTGGACGCTCTACGCCGCGCTCGGCGGCGTGGTCGGCGCGGCTGTCCTGCTCGTCGCGCCGCCCGACTCGTTCGAGGCGATCGTTCCGGGTTTCGTCGCGCTCGCCGCTCTCGCGCTGCTGCTCCAACCACGCATCCGCACCCTGGCCGGCGGTCGCGACCTGCCGCGGGTGTTCTCCGTGGCGGTCTTCGTCGTCGCGGTCTACGGCGGATACTTCGGTGCCGGCGCCGGCGTCGTCTTCTACGCGCTGGTGCTTATCTGCACGTCCGAGCAGATTTGGCGCGCGAGCATCCTCAAGAGCTACCTGCTCGGCGTCGCCAACCTGGTCGCGGCGATCGGGTTCGCAGTCTTCGGACCCGTGCACTGGGGTGCGGCGGCCGCCATGGCCGTCGGCGCGTTCGCGGGTGGCTACTGCGGTCCGCCGCTCGTGCGGCGCATACCCCCGAACCTGCTGCGCGTGGGTGTCGCGCTCGCAGGGTTCGGGTTGGCGGTATGGCTCGCTCTCCGCTGAGCAGCGTCCTGTGCAGTGGTGCTACTGCACGCCGTGCATGAGCTTCTTGATGTGCGGCGCGAAGAGGGCCAGCACGATGCCCACTGCGATCGACGCTCCGCCGATCCACAGGTAGTACGGCACCTCGTTGTTCTCGTCGTAGAACCCCGCGAGGGTGCCGGCCATGGCCGTACCGCATGCGACGGACAGGTAGAACAACGCGACCATCTGCGTGTGGAAGTTCTTCGGCGCGAGCTTCGTCGACAGCGACAGTCCGACGGGGGACAGGAACAGCTCGGCGAAGGTGAACAGCAGCAGGATGAAGACCAGTCCGAGCAGCGGAGCGCTGTTGGGGCCGCCACCGGCCATGGGGATGAAGCACAGGAAGGCGATGCCCATGATGATCGTGCCTGCGGCGAACTTGATGGGCGACGAGGGCTGACGCGGTCCGAGTTTGGTCCACACGGCGGCGAAGACACCCGCGAACAGGATGATGAAGACCGGGTTGATCGACTGCACCCAGGACGGCGGGAACTCCCACCCGAACAGATTACGGTCCAGGCGTGTGTCGGCGTAGACGGCGACCATCGTGAACTGTTGCTGGAAGAGCGACCAGAACACCGCGCTCGCGATGAACATCGGGATGAACGACAGCACCCGGCTGCGCTCGACCGGCGTGATCTGCTTGCTCGACAGCATGAGGACGAAGTAGGTGATCGTCGCGATGATGGTCAGGGCGACGACGATGTCGGACATGTTGCTCGTCGTGACGAGGCCGGTCAGCGCGGCGACCGCGATGAGGACCACGGCGACCAGACCGATCCCGGCGGCTTTCGTGCGCGTCTCGGCGGGAAGCGGATGGGGTGGCACCTTGCCGATGTCGCCGAGATGCTTGCGGTAGATCGTGTACTGCAGCAGGCCGAGGAACATGCCGACCGCGGCGAGACCGAAGCCCCAGTGGAAGCCGTAACGCGTCTGTAGGAAGCCGGTGAGCAGCGGGCCGACGAGCGCGCCGATGTTCACGCCCATGTAGAAGATGGAGAAACCGGCGTCGCGTCGCGGGTCCTGCTCGTCGTAGAGATCGCCGACGATCGACGTCGCCGTGGCCTTCAGACCACCGCTACCGAACGCGACCAGCACCAGGCCGATACCCACCCCGACGAAACCGGGCAGCACCGCGAGCGCGATGTGGCCGAACATGATGAGCACGGCGCTGTAGAACAGGGTCCGTTCGGAACCCAGCAGCCGGTCGGCGATCCACGCCCCGAGAATCGTCGACAGGTAGACCGTGCCGCCGTAGGCACCGACGATGGAGGTCGCAGCCCCCTGGCTGATCCCCAGCCCGCCCTCGGATGCCGAGTAGTACAGGTAGTAGATCAGGATGCCCTGCATGCCGTAGAAGGAGAATCGCTCCCACATCTCGACACCGAACAGGTTGGCCAGGGGTAGTGGCTGACCGAAGAACCGATGGTCGGATCGCGACCCGGTCAGAGTAGGTGGTTCCAGCGTGGACATGATCTCCACTGTTCCACCGCACGGGGCGCGAGCGCGAAAAATTCGCGTATCCCGCGGTCGCAGATCACACTTCGCGTGCGAGTGCGAGAGCTGCGACCGGAGGGTCGGTACTGGTCGACCTCGGCGAGGTCAGTGAGCGTCGACCTTGCGGTGCTGGAGCAGTCCGACGACCACGCGCCAGCCCACCAGGAACAGGCCCAAGAAGATCGTCGCGACGATGATGAAGGCGGTTGCGGTGCCCTGACCGGTGACGGCCCGCAGCAGCATCCCCACGACGAGGGTGCTCACCCACACGAGCAGTCCGGTGGGAACGGCCGCGAAGGCGTCGAACTTGTCGCGGTAGAGCCACGCGGTGAAGAACCATCCGACGGTGAGGCCGCCGAGGAACGGCCACGCCGTTCCTGCGAGCCCCACGAGATCGAGCACTTCGTCGTGACTGGAACGACCGAGCACGGCGAATACGACGACGAGAACGACGTCGATCGCCAACGCCGGGATGTACTTCTTCACGGGTCCAGAGTAGCGGCGGCGCGGGGCGCGTCGGAATCTCCGGCGCGTGCTCTCGAGCACGATCCGGACCGGTAGAGCGGGTGGAACGCGGCAGCGCCCCTGCCGGAGCAGGGGCGCTGTCTGTGCGAGAGGGGTCAGGCCTGCAGGCCGGCCTCGATCTCGAGGGTGATGGTGATCTTGTCGCCGACGACGGCTCCGCCGCCTTCGAGCGGCATTTCGATGCTGATGCCGAAATCCTTGCGGTTGATGACGGTGGTGGCCTCGAAGCCGGCGACCGGGCCCTGGCCCATGCCGGGGTTGACGCCGTTGAACTCGACCTTCAGGTCGACCGGGCGGGTGACGCCGTGGAGCGTGAAGTCGCCCGTGACGATGTAGTTATCACCGTCGGCACGCACGTCGGTCGAGGTGAAGGTGGCGACGGGGAACTGCTCGGCGTCGAAGAAGTCGGCGGAGCGGACGTGCGCGTCGCGGTCGGCGTTCTTGGTGTTGATCGACTTGACGTCGATCTCGGCGTTCACCGATGCGGTGCCGTCCTCGGCGACGGTGATGGCGCCGGAGAAGTTCTCGAAGGTGCCGCGAACCTTGCTGACGACGAGGTGCCGGACGGTGAAGCCCACGTTCGAGTGGACGGGATCGATGGCCCAGGTGCCGGTGGTCAGGCCGGGGAAGGTGGGGGTGGCGGTCGTCATGGTGGTCCTCCTTGATGGTCAAACTTTCAACTGCCTGCCGACAACCATGCCACCAAATAGTTGCATGCGCAACTACATCGTGAGGTGGATCACGCCGGCTCGGGATTCTCGACCGGACGACGCCGCCGCTCCAGGGCGCTGCGCTCGTGTTCTGCGCGCTCGGCGATCGGATCGATCTCGTCGGGTCCGTTGCCCCGGTACATCGCGGCGACGGTGGCCCAGCCCGCCAGGGCCACGAACGCGAAGCTCACCATCCGATACACGAAGACCGCTGCCAGCGACTGCGACGCGCTCAGCCCGGCAGCGGTGAGCGTCGCGATGAGGGTGCCGTCCACGAATCCGAGGCCGCCCGGTGCGAGCGGCACGCTGCCCACGGCCTTCGCCGCCGCGAACGCGATGAACAACCCCGCCACCGACGGGGAGCCGCCGACAGCCCAACACGCCAGTCCGAGGCACGCGACATCGGCTGCACGGTGCACGGCCGACCACGCCACCGCGGCCACACCGTCGCGACGCGCGAGTTCGACGGACTCGAGCTGCGCGAGGGTGCGTTCGAAGACGTCGAAGCCGGTGTCCCTCGGCTTCCTCGTGATGCGGTTGACCCGACGGAGCACCCACGTGCCCGCCGCCTCGATCGACGTGGGGTTCTTCGCGACGTACCGCAGGCCGAAGATCAACGCGATCGCGCCCGCGAGCGACAACACGAGAGTGACGGGGCTGATCCGGCTGCCGACCGCGAACGCACCGATCATGCCCACCGACGCCAGGGTCACGGCCGCGATGACGCCGGAAACCGCGAGTTGCCACGAGGCGACCACGGGGGTCGCACCCCACTTGCGGGTCTGCTTGTAGGTGAAGGCCGTGGAGAAGACCGGACCTGCGGGCAGGGTCACCGCCATCGCCGTGCTGCCGTAGATCACCGACGCCGAACGCCAGTGCCCGACGCGCACCCCGCCGGCGCGGAGCAGTCGCTGCTGCACTCCCGCGAAGCCGCTGAGGGAGATCATCTGCGCCAGCACGGCCGCCGCGAACCAGCCCCAGTGCATCTCCGTGACCGCGCGCCACGAGTCGCTCATCGTCGGCCACAGGTAGATCGCCTCGACCGTCAGCAGAGCCACGAGGGCGATCGCCGACACCCACTTGATCCACCGGAACGAGCCCCGACGCGGCGTGGCGTCGGGGCATGGAGGATCGTCGTGCGGCTGCGCCACGCTGTTCACCGTAACCGACCGTCGGGTCACGAAGAGGGCGCTGTGGCCGTTCCGCGTCGTTCGCGGGTGTCGCGGGACGGACCGTCACTCGTCCGTCGAAGTGTCCGTCCCGTTCGCTTCTCCGGGGGTTCCGGGATAGCGAACCGGCCATGCGAGATGGGTCATCCGCCGCCGGCCGCGAAGCTGCACCTCGTCGCCGAGTTCCCAGTGGCTGCGCTCCTCGTCGTCCGCGAAGTACAACGCGCTCGACGACGCGAGAACCCTACTCGGACGCAGTTTCGCCAGCTCGGTCAGGCGCGAGGCCTCGTTGACCGGGTCGCCGATCACCGTGTACTCGAAGCGCTCCGCCGCGCCGATGTTGCCGGCCACCGCGAGTCCCGCCGACACGCCGATCCCGACATCGAGTCCGGTGATCTCGTCCAGAGCGAAACGCAGTTCGCGGGCCGCCGCGAGCGCCGCCGTGGGGGCGTCCGGCCGGTCGAGGGGAGCGCCGAAGATCACCAATGCCGCGTCGCCCATGAACTTGTTGACGAAGCCGTGATGATGGTCGACCACCTCGACGACGACACGGAAGAACTCGTTGAGCAGTTCGACGACCTCGCTCGGCGGGCGCTCGGCGGCCGTCGCCGTCGAACCCACCATGTCGACGAACAGCACCGCGACGTAGCGCGTCTCACCACCGAGCTCGGTGCCGTACTGCAGGGCCCGGCGCGCGACGTCCTCACCGACGTGCTGACCGAACAACTCCCGCAGACGCCGGCGTTCGTCGGACTCGGCCATCATGCGGTTGAAGCCGACCTGTAGGCGTCCGATCTCACTGCCGTCGAACACCTCGACCTGCACTCCCGAGGCGCCGCGCTGCACGCGTTCGATCGCCCAGCGCAACTGCTTGATCGGGTCGGAGATCTGCGCCGACGTCAGCAGCGACAACACGAGCGCGAGACCGATCGACGTCACCGCGAGAGCGAGCACGGACAGGGCGAGCGCGTCGGCGTCGAAGTCGGTGTTGGCGCTCAACTGCGTCACGCACAGCAGCACGATCCCGGCGACCGGCATGAGCGTGCCCAGGCCCCAGGTCATGGCCAGGCGCGTGCCGACGCCGGGAGCCATCGTCCGGTCGAAGTTCCCCTCGCTCAGCGCCCGCGCGGCGACCGGCCGCAGGATGCGTTCACCGAGCATGTAGGTGAAACCGAAGGTGCTGGTCGCGGCCATTGCGACGGTGACCGAGACCGCCATCGCGAGCGACGGCATCTCCTCGGCGGTGAGGAAGACGAAGAGCACGCCGCCGAGCAGCCACAGACCGAGGTGCACGATCGCCTGTCGCAGCGGGGCGTGCAGGGCCGCCATCTGTTCGGCCCGGGTGGGCGGGCCGCCGCGGAGCTGCCACCGGACGACAGAGCGCAGCGTGATCGCTGCGGCGCCGAGGCTCACGATGCCGGCGAAGGCCAGGTACACCGCGAAGACCGCGAAGTTGCGGACCCGATCCGCGATGATGGCGTCGGTCTCGGCGATGGGGATGCCGTACCGGACGAAGGCGAACACGAGCATCGCACCGAACAGGTTCGACGCGCCCATGGAGACCATGTAGAGCGGCCAACGACTCCGCAAGGTGGCGGCGACAGCTCGGTACGACCTCAGCACGACTTCAAATCAAACCACTGTGCGGACGGTCACAGGATGGGGCGGTCACTGTTGGAGGCGCGGAGTGGTTGGATTCACTCGCCCCACCTACTGTGACGAAAGGTGCGAAACGTACACATGAGGCCGCCTCCGACCGGTCCCGACGCGGATGCACCCCTGTGGCGGGCCGCCCAGGTCTTCCGGCTCGTGACCGTCGCATATGCGGTGGGATCGCAGTTCTCGACCGTCGTGAACTACACCCGTCCGGGCTTGTCGTGGTTCTTCACCGGGGTGCTCGTGACGTGGTCGCTCGTCTCGGCGGTGTTGCTCTCCCGCGAGGCACGACTGCGCCGCACGGTCACCGTGGTGGACCAGATCCTCGCCGTCGCGTTGATGGCGGCGACCCGGCTGGTCGCCGACCACGACTGGTACAGCAACCACCAGACCATGCCCACCACGCTGTGGGTCGCCAACGCCGTGCTGTCGGCCGCGATCCTCGGCGGTCCGCTCACGGGCATCGGCTCGGCGCTGCTGATGTCCGTCGTCAGCGCGGTGGTGCGCGACCAGATCAACCTCGACCTGTGGCGCGACGCGACGGCGCCGGTGCTCGTCGCGTGCGGTGTGGCAATGGGTTTCGCCACCACCACCGCGCGTAGTGCGCACCGGCAACTCGAGCAGGCCGTGCGCGTGGCAGCGGCCACCGAGGAACGGGACCGGCTCGCCCGGCAGGTGCACGACGGCGTGCTGCAGGTGCTCGCGCTCGTGCAGCGGCGCGGACTCGAGCTGGGCGGTGATGCGACGGAACTCGCCGAGTTGGCCCGCGAACAGGAGACCGCGCTGCGCCAGCTGATCTCCGAACAGGACACCGACGTCGACCGCGGCGGTGAGCATGCCGACCTCACCGCCCTCGTCCGGGCCAGGGCCGGGACCGGTGCGACGGTGTCCGCGCCCGCCGGCCCGATCATGATCCCGCGGGATCGAGCGGAGGAACTCGCGGCGCTCACGACAGCGGCGCTGTCGAACACGCAACTGCACGCCGGCGCCGGTGCCGCCGCCTACATCCTCCTCGAGGATCTCGGCGACGAGATCGTACTCAGCATCCGGGACGACGGCGTCGGGATCGAACCGGGCAGACTCGACGAAGCTCGCGAACAGGGACGCATGGGGGTGTCCAAGTCGATCGTCGGGCGAGCGGAATGGCTCGGCGGCGTCGCACTGCTCGACAGCGATGTAGGCGAAGGAACCGAATGGGAGATCCGGGTACCGAAGGGGAATGAGTGGCCGAGCTCAGCGCGGAAACACACGAGAACAGCACAGAGGAACGCAGCACCGTCAGCGTGATGGTGGTCGACGACCACCCGATCTGGCGCAACGCCGTCGGACGTGACCTCGAGGAGGCCGGGTTCACCGTCGTCGCCGAGGCCGACGGTGTCGCGAGCGCCGCGCGCCGTGCCGCCGTCGTCCGCCCCGACGTCGTGCTCATGGACATGGCGATGCCCGACGGCACCGGCACCGAGGCGACCCGCGCGGTCCTCGAGGTCTCCCCGGACAGCCGGGTGCTGGTCCTGTCGGCGTCCTCCGAACGCGACGACGTCCTCGGCGCGGTCAAGGCGGGCGCGTCCGGCTATCTCGTGAAGAGCGCCTCGGTGCACGAACTCGTCGACGCCGTCCTCGCGACCGCGCGGGGACAGGCCGTCTTCACCCCCGGACTGGCCGGGCTCGTGCTCGGCGAGTACCGCCGGATGTCGAACGACGTCGCCGACCGGAGACCCCCACCGACCCTGACCGGCCGGGAGACCGAAGTGTTGCGTCTCGTCGCGAAAGGGTTGTCGGCGAAACAGATCGCAGCGCGACTGACGCTCAGCCACCGCACGGTGGAGAACCACGTCCAAGCGGCGCTACGCAAACTGCAGCTCGCCAACCGCGTCGAACTCACCCGCTACGTCATCGAACAGGGCCTCGAATAGCGCCCCGCACAGTGGCTCCGACGACTTCGGAGGCATACCGTTCGTCCCGTTAAGCTCAAGGCATGGAACCGAAGGATCTGCGGGTGTCGGACGCCGAGCGCGAGCACGTCGGCGAACTTCTGCAGCGGGCGGTCGGGCAGGGAATGCTCTCGCTCGGGGAGTTCACCGAACGGATGGACACCGTCCTCGCGGCCAAGACCCGAGGCGACCTGAACCAGGTGCTCGTCGACCTGCCCGGTATCCAGATCCGGCCCGAGTTCCAGGAGCAGAATCTGCCGGGCATGTCGCAGGCGCACTATCCGGCGCCGAGTGCGGCCGGCTACCCCGCGCCGAGTGCAGCTGCTTTCCCCGCGACCGGCCAGGGCGCTCCTCTCGTGATCAAGGGCCGCGTCTCCGGCATCGAACGCAAGGGTCGCTGGCACGTGCCGCCCGCCGTCGTTCTCGACACCGTCGCGTCCTCCGTGACCCTCGATTTCACCGAAGCGGTGATGCAGACGCAGGTCGTGCGGATCGACGTGAGCGACTACCTCAGCTCGATCAACATCGTGCTCCCCGCCGAGGCCACGGCCGACGTCAACGGCGTCGAGAACGTCGCGTCGAGCGTGTCGTCGAAGGTGCGCGGCGGAGCGCCGTACGGACCGCTGCACGTCGTGGTGACAGGCAAGGTCCGCGGCGGGAGCTTCAACGTCACCCATCCGCTGTCCACGCGGCTGCGGAAGTTCTTCAACGGCAGCTGACCCCGGAAACACCCTAGGCGACCCGCTCTGCGGGTCGCCTCGAGTTCGTTCGTCAGATCAGTCGCGACGCTGCCGGGCGATCAGCTCACTGACGCTGATCGAACGGCCGCTGTCGGGACCGTGGCGTCCACGCCTCCGCGACTCCGCGTCGTTCTGCTCCGGCTGCGATTCGTCCGCTCGCGCTTCCGGCCGCTCGCCGGCCGGGCGGGGCGGCTGCTCCGGACCACGGGACCGGGAGGGCAGAGGCGGACGGGGACCGTTCTGTGTCGGCGGCTGCATGCCCTGCGTCGGCGGCTGCTGAGTGCCCGGCACGGGCGGTCGGGCAGGTCCCTGCGCCGGAGGTCGCTGGGCCTCCGATGTCGGGGGACGTTGCGAGTCCGGCGCCGAGGGGCGCGGTGCGTCGGAAGTGGGCCTCGGTCGCTGGGCCGAAGACTCCCCGCCGGGCGACGTACGGCGCAACTGCGACAGCCAGTTCTCGATCGCCTGCGGATCCCGTCCACGACCGGTGCCGGGTTCGCTCGGACGCGGAGCCGGGGCACCGGACAGAGCTTCCGCATCGCCCGGGACAGCGGGCGGTCGGATGAAGGACTGCGGCAGCGGCGGCGGAACCTCCCCGCGCTGACGGCGGGGGAGCGGAGGCACCGACGACGGCGACGACGGGTCGGACGCACCGCGCTGTGTGGCATCGAGCGCACCGCGCTGTGTGGCATCGAGCGCACCGCGCTGTGTCTGATCGAGCGCACCGCGCTGTGTCTGATCGAGCGCACCGCGCTGCGTGACATCGCGCTGCGGCATCTCCGGGGCACGACGTTCGGGCTTCTCCGGGACACCCTTCTCCGGGCCTCCGAGCCCCGGAAGAGCCGAGCCGTTGCGCTCGTCCACCGGCGGCCGACCCTCCGGGCGACGACGCGGCTCCGGGATCGGACGCGACGGACGCCCCGGACCCGTACCGGGCTGCACCGGACGGCTCGCCGGCATCGGACGCCCGGCTGCGGGCGGCACCCGTTCGCCGTTCCGCGGAGCAGCAGGGGGACGACCGGACGCGGGCGCGGCCGGACGGACCGGGGGGCGGCCCGGGGCCTGCCGTCGCACCGGCGGCGGCGTGAGATCGCGGAGCTTGCGCTGTTCGGCGGCCGGCCTCGGCGGAGCGATCTTGGGCAGCGGCTGCGTGAGGTCGGAGCCGCCCTCGAAGGCACCTGCCGGGAAGCGGTGCGCGCCCGTGGCCGCGACCGTCGCCGGCCCGAACATGCCGACGGTGATGAGCTCGGGAACGTCCTCGGGCATCAGTTCGTCGGCGAGGATCGGCTCGCCCAAGCCGATCTTCTCCTGGATCCGCTTCATCCACGCCGGAGCCCACCAGCAGTCGTCGCCGAGCAGCTTCATCACGGCGGGCACGAGGAACATGCGGATGACGGTCGCGTCGATGATCAGCGCGGCGATCATGCCGAACGCGATGTACTTCATCATCACCAGCTCCGAGAACCCGAAGGCACCGGTGACGACGATAAGGATCAGGGCGGCCGCGGTGATGATGCGACCGGTGTGGGCGGTACCGATACGGATCGACTCGGTGGTGCTCGCCCCCATCGATCTCGCCTCGACCATTCTGGAGAGCAGGAACACCTCGTAGTCGGTCGACAGGCCGTACACGATCGCGATGATCAGCACGAGCACCGGCGACATGATCGGCCCCGGGGTGAAGTTGAGCAGGTCGGCGCCGTTGCCGTCGATGAAGATCCAGGTGAGGATGCCCAGCGTCGAGCCGAGACCCAGGGCGCTCATCAACACGGCCTTGACCGGCAGCACGAGCGAGCCGAACGCCAGGAACATCAGCAACGTCGTCAACAGCACGACGACCACGACCATCAGCGGCAGGGTCTCGAGCAGGGCCCCGATGGAGTCCTGCTCGATCGCCGGGGTGCCGCCGACGAGCACTTCGACACCCTCGGGCCATTCGGCTGCGTGCAGGTACTCGACGGTGTCGGCGGACTCGTTGCGGTCGGTCAGACCGGCCTTGAGCACACGGACGCCGTCCTTCGCGGGGCCGGTGATCTGGAACTTCTCGACGAGGCCGGGAGCTTCGCTGGCCGTCGTGATGATCTTGTTGAGGTCGCCGCCCTCGGCGCCGCGGACCACGAGCTTGACCGGCTCGGCGCGCTGGCCGGGGAACAGTTCGTCGAAGGTCTCCTGCGCGACGCGCGTGGGGTGCTCGGGCGGCAGGTAGGTCTCGTTGATGCCGCCGAACTTGATGCCGGTCAGCGGCATGATGAGCAGCAGCAGGCCGATGACCGTCGGGATGGTCACCTTCATCGGGTTGACCATCACCCAGCGGCACAGGCGGCCGAGGAAACTGTTCTCGACCTGCTCGTTCGACTGGATCTGCCCGAAGCGTTTCATGCCGAACTTGTCGATGCGCCTGCCGAGGATGCTCAGGATGGCGGGCAGGATCGTGATCGACAGCAGGGCAGCCAGTGAGACCGCCGAGATCGCGCCGTAGGCGACCGACTTGAGGAAGCCCTGCGGGAACAGCACGAGACCACCGAGGCTGGTGACGACCATCGTCGCCGAGAACACCACCGTGCGACCTGCGGTGACGACGGTGCGTCGCACCGCCGCCGGGGTGTCGTAACCCTCGGCGAGTTCCTCACGGAACCGCGACACCATGAACAGGCCGTAGTCGATCGCCAGGCCCAGGCCGATCAGTGAGACGACCGGTGCGACGAACGAGTTGACCTCGGTGAAGTTGGTGATCAACCGGACGATGCCGTTCGCCGCGACGATCGTGAGACCACCGGTGATCAGCGGGAGAGCGGCCGCGACGACGCCACCGAAGACGAAGAACAACAGGATGCCGACGGCCGGGATCGCGAGGATCTCCATGCGCTTGATGTCGTTGGCCATCGTGTCGTTCAGTGCGCCGGAGATCGGCTGCAGACCGGCGAGCTGCACGTCGACGCCGTCGATGTAGAAGGCGTCCTTGATCTCGCGGAAGTTGCCGGTCAGCTCCGTGTCGTCCTCGCCGGCGATCGCGACCGACGCGATCGCGTGCTGACGCGACGGATCGGCCAGCGACGGCAGCGACGGCGCGTCGTCGGTGGGCCAGTACGCACCGTTGATCTTGAGGATTTCGTCGGGATGCTCGGCGACCAGCGAGTTCAGGCTGTCGGTGACCTTCGCCGCGAACTCGGGATCGTCGACCGTGCTGCCCTCGGGTGCCGTGTACAGCACCAGCACGTCGCCCGCGGTGTCGCGGCCGAAGGTGCCGTCGGCGAGCTTGGCAGCGGCGACGGACTCCGAACCGGGATCGTCCCAGCCGCTCTGGCTGAGGTGATCGTTCAGGCTCAGCCCGTACCCGGCGAGCGCGAGCAACCCCGCGACCATCACCGCAATGACGGTGAAGCGCGCGCGGTAGACGAGCTCTCCCCAACGGTCGAACACGTAAGTCTCCTATTCGGCGACGCTCTTGCGCCCCACCAGGAGAGCAGAAAGCGGTCGGAACGGCTGCAGCCAGGCACCCTCGTCGGGCAGCGATTCCAGGCTGACGCGGGGCAGCGGTTCGCGGAACACACCGGGAATGTCCTCGAGATCGAGGAACTGGATGATCTCGGAGGTCACCGCCCAGCTGGCGTGCTCGCGGAAACCGAGCACCTGGGTCGCGATGCCCTCCTGTGCTAGCCGCTCGAGGGGTTCACGGAACGCCTGCCCGTCGGCGGAGGCCACCATGACACCCGCGAGACCTTCCCGGTGCCTCAGCTCGATGTGGTCCAGCATGTCGGAGTCGACATCGCTGTCCTCGTCGATCTTCGGCTTGGCGAACACCGCGAAGCCCACATTACGCAAGGCCTCGACCCAGGGGCGGACGACGTCCGCGCTGCCGGGGGCGATATTGGTGAACACCGTGGCTTCGGGTTCGAGGGTCGCGGAGTGCAGACGCGACAGTTCGGCGGTGCGTCCGAGCAGCCACCGGCCGAGAGCGTCGAAGCGCGGGCGGTAGGCCGCGGTGGGCCGGCCGCCGAGGATCGCGCCGAGGCCCATGTCGAGGTTGGGTGCGTCCCAGACGAGCAGGACCTTTCGGACCGGCTCGACACCGTCGATCGCGGAGGGGTCGGTCACGCCGGGAAGCTCTTCATGGACACTCATGCTCCGATCTTCCCCCAGACGAACTCGTTGATAGCGCTACCCACCTGGTGTGCCTTGTCCTCGAACTTGGTGACGGGGCGTTCGAGGCTGATCGGGGAGGTGCCGGTGAAGCGGGCGAGGCGCGGTTCGGCATCGCCCACCTCGGCGATGGCCTCGGCGTAATCGGCGTGGTCGGTGGCCACGTGCAGCACTCCACCGGGCTTCAATCGGTCGGCGATCAGGGCGAACGTCGGGGCCTGCAGGAGTCGGCGCTTGTGGTGGCGGGCCTTGGGCCACGGATCCGGGAAGAACACCCGCACGCCGGTGAGTGACGCGGTGGTCAGCATCTTCTCGAGCACCTCGACGGCGTCGCCGCGCAGGATCCGCAGGTTCCGGATCGGCGCGTCGGTGTTGCAGCTGCGTTCGATGTTCTGCAGTGTCTGGGCGATGCCGGGCTTGTAGACCTCCACGGCGATGAGGTTCACCTCGGGCTCGGCTTGGGCCATAGCGACCGCGGCGGTTCCTGTTCCGGATCCGATCTCGAGGACGAGGGGCGCGGAGCGACCGAACCAGGCGTCGACGTCGAGCGGTTCGTCGCCGACTTCCTTGCCGAGTTCGGGCCAACGACGGTCCCAGCACTGCTGCTGGGGGTCGGTCAGCGATCCACGGCGGGACCGGAAACTCGTCACCCTGGGGTATAGGCGGTTCCCGCGGGTCGGGCGCTCCTCGAGCGTCTCGGTGGTGTGCTGATCGGCTTCGTTCACCGGTCCATTGTCGCGTATTCCGAGAGTGTGTGGCGGGAGTGACCTGAGTGGCCACAGTGTTTTCTCAGGGAAGCATTCGTTCGGCTGCCTGTCAGCGATCTCTCTGCGACAATTTCCGCCGACGATCGGGGGATCATGACGGGGGAGTTGTGGCACCACCTCGCTGCGCAGGTCGAACAACTGGATGCGCAGGCAGGGCGGTTGATTCGCAGGGCGCTGACCGAGCATACGGCCGCGCTGCGGGTGCAGGTCGCGGGGCGGGCCGGGACCGGCCGGGAGAGCGTCGAGACGCAGGTACGCGAACTGCTGCTCCGCAGGGTCGATATCGAGGGTGGGCGAGTAGACGCGGCCGTGGGCGGAGTGGCAGTGGACACGCCGGACGGTCCCGACCCGGTCCTCGACGGTGACGTCGTCGTCTACGTCGTGCCGCGTCGTCTCGACCCGGCCGTCGCCCATCCGGCCGACCGCGCCGCGCTGACGGCCGTGGATCCTTGTCGCCTCGTCCTCGTGGTGACGGGTGGGACGGATGACAGCGAGTGCGCTCTCGTCGCGCGTGCGACGGGGGTGCCGCCGGATCAGGTGGTCGCGGTCCGCGATGAGGAACTGCTCGGGGAACGGCTCGCCGCGCGTGCGGTCGTGGCGCGCCGCCTACGTGACGAGGAGCTCGCCCGGGTCGTGGCGGGTGTCCCGGCGGCACCGCAGGTGCGCGAACTCGTCGAACAGACACTCGACCTGGTCGGGCTGGACCCGATGGAGTCCGTCGCCGCGGGACTACGGTGACACCGCCGAGCGGACTCGTGGATCCGGCCGACGACGTCCTGCGCCGATGGAACCCGCGCGGATGGATGGGACTGCACCGGCCGGCCGCGACCGGCGTGCGGGTCGTCGGAGTGCCCGGTTCCGGCGCCGGCACGCTGGCAGCGGAGCTACGACCTCTGGGCGGGCTGGACATCACGGACGATGGCCGCGCCGTCACCCTCGTGGTGTTCGACCCGTCGGCGACGATCGGCCGCACCGAACTCGACCTCGTCCGCTCGGCGGCAGCCGAGTCGATCGAGGTCGTCTGCGCACTGACGGGCATCGACCGCTTTCCCGACTGGCGTGCGGTCCGCGACGCCGACGTCGAGATCCTGCAGCGGCACGCATCCTGGCTGCCGAGGGTCGTGGTCCTGCCCGTGAGCGCCGCGGCCGCTCGGCGGGCACGCGAACTCGAGGACGACGCGAGCGAGGCGGTCCGGCAGACCCTGCTCACCGCGTCCGGACTCGTCGAACTGCGGGACGTCCTGGCCGCCACGGTCCGGTCGTCACACGACCCGCGACGAGCACGCGCCGCGGTCGTCGCCGCCACCCGGCCGATGATCGAGGAGGAGATCGGACGACTGAGCGCGGAGGACGAGGAAGGGGGCCTGCGTGCGGAGCGCTCCCGCCTCACAGCCGCAGCACCACCCGCGACCTCCGGCCCCGACCTGCGCCGGCTGCAGGTGACGCTGTTGCAGGAGGTCGCGATGCGCGTGCGGGCGGCGTCCACCGCCGCGGGCGAGGTGCTCGAGACCGCGGACGCGGATGCGGTGGTCACGACGATCGACACCCACGTCGACGACCTGTGTGCGCGGCTCACCGACGAGACGGCCCGGATCGCACCGGGCACTCCGGCGCCGGAACCCACGCGCACCGCCCGCCCACCGCAGACCGCGCGGTCGATGGAGGACACGCTGACGGTGGTCTTCGGTGCGTCGGCAGGCGCGGGTCTCGGCAGACTGCTCCTCACCCCGTTCGGGGACCTGCCGGGCTGGATGTCGCTGGTGGTCGCGATCGCGTGCGCGGTTCCGGCCGCCGGATGGCTGATGCGGATCCGTAGGCGAATCGCCTACCGCGACCGGATGCGGCGGTGGATCGCCGACGAGCTCGCGACCGTACGGGCGGAACTCGACACCTGGATCCGCACCCGCATCCACGAGACGGAACTGCAGTCCACCGCGCTCGCGGTCGCTGCGCGCGACCGGCACGCGACCCGCGTGCGGGAACGCGTCGCCGCGATCGACGCGGAGATCACCCGTCGCCGGGGCGAGCGGCGTGCCCGCACCGCCGCGTGCGAACGCGACCTGGCGGCACTCGGACACATCCCGGAACCGCAAGGTGCCGGGGTGCGTCCAACCGGATAGGAGCGATCCGGCGCGTGCCGGGTCGGAAAGGGGAGACGATGGCCGAATTCGCCGGCTCGGGTGGCACACCCCAGCCGTTCACCGATCCCTTCGATCCGTCCGGGTTCGATCCGTCCGAGTTGGCCGCCTGGGCCGACGAGCTCGCCCCGACGACCGATCTCGACGGTGACGGCGCCGCCGAGACGGTCGTCGCCGATACCGAGCACTGGGGAGTCGGTGGCGACTGGGGCGACGGTCTGGTGGTGGCCACCGACACCGATCTCGACGGCAGCAGCGATCGCCTCTCGGTGATCGCGGACGACGGCCGTTACGGCGTGTGGGAATACTGTCGCGAGCTGGACGGATCGGGTCGGTGGAGTCGACTGGACACAGGTAGCCTTGAATACGACGTACACCACGGAGAAGAGTCGAAGTGATTCATATCCGGCTGCGCAGCAGGGGGAGGGGACGGTATTGTGCGCAAGTTCTGAATCGTTTCTGTGAGATTTCCGACCGGCCCCGAGTGACGCCGGTCGGCATTCCGACGTTAACCTCTATGAAAAGGACATCCGGCGCCTACTTCGCCTGTTCGGCCACGGACGAAGTAGGTGGTACCCCTGCCGAGAGGGGCAAGCCCGGGTCTGCCCTCGTCCGCACAGAAGAACGTGCAGGTCGGAGGTGGGATCCCGGTTCCGGGCACACCCCAGGAGAGTTTTGATGACCTCAGCGACCATTCCCGGTTTGAACGGTACCGACGACAAGCTCCCGACCCAGCATGCCGAGTTGCTTGCCTGGGTCCAGGAGATTGCCGAGCTCACCCAGCCCGATCGTGTCGTATGGGCCGACGGATCCGATGAGGAATGGGACCGTCTGACCTCTCAGCTGGTCGAGGCAGGCACCTTCACGCGTCTGAACGACGAGAAGAAGCCGAACTCGTTCCTGGCCAATTCCGATCCGTCGGACGTCGCACGCGTCGAGTCGCGCACCTTCATCTGCTCGAAGAACGAGATCGACGCGGGCCCGACCAACAACTGGGTCGACCCCGACGAGATGCGTGCCACGATGACCGAGCTGTACCGCGGCAGCATGCGCGGACGCACCCTCTTCGTCGTGCCCTTCTGCATGGGCCCGCTCGGAGCCGAGGACCCGAAGCTCGGCGTCGAGCTGACCGACTCGGAGTACGTCGTCGTCTCGATGCGCATCATGACCCGCATGGGCAGCGCGGCTCTCGAGAAGCTCGGCACCGACCGTCCGTTCGTCAAGGCGCTGCACTCCGTGGGTGCGCCGCTCGAGGCCGGTCAGCAGGATGTCCCGTGGCCGTGCAACGACACGAAGTACATCACCCACTTCCCCGAGACCCGTGAGATCTGGAGCTTCGGCTCCGGCTACGGCGGCAACGCCCTGCTCGGCAAGAAGTGCTACTCGCTGCGCATCGCGTCGGCCATGGCGCACGACGAGGGCTGGCTGGCCGAGCACATGCTGATCCTCAAGCTGATCTCGCCCGAGGAAAAGGCCTACTACATCGCCGCGGCGTTCCCGTCGGCCTGTGGCAAGACCAACCTCGCGATGATCCAGCCGACCATTCCGGGCTGGCGTGCCGAGACCCTCGGCGACGACATCGCGTGGATGCGTTTCGGCAAGGACGGCCGCCTCTACGCCGTGAACCCCGAGTTCGGCTTCTTCGGCGTCGCGCCGGGCACCAGCGCCGACTCGAACCCGAACGCGATGGCGACCATCGAGGCCGGCAACACCATCTACACCAACGTCGCGAAGACCGACGACGGCGACATCTGGTGGGAGGGCATCGGCGGCGAGACCCCGGCGCACCTCACCGACTGGCTGGGCAACGACTGGACCCCCGAGTCCGGCACCAACGCCGCGCACCCGAACTCGCGTTACTGCACCCCGATGTCGCAGTGCCCGATCCTCGCCCCCGAGTGGGACGACCCGCAGGGTGTGCCGATCTCCGCGATCCTGTTCGGTGGCCGCCGCAAGACGACGGTGCCCCTCGTCAGCGAGTCCTTCGACTGGCAGCACGGCACCTTCCTCGGCGCGACCCTGTCGTCCGAGCAGACCGCCGCGGCAGAGGGCAAGGTCGGTAGCGTCCGTCGCGACCCGATGGCGATGCTGCCCTTCCTCGGCTACAACGCCGGCGACTACCTGAACCACTGGATCACGCTCGGCAAGAACGCCGACGAGGACAAGCTGCCGAAGATCTTCTACGTCAACTGGTTCCGTCGCGGCGACGACGGCCGCTTCCTGTGGCCCGGCTTCGGCGAGAACTCGCGCGTGCTCAAGTGGATCGTCGACCGCATCGAGCACAAGGCCGGCGCGCAGTCCACGCCGATCGGCTACGTGCCCAGCGCCGCCGACCTCACGCTCGACGGTCTCGATGTCGATCCCGCCGACGTCGACGAGGCCCTGAAGGTCGACGTCGAGGAGTGGAAGTCCGAGATCGACGGCATCGCCGAGTGGTTCGAGTTCCTCGGTGAGAAGGTGCCCTCGGGCATCCGCGACGAGTTCGAGGCCCTCAAGCAGCGCCTCGGCTGAGTCCGTACACGACGACGAATGCCGTTCCCGGTTTCCCGGGGGCGGCATTCGCCGTCTGTGGGGTGAAATCCGGGAAATCGTTCACAGCGGATATCTCGGTTGTGCCACGCCGACCGGTGACGTAGTTCGACGATGCACGGCAACTACTTCCGTCGGCGAGCGGGTCGTCTCGTGCGTGGTTCGAGTCGTATCGGTCGGAAGTGTGCGGCACTGGTGGGGGCATTGCCGGGCGACGGCGCAGTCCGTGCGCTGTCGCCTTCCCTTGACGAAATAGCCCAGGGCCATCACGCCGTCGTCGAATCGCTTCTGCGCACGCCTCTTGTCGAACACTGATCCCCCCGGCTCTCGTACAGAACATCCGGGAGGAAGATCCTAGTCAGCGTGCACCGAAGGGTGCTCCGTGGGCAACTGCTTTACACCTCACGCGTTCTGCGTTGCCGCCCACTCGTCGAGCCGTCGCTTCGCTTCCTCCGCGGGCACGTTCTCGACCCGCGTCATCACGGCCCACCGATGACCGAACGGATCGAGGATCGACGCGAACCGGTCGCCGGTGACGAAGGTCGACGGTTCCTCGAACACCCGGGCACCGAGGGCGACGGCCCGCGCGAACACGGCGTCGGCGTCCGCGCAGTACAGCACGTACGAATGGTCGACGTCGTTCGTTCCGCTCGGCGCGTGCAGGCCGATGCCGGGATGGGGATCGCTCAATTGCAGTCGGCCGTTGTCGAAGTCGAGCTCTGCGTGCATCACCGTCCCGTCGGGGCCGTCCATCCGCTCGACGACGGTCGCTCCGAACGCGTCGCAGTAGAAGTCGATCGCGCCGGAGGCACCGTCGACGACGAGGAAGGGGGTGAGGGAGGTGTATCCCTCGGGGATGGGGTTCACCGAATTCGTCATGGCGCCAGTGTCGGACGCCGACCGTGCGCTCGTATTGAAGAAATCCGACCGGTGACGACCTAGGGGCGGAAGACCGCGCGCAGGCAGTCGTCCTCCTTGTTCTTGAACATCTCGTAGCCGCGTACCGCGTCGGTGAGCGGAAGGTCGTGCGTCATGAGCCAACTCGGGTCCAACCTGCTCTCGAGGACGTGTTCGAACAGGGTGGGCATGTACCGCTGGCCGTGTTGCTGCGCCGTCCGCAGGGTCAAGCTCTTGTTCGTCAGCACCGCCATCGGGAACTTGTCGGTGACACCGTAGATGCCGAGCACCGACACGACTCCGCCCTTGCCGCAGGACAGGATCGCCTCGCGCAGGGAGGTCGCGCGGTCGCTCTCCATCCGCAGCGCCTGCTTGACCTTGTCGTAGGCCTGCATGACGCCGGTTCCGTGACCCTCCATGCCCACAGCGTCGATGCAGGCGTCCGGTCCGCGTCCGCCGGTGCTCTCGCGGAGCGTCTCGTAGACGCTGTCGACCTCGGCGTAGTCCACGGTTTCGGCGCCGACCTTCTTCGCGGCGCGGTCGAGGCGGTCTCGGAAACGGTCGATCACGATCACCCTGTCGGCGCCCATGATCTTCGCGCTTGCCGCGGCCATGAGACCGACGGCGCCGGCGCCCCAGACCGCCACGGTGTCGCCCGGGGTGATGTCGCAGAAGTCGGCGCCCATGTAGCCCGTCGGTACCGCGTCCGACAGGAACAGGGCCTGTTCGTCGCCGACACCGTCGGGGATCTGGAAGCAGTTGACGTCGCCGAAGGGCACGCGGATGTACTCGGCGTGCGAACCCTGGTACCCGCCGAAGGGATGGGTGTAGCCGTAGATTCCGCCGGTGGGATAGCCCAGCACGGGTTGCTGCATCGCGGCGTTCGGGTTGGTGGTGTCGCACACCGCGTGCAGGCCGTCGGCGCAGTACGGGCACTTCCCGCATCCGATGAACGACGGCACGACCACCCGGTCGCCGACCCGCACGTTCGTCACCTCCGGGCCGGTGTCGACGATCTCGCCCATGAACTCGTGGCCGATCACGTCGCCCTCCCGCATCCCCGGCAGGTACCCGCCGAGGAAGTGCAGATCGGACCCGCAGGTCGTGGTGAGGCGGACCGCCACGATCACGTCGTGCGGGTTGACCAGGCCGGGATCGTCGACCGTCTCCACCGACAACTCGTTCACCCCCATCCAGCACAGGGCTCGCATCACGCGTCTCCTTCCGATGCACGGGCACTCGGACTGCCCTGCAGGGTGGGGATCTCACCGGTCTGCATGAGAGCCCGCGCACGGTAGAGCGCAGTGAAGGTCAGGGCGCCGGTGACGAGATCGGGGACGGGAACCTCGGCGCGAAGGGTCATCTCGGTGCCGCCCCGGGGCGCGTCGGACACCGCGAGCACTACGCGAGGACCCGGGGTGTCCGCGTCGTCCTCGCCGACGAACGCGAGTCCTTCCGAGGTGACGTCGACGCGGGTGTCCCAGGTCGTCGTCCCGCCGGGGCTCTCCCAGGTCCAGCGCAGCCGGTTCGCTTCGACCGTCTCCACCCGGACGTGGTCGCCGAAGACTCTGCTCAGGTTCTCGGGATCGCGCCAGAACTGCATGACCTGTGCGCGCGGAGCCGCGACGGTCACCGTCTGCGGTTTCCGAGCGTCGACGGGCCGGTCGACGGCGCGCCGGACGAATCCGCCCACCGAGCGACCGGCGTCGTCGATCGCCCTGTTCGCGTTCTCCACGACTCGGCTCGCGTTCTGCACGACTCTGTTGAAGTCGACCACGGTCGTCTCCTTGCTCGGATGCTCGGGTCGGTGTTCGGTGTTCGGTCTAGTCAGGGTCTTCCGCGTTTCGGCGTCTGTTCGGCGACACCGTGCCGTAGCGGGGGGTGATCGTCCACTGTGCTTCGTCGAGTGCACGGATCCTCGGCGCGAGCGTGCCCGGCGCCAGTTCGTCGTAATCGGGGACGGGAAGATCGTGACGACTCATATGGTCGGCTACCCGTGCTCGGTGGCCGGGCAAACCCGGTCGAGCCGGTCCGAAGTCTCGCGGGGCACGAACCCGTCGAGGCCGGGCCGGGCGACGACACGCCGACTCGCCGGGGAATAACGACGGCGTACGGATACGTTCGTACATCGATGGGCCCGCCGAGTCGTCCGATGACGGCGAAATGGTGCAATAGACCGAGACCGCGACCCGAGCCGCCGTGTGTGGCCATGAGGAGGATCGAGCATGAGCAGGATCTACGACAACGTCACCGAGCTGGTCGGACGGACCCCGATCGTCAAGCTCAACCGTCTGACCGAGGGAGCCGGCGCCACCGTCGCCGCGAAGCTCGAGTTCTACAACCCGGCCAACAGCGTCAAGGACCGCATCGGTGTCGCGATCGTCGACGCCGCCGAGAAGTCCGGTGAGCTGAAGCCCGGCGGCACCATCGTCGAGGGCACCTCCGGCAACACCGGTATCGCGCTCGCCATGGTCGGCGCTGCGCGCGGCTACAAGGTCATCCTCACGATGCCCGAGACGATGTCGACCGAGCGTCGCGTGATGCTCCGCGCCTACGGCGCCGAGATCGTCCTCACCCCCGGTTCCGAGGGCATGAAGGGTGCCGTCGCGAAGGCCGAGGAGATCGTCGCGAACACCGAGAATGCCATCCTGGCCCGCCAGTTCGGCAACCCGGCCAACCCGGAGATCCACGAGCGCACCACCGGTGAAGAGGTCTGGAACGACACCGACGGTGCCGTCGACATCTTCGTCGCGGGCATCGGCACGGGTGGCACGCTCACCGGTGTCGGCCGCACCCTCAAGGACCGCAAGCCCGACGTGAAGGTCGTCGGTGTCGAGCCCGCCGACTCGCCGATCCTCACCGGCGGTGAGCCCGGCCCCCACAAGATCCAGGGCATCGGCGCGAACTTCGTGCCCGAGGTCCTCGACCGCGAGATCTACGATGAGATCGTCGACGTGAAGTTCGACGACGCCATCGAGGTCGCCCGCCGCCTGGGCACCGACGAGGGCATCCTCGGAGGCATCTCGGCCGGCGCCAACGTGTGGGCCGCACTCGAGATCGCGAAGCGTCCGGAGAACGTCGGCAAGCTGATCGTCGTCGTCGTTCCCGACTTCGGCGAGCGCTACATCTCCACCCCGCTCTTCGAGCACATCCGGGACTGATCGCCGTCGTGGGTATCCTGCACACTCTCCGGGAGGATCTGCAGTCGGCGCGCGGCCACGATCCGGCCGCGCGCAGCGACGCGGAGAACGCCATCGTCTATTCGGGGCTGCACGCGATCTGGTCGCACCGCATCGCGCACCGGATGTGGCAGGTGCCCGCCCTGAAGGGACCTGCGCGGATCCTCGCGCAGTTCACCCGGTTCCTCACCGGCATCGAGATCCACCCCGGTGCGACCATCGGCCGGCGCTTCTTCATCGACCACGGCATGGGCGTGGTCATCGGTGAGACGGCCGAGATCGGCGACGACGTGATGCTCTACCACGGCGTGACGCTCGGCGGCCGGTCGCTGGCGAAGGAGAAGCGTCATCCGACGCTGGGCAACCGGGTCACCGTCGGGGCGGGGGCGAAGGTCCTCGGCCCGGTGGTGATCGGGGACGACAGCGCGATCGGCGCCAACGCCGTGGTCACCCACGACGTGCCGGCGGATTCGATCGCAACGGGTATCCCCGCGACCGTCCGGTCCCGCAAGAAGCACGAACCGCTCGTGGATCCGACGACGTACATCGATCCCGCGATGTACATCTGAGGTCGCGTCCTCCCGAAACACGAAAGAGGGGAGGATATGTGCGTGTTCTCCGTCGAGAACGTACATATCCTCCCCTTTCTTCCGGGATCAGCCCTCGTAACCGAGCGGGTACAGCACCGACTTGGTTTCGCAGTACGCCTCGACGCCCTCGGGACCGTTCTCGCGGCCGATGCCGGAGTTCTTGTAGCCGCCGAACGGTGAACCCGGATCGAATGCGTACCAGTTGATTCCGTACGTGCCGGTGCGCACGCGCGAGGCGATCTCGAGGCCCTTCTCGACGTCGGTGGTGTACACGGAACCGGCGAGGCCGTAATCGGAGTCGTTGGCGATCTTCACCGCTTCGTCGACGCTGTCGTAGGGGATCACGCAGATGACGGGTCCGAAGATCTCTTCGCGGGCGATGGTCATGGAGTTGTCGACGTCGGCGAAGATCGTCGGTTCGACGAAGTAGCCCGTCTCGATGCCCTCGGGGCGACCACCGCCGAGCACGAGACGGGCGCCTTCCTCCTTGCCCTTGGCGATGTAGGACTCGACGCGATCGCGCTGCTTCGCGGAGATCAGCGGACCGAGTTGTGCGCCTTCGGTATCGGGCAGTCCGACGGGGAAGAAGGCCGCGGTCGCGGTCATCTTCTCGATCACCTCGTCGTAGCGCGACCGCGGCGCGAGGACGCGGGTCTGCCCGACGCAGGCCTGACCGGTGTTCATCAGGCCGGACATCACCAGCATCGGCATCGTCGAGTCGAGGTCGGCGTCCTCGAGGATGATCGCTGCCGACTTGCCGCCGAGTTCGAGTGAGCAGCGCTTGAGTCCGCGCGCGGCGATCTCACCGATGTGACGACCCACGGCCGTCGAACCGGTGAAGGTGATCTTGTCGACGTCGGGGTGCGAGACCAGGTACTCGCCGGTCTCGGCGCCGCCGGGCACGAGTGAGAGGATGCCCTCGGGAAGTCCTGCCTCCGTGAAGATCTCGGCGAGGACGTTCGTCGTCAGCGGCGATTCGGGAGCGGGCTTGAGGACCACCGTGCATCCGGCGAGCAGGGCGGGTCCGAGTTTGTTGAGCATCAGGAACAGCGGCACGTTCCACGCGATGACGGCGGCGACGACGCCGACGGGTTCGCGGCTGACGCGGCTGCGACCGAACAGGCCGGTGCGCTCCTCGGTCCACGGGAACGAATCGGCAAGCCCCGCATAGTAGTCGAGTGTGGCCAGGCCCGACGTCAGCTGCATCATCTCGACCGAGGCCGGCGGCTGGCCCATCTCCGCGGTGAGCGAGGCGCCGATCTCCGCACGACGCTCCTCGATGAGCTTTGCTGCCTTGCCGAGGATCTCGGCGCGCTCGCTCGGGGTGGTGCGCGACCACGGGCCTTCGTCGAAGGCCGTGCGGGCGGCGGACACCGCGGCATCGATGTCCTGCGGTCCCGCGACGGGCACGGAACCGACGCGCTCTTCCGTGGCGGGGGAGAACACCTCGAGTCTCTCGTCGGTCGACGGTGCCACCCATCGGCCGCCGATGAACAACTTGTCGTAGTCGGTCATGTCGCTTCCTCACCTGGCTGTGCTCGTGTATCGGCCGCATTCGTGTGACCTCGAACACTAGAACACGTTACAACTATTGACCAGGGGGTGACCAGACCGGACGGGATGGGAAGGCTCGATCTCCGAGATGGCAGCGACGGTGCAGGAGCCGAATCTCCTGCTCGAACTCGGGAACGGGCCCGTCGACGACGGCCTCCGGCACGACCTCGCGGATCGGCAGCGGACGGACCGGTGCCGGCGGCACGCCCATCTCGCCGAGCCACCGGACCAGTTGCTCGGAGGACGCCGCGTAGACGATCCGCCCCAGGCCCACCCAGCCGTGCGCGGCCGCGCACATCGGGCAGTGCTCACCGGAGGTGTAGACGGTGGCGGCGGCACGCCGGTCGGGTTCGAGATGTTCGGCCGCCCACCGCGCGAGCGCGAACTCGGGATGCCGGGTGCGGTCGCCGCCGGCGATGCGGTTGCGGTCCTCGGCCAGGACCGTGCCGTCCGCGTCGACGAGCACCGACCCGAACGGCTCGTCACCTGCCGCGACCGCCTCCTCCGCGAGTTCGACGCACCGCCGCAGATGCTGCAGATCCGTGTCGTTCACCATGGACGTCTCCTTCCTCCCTCGACTGCACCGTAGGGCGGGGGAGGAGCCGGGTGGCGCGAATCGGCGACCGTCACCACACTGGAGGGTGCCCAACGGTCAGGAGACATGTCATGGCGGAGAACAATCCGTTCGGGTTCGACCCCGAAGATCTCGACCGCGTGGTGCGGGAAGCCGGTGAGGAACTGCGGGAACTGAAGGACCGTATCTTCTCCTTCCTCGAACCGCCGGTGGCGCCGACGCGCACGCAGCCGCGGCCCGAGACCACCGGTGAGAAGGGCGACGGCGTCTGGGTCGTCTACACCACCGAGGACGACGGCGTGGCCCGCGTCGACCAGGTCCATCGCACCGAACTCGACGCGCTGCGCACGCTCAAGGGCAACACCGACCCGCGACGCTCGGTGCGGTTCCTGCCCTACGGGATGAGCGTGAGCATCCTCGATCGCCCGAGCGCCACCGAGGGCGGTGCCGCAGAGGAGAGTGCCACCGGCGACACCGCTCCCGACGACACCGCTCCCGACGACGCCGCGACCGGCGAGAACTGATCAGTTCTAGCCACCATCGTGGATGTAGGAGGCGAGCTGGTCGCGTTCGGTCTGTAGTTCGTCGATGCGGCTCTTGACCACGTCGCCGATACTGACGATCCCCACCAGCCGAGCGTCCACCACGACCGGTAGGTGCCGGATCCGTTGTTCGGTCATGGTCTCGGCGAGACTGTCGACCGAATCGGTGGGCAGGCAGGTCGTCACCGTCCGCGACATCAGTTCGTGTGCCGGGGCGGCGAGGATCGACGGTCCGCGTTCGTGCAGGGCGCGTACGACGTCGCGTTCGGTGACGATCCCGGCGACGGTCTTGCCCTCGCACACCACCATCGCGCCGATGTTGAACCGCGCGAAGTCGCCGATGAGCTCGCACACCGTGGTGTCGGGCTCGACCGTGTGCACCGCCGAGCCCTTGTTCCGCACAATGTCAGCAATCCGCATCCGGTACCGCCGATCTGCTCGCAGAGCATCCCGGCGGCACCTCACCGGTTTCCGCCGGGACTCCGATGTGGTCCTCAGGGTAGGCCGGAAAACCGGGTGTGCCCGGTCGGGTTATCCAGTCGTGACCTGCGGCGACGATCGATGCGCCGGTGAGGGTGCCCAGTGCGCCGAGTTCGGCGGGGACGATCTGCAGGTCCTGCACGAACCGTAGGCGGGCGTGCCGGGCCGCCGACGCGAGCATCGGCCGCCACAGGTGCCCGCCCGATTGCGCGAAGCCGCCGCCGACGACCACGCGTCCTACATCCGTCAGTGCTGCCGCCGACGCGATGACCTGGCCCAGTGCCGTCCCGGCCCGTTCGAGGGCCGCGGCGGCGACGCCGACCCCGGCCTCGGCGTCCGTGGCCAGCGCGACACCGTCGGGGCCTTCCCAGCCGTGGGCACGGGCCCAGCGCACCGCCGACGGGCCGCTCGCCACGGTCTCGATGCAGCCGACGCCTCCGCACGCGCACACCGTCGTGCCGTAGGGCGAGACGACGTGCCCGATGTGGCCGGCGTTTCCGGTGCGGCCGCGCACGATCCGGCCGCCGAGCACGAGACCGCCGCCGATGCCGGTGCCGAGCACGACCCCGAGCAGGTCGGCGACATCGCGTCCGGCACCGAAGCGCTGTTCGGCGAGGGTCGCGGCCGCGCCGTCCATCACCGGATCGACGCGGGCGTCGGGGAACACCGAACGCACGGCGTCGACGAGTGCGAAGCCGGAGCTCCACTCGGAGATGTTGATCGGGCCGATCGTCCCGGCGTTCGTGTCGACCGGTCCTGCCGCAGCGATACCCACGGCGGTCACCGGTCCCTCGCCGATCTCCGCGACCTCCCGCAACAGTCCCGCGCACGCGCCCCACACGTCCTTCCGGGGGACCGGCACGGATCGGGCTTCGAGCGGGGTGCCGTCGTCGGCGGCGACGGCCGCGGCGAGCTTGGTGCCGCCGACGTCCAGGGCCAATGCGGTCATGGCGACGACACTAAGCGACGGGTCAGCGTCGGCGCAGGACCAGTACCAGGTTGCTGGCGAGGAACTCCCGGACGCCGGGCACGTCCACGAGCCACCACGCCCAACTCGGGTGGTAGCGGGGGAAGGCCGCGAGCAGTTCGCCATCGGGTGTCGAACGTGCCCAGCGCAGACCGTCGCTCGCGCCCACGTCGAACAGCGACACCCCGTACCGGTTCTTCGGCTCCCTGCCGTGCTTGCGCGCGTAGCGCCGGGCCGCGTACTCGCCGCCGAAGGCGTGCCACGGACCGGTCTCGTGCCCGCCGAACGGTCCCCACCACAGGGTGTACGACAGCACCATCAGTCCGCCGGGCCGCGTGACGCGCAGCATCTCGTCGGCCATCACCCACGGCGTTGCGACGTGTTCGGCGACGTTCGACGAGAAGCACACGTCCACCGACCCGGTGCGCAACGGCAGCGCCAGGCCGGAGCCGCGGATCGCGCCGCCCACCTGCAGGCCGGCGGCGTGCATCTCCGACGGGTCGGGCTCGATCGGCACGTAGCGCGAACCCACCTCGGTGAACACGTCGGCGAAGTAGCCCGGTCCGCCGCCGACGTCGACGACCGTGGTGCCCGTCAGATCGGCGCCGGTCAGACCCGTGTAGAGATCGCCGATGAGGTCGACGGTGTCGCGCGCGAGACCGCCGTAGAACTTCTCGGGTGCCGTCTGCTCGAACCGGAAGCTGCCGAGCAACCCCACGGAGCGGCGCAGTGTGGCGCGGCGGGCGAACAGCCGGGTCACGTCGGTGCGGGGTCGGGTCGTCGATGGCACGTCCAGTCACCTTAGTGCGGGCCTCACACTCGTCCCTCACCTGTTGCCGCCCGGCACCCGCTACTGTGTCCCTGTCATCGTCCGAGTCACATCTGCCCGGCCGGGTGGTCGAGTCGACATACAGGGGGTCACCGCGTGCGGGAGGTTCTGCTGCTTTGCTGGCGCGATAGCGGACATCCGCAGGGTGGTGGCAGCGAGCGGTATCTCGAACAGGTCGGGGCGCAGCTCGCGGCGCGCGGCGTCCGCGTCGTCCTGCGGACTGCCTCCTATCCCGGAGCCGCCGAGCGAGACCGGATCGACGGCATCACCGTCAGCCGCGGCGGGGGTCGGCTCACCGTCTATCCGCGCGCGCTCGCCGCGATCCTCGCAGGCAGATTCGGTGTCGGCCCCCTCGCCGGTACCCGTCCCGACGCCGTCATCGACACCCAGAACGGCATTCCGTTCTTCGCCCGGCTCGTCGCCGGTGCGCCCGTCACGGTGCTCGTGCACCACTGCCACCGCGAACAGTGGCCGGTCGCGGGCAGGCTGATGGCCAAGCTCGGCTGGTGGATCGAGTCGTCGCTCTCGCCGCGCGTGCACCACCGCAACCAGTACCTCACCGTCTCTCTTCCGTCTGCCGACGAACTGCGCGCTCTCGGGGTCGACCGGGAGCGGATCGCGGTGGTCCGCAACGGTGTCGACGCCGTTCCCGCCGGTGTCGCGGTGGGTGGCGACGACACGCGCACGGCCCACCCGAGCGTGTGCGTGCTCTCGAGGCTGGTGCCGCACAAGCAGATCGAGGACGCCCTCGCCGCGGTCGCGGCGCTGCGCTGCACCGTCCCGGGTCTGCATCTCGACGTCATCGGCGGCGGCTGGTGGGAGCAGAACCTCCGCGATGCGGCCGCCGAACTCGGCATCGGCGACGCCGTCACCTTCCACGGCCATGTCGACGAGCAGCGCAAGCACGAATTGCTCTCCCGCGCTTGGATTCACGTGATGCCCTCGCGCAAGGAGGGGTGGGGACTGGCGGTGGTCGAGGCCGCCCAGCACGGTGTGCCCACCATCGGTTACCGCAGCTCCAAGGGATTGACCGACTCGATCATCGACGGCGTGACCGGTGTGCTCGTGGACTCGCCCGCCGAACTGACCGCCGCCGTCGCCGATCTGATCGCCGACGCCGACCGTCGTCGTCAGCTCGGTAACAAGGCCCGCATCCGCGCGGGCGAGTTCTCGTGGGAGGCCACGGGAGAGGGCGTGCACGAGGTCCTGTCCGTCACGACCTTCGGGCACACCGTCTCAGGACTGTTCCCGCGCGCCGACGAGCCGTCGACGCTCGCCGACCCGCTGCCCGAGCGCGCAGCCAGCGCCGCCGGCCAGTACCAGTAGCCACACGACGTGCGCCCCGATCGCCAGGGCGCGATGGGGTGACGGGGTCGAAGTGACTCCCTCCACCCGGTACAGGCTCAGATCCTCGTCCTGATAAGCGGTCTCGAGGGCTCCGAGCGTGCTCTGCGCGTCACCGAGTTCGCCCGGCGTGCCGTGCTCGACGAGCACCCAGCCCACCCCGCGGGTGGCGAGCGCACTCGGATCCGCGCCGGACAGCAGCAGGGCTTCGACGTCCTCCGCGCGACGACCCTCCCCGGCGACACTGCCCTCGGCGACGATCAGGGTTCCGGTCTGCAGGACGTCGGCGCGCAGCATGCGCGGGGACGGATCGAGCACCGGTACGGGCCCGGAGAAGTCGAAGACCCGGAACATGCCCACGGGCAGCACCGCCACGTCGCCGTCGTCGGCCGTGACGATCTGCGACACCTTCTCCCAGCCCAACGGATAGCGCACGGGCTGCAGTTGCCCGCCCGCACCCCACACCAGGTCGGGCAACGCGACCAGCACGGCGGCGATCGCGGCCGCCGCCCACACCGGTTCGGGCGCCACGAAGCGCCGGGCGAGGACGGTCGTGCCGGCCGCCGCGGCGAGCGCGTAGGCGGGCATCGCCCACGCGACCCACTTCTGGGTGTCGCGCAGCAGTCCCGCGCCGGGCACGTTCACCATCGCCCATTCGCCGACGGCGAGTCCCGGGCCGGTCGCGGCGAGGGCGATGACGAGCACCGCAAGGACGGCAGGCACCGCGACCGCGACGATCACGGAGTTCCTACGTCGCCGCCACAGTGCCGGCACCCCGCACGCCACCACCGTGAGCAGCAGCAGGGTGCCCATCAGCGCCCATGCGGTAGTGCGCGAGGTGGGGACGGATTCGGCGTTCCAGATCCCGCCGAGCCCTGCCACCGAACCGATCGTGCCGAGCAGTGGTTCGGCCCGGGCGGCGAAGGCGCGCACACCGGCCGGGTCCGCTTCGGTGCCGCCACCGGCGAGCGCCGTCGCGATCAGCCACGGCAACGACACCGCGACACCCAGCGCGAGTGCGCCGCCCACGCGCGGCAGCACCCGCGTCCGCCCACCGGGCGCGACGAGGACGGCGCAGGCCGTCACGATCGCCAGCAGGGCACCGGTCGGGGTCAGCCCCGCAGCGGCCAGGCAGACCGCCAGCGACGCCCAGCCGCCGCGTCTCCGTCGCCGGATCGCGACGACCGCACAGATCGTCCACGGCAGCGCGGCGTACCCGGCGAGCAGACTCCAGTGGCCCTGCAACAGCCGCTCGGCGACATAGGGATTCCAGATCGCGACCGTCGCCGCGACGAGCCGGGCGCCGGTTCCGCTCGTCGGCAGCACCACCGCGACCAGCCGTGCCGCACCCCATCCCGCCGCCCACAACGACGCGACGAGCAGCGCCGTGACCGCGACACCACCGTCGACGACGGTGCTCACCCACGCCAGCAGGGCGTCCTGCGGCACCGCGCGGGCGGCGGCGTCGGACAGACCGAGCGCAGAATCGGTGAGGAACGATCGGGGAGTGCTCACCGCGTCGCGGAAGAGCAGGTAGCCGGGGGAGACGAGGAACGGACCGAGCACCGCGACCGTCAGGACGAGGGACCAGACCGCCGGGAGAGCCGCCGTCGTGGACATGCGGGACGACTCCGGGCGGGACATGGCGGCAGAATACGGTGTCGTTCCGGATGGGAGGATGAGCGGATGCCGCGAACACCCCGACCCGCGTCGGAGGGAACCGAGACCACTCGTGGTTCGACGACGGGAACCGCCGTCACCGGCATGACACTGGTGACGGTCGGCGCGATGACCGCGAACCTCGCGTCCTATCTGTTGCACCTGCCGGCGGGACGCTGGCTCGGGCCCGCCGGATACGGCGAGTTCGCGAGCCTGCTCGCCGCCCAGCTCGTCCTCGCCGTGCCGGCACTGGCGTTGCAGACGGTCGTCGCCCGGGAGGCCGTGCACGGCACCGGCGCCGCGGCGCTGCGTCGTCTCGGTTACCGCTGCGCCGTGCTCGCCATCGTCGTCGCGATGCTCCTCGTGCCCGTCGTGGCGTGGGCGCTCGACACGAGTGTCGGCGGGGCGTTCGGGTCGCTCGTCACCGCGCCGCTGCTCGTCCTCCTCGCCGCCGAACAGGGCCTGCTGCAGGGCCGGGGCAGGTTCGCAGCGCTCAGCGTCGTCCTGTCCGCCGCGGGCGTCGCGAAGGTGGTGCCGGCCGTGGCGGTGCTCGCCGTCGGAGGCGGCCCCGGTGCCGCGCTGTTCGCCGGGGCGCTCGGCACGGGTGCGGTCGCGCTGGCCGCGAGTGTGCTCGTGGGCCGGACGTCGGGTGGACGGACGGAACCGGTCCCGACCGCCGGGGCGGTGCTGCGTGCCTCCCAGGTGCAGCTGGCCCTCATCGCGCTCACGTCGCTCGACCTGCTGCTCGCCCGCATGCTGCTCGATCCCGATTCCGCCGGGTTGTACGCGCTGGGGGCGGTGGCGACGAAGGTCGCCTTCTGGTTGCCGCAGGCGGTCGGTGTGGTGCTCTATCCGCGGATGGCGAATCCCGCCCAGTCGGCGGCCGCGGTGCGGTCGGCGCTCACCGTCCTCGTCGCGATCGGCGCGGTGCTCGTCGCCGGCGCGGCGATCTGCGCACCGATCGTCCCGATGCTCGTCGGCGACGCCTACGGGCCGGTGCAGTCGCTGCTGTGGCTGTTCGCACTGCAGGGCGCGTGTCTGGCCGTCCTGCAGGGCGCGCTGCTGTCGGCGATCGCCGGGGAACGTACCCATCTCGCGCTCGTCGCGTGGGTGGGCCTCGCCCTCGAGGCGGTGCTGATGTTCACGGTGGCGTCGACCCTGCGGCAGTTCATCGCCGTCGCTGTCGGTGTGGCCGCCGCGACGGCCGCGGTGGTCGCGGTGCTCGCTCTGCGCGGTGCTGCAGTGGCCCGGTCGTCCACGGACGACGCGGTGACCCCGTCCACCGACGAGTCACCCGCGAACGACACCGCCCCCCACCGGGATCGGTGAGGGGCGGCTCGGTTCGTCTACCGGACGATCACTCCTGCGTCGGAGGCTTCCGCAGATCGGTGCGCGGGATCTCCTGCGTTCGATCCGTCGTCCAATCACGCTGCTGCGCGTTCGGATCGGTCTGGCGCGGGATGACCTCGGTGCGGTCCTCGGTGTGATCGCGCTGCGCGCCGCCCGAATGCGCCGGGCCGACCGTGGTCGTGGCCGGACCTGCCGGGGCGGGACCGCCGGTCGCGGTGGCCGGACGACGGTTGCCGCCACCGCGGATGCCGAGCACGAAGCCGACGATCAGCAGGATGACGCCGAGGATGCCGAGGATGATCGGCAGGGTGCGGCCGAACAGCGAGATGGTGTCCTGGCCGTCCTTGGCCTGGCCGATCTGGTACTCGATCGTC
This sequence comes from Rhodococcus sp. IEGM1339, assembly GCF_050321925.1. Taxonomy (NCBI): domain Bacteria; kingdom Bacillati; phylum Actinomycetota; class Actinomycetes; order Mycobacteriales; family Nocardiaceae; genus Rhodococcus; species Rhodococcus sp. IEGM1339. The sequence continues at coordinate 106,176 of NZ_JBNQFT010000009.1, forward strand.
TCCTCGTCGAACGGCAGCGTCACGTTGAGGACCGTCACCTCGGGCTTGTCGGCCTCGCGGGCGTAGTACTGGTCCTGCTGCTCCTGGCCCTTGACGACGACACCGGTGACCGGGTCGACCCACAGGTCGCGGATGTTGTTGTACCAGCGGGTCATCGTGATCGGCTCGTCGCCCTCACCGACACCCCAGGTGGAGGCGGGCAGGCTGAGCTTGTAGGTCGGGACCTCGGGGTCGGCCTTCGAGAGGTCGACCGGCCCGATCTCCTGGCTGAAGTGGTAGACCTTCATGCCGTTGATCTCCTCCTCACCGACGAAGTCGATGGGGAAGTTCTCGCGAGCGTTGATGTCGTAGTACGGGTACGACTCCTGCTGGACGTCGAACGGGAACTTGTACTGCAGTCCGGCGCGGTTGTCGATCTCCACCGGCGGCTTGTCGGCGCTCACCTGGATCGTGCTCACGCGCTCCGGGAACTCCTCCTCCGAGACGGGCATGGAGGTCTTCCGGTCGATCGTGAGACGGTCGACGACGGCCGAGACCAGGCCCGTGTCCCCTTGCATGTCGAGTCGTCGCACGGTCTGGCCTGCCTGCAGCGTCATGACCTCGGCGTTCGAGGGATCCTCGACGGTGACGAAGCGCTGCGCGACGATCGGCACGTCGCGATCGACCTGCGCGTTGCCGGCGAGCAGCTGACGGGAATTGAGGATGTCGCCCGTGCCTTCGGCGACCGTGGTCACCTCGAGATCGAGCGGTGTCGTTCTCAGCTTCCCGAGCGTGTACGTCGGCACGAGAATCGCGATCACCAGGAGGAAGGCCCCCAGGCCCACCAGAATCATTGCCAGTATCCGGCCGGAGCTCGAACGCTCAGCCATGCTTTCTCCTCACTCAACGGTCGTCATCGAGTACCCCCACCGGCAGCAGCAGGGCTGCACGGATCGCCTGGCATCCGGCCCGCGAACACCACGTGAGCTCAGACACTAACAGCCCGGTATGGCAATATGCGCGCCCGCTCGCCGCTGGGATGGATCGGTAGTCGATCTTCGTCGCTGCCGGGATCGTCCCGTTCCGGGTGATCCTGCTCTGTCCACCGCTCCCGCGACACGGCACACTGGTGCCCGATGACCACTACCACCGACCGGAACCGCAGCATGAGCGGATTCCTTCCGGCACTCGAAGGAATGCGCGGTTTCGCCGCAGTGGGCGTGTTGATCACCCACGTCGCGTTCCAGACCGGCGCGGTGCACGACTCGGTGATCGGCCTGGTGTGGGCGCGGTTCGACCTCGCCGTCGCCCTGTTCTTCGCCCTGTCCGGTTTCCTGCTGTGGCGACCGCACGCCGCCGCGGCCCGCGCGCTCGGTCCGTCCCCCTCGACGACCCGCTACTTCCTCTCCCGCGCGACCCGCATCCTCCCCGCCTACTGGACCGTCGTGATCCTGGTGCTGTGGTTGCTGCCCGGCGCGGGCGGCGGCGCGACGGTGTGGTGGTCGAATCTCGCGCTCGTGCAAGTGTTCGTCCCACTGACCCTCACCGAGGGCCTCACCCAGATGTGGAGTCTGTCGGTGGAGGTGGCCTTCTATCTCGTGCTGCCGCTGCTGGCGCTGGCGGTGAGCGGGCTGCGCGGGGACGCCGCCCGTTACCGCGTCCCGCTGCTGCTCGCCGTGAGCGCACTGTCGCTGCTGTGGGCGTGGCTACCGGTCGGCACCCCCGACCACATCAACCACACCAACTGGCTGCCCGGCTACCTGCCCTGGTTCGCGGCGGGAATGATCCTCGCCGAACTCGTCACCGGTCCCGAGACGTGGATGCACCGCTTCGCGGCGCGGCGCACGGTGATGGGAGCGATCGCCGTCGCCGCCTTCGCTGCCGCCACCACCCCGCTGGCCGGACCGGAGACGCTCACCGATCTCGCACCCACCGAATATCTCGCCAAGATCGCCCTGGGCGCGATCATGAGCTTCGCCCTGCTCGCCCCGCTGACCCTCGCACCGCGCCGGCAGCACCGCGTCCTGGCGAGCCCGGCCGCACTGGCCGTCGGACGCTGGTCGTACGGCGTGTTCATCTGGCATCTCGCGGTGCTGTCGATCGTCTTCCCCGTCTTCGGGATCCCGGCTTTTGCGGGGCACTTCTGGTTCGTCCTGACGGTGACGGTCGTGCTGAGTCTGGCCGTCGCGTCCGTCAGCTACGCCCTCGTCGAGGAGCCGGCGCGGGCCGCCTTCCACCGCTGGGACAAGGCCCGGCGCGGTACCGCCGCCAGGCCCACCGCGACCACGCCGACGAGCGCCGCGAACTGAATCAGGAACGAGTGCCCGACATATCCGTCGGGTGATCGCCACGGCCCGGTGGACAGCAGCGCCATCGCCAGCATCGTCGCGCCACCCGCGGTGCCTACGAGCACACGCGACGCCAGGACGGGGCCGTGGCGCACCGCGAGCGCACCGATCCCCACCGCGCCGGCGACCGCGACGGCGGCACCGGCCCATCCCGCGAGGAGCGTCGCGGCGACCAGCACACCGGTGAGCGCGAGAACCGACGAACCCCAGGTGCGCGGCATCGGACCCGGATCCTCGACCCGCCGCCGCGGCCACACGGCCGCCGCGAACAACGGGACGAGCAACAGCGACCCGCCGAAGATCCCGAGCCGGTACCAGCGGTCGGTCGCGAACTCGAGTGTCAGCGTCTGCTCCGGCCCGGCCGGCACGATCCAGCCCTGCTGCCAGCCGTCCACGACGACCGGCGTCGCCACGGCACCGTCCGGGGTGCGCGCCACCCAGCCGACGTTGGTGCTCTCGGGCACCACCACGAGCCGGTCCTCGTCGCCCGCCGGAACCATCACTTCGCGCAGGTTCTCCGTCCAGCGGCCCTTGTCGAGTTCCGTCGGCTCCGCGACGGGCGCGTCGGGACCGGGGACGTCGAGCCGAAGGCCCGAGACGACGAAGGCCGCACCGGGATCGACGTCGATGTCGACCCGGCCCGGGTTCATGCCGACGACGTCGGTGCCGCACAGTGTCGCGGGGACCTCCACGCCCGCCGCGAGATCGGCGACCCGCGCGGTGAGCGACGTGCGGTAGCTGCGTCCGTCGATCTCCACGACGGGTCCGCGCTCGCAGTCGACGGTCACCGTCTCGTCGTTGACGGATCCCTGTGCCCCGATCGGCCCGTCGTCGCCGAGCACCGACACCTCGGCGAGCCCCGGCGGGGTGAGTTTCGAGAAACCCAGCACTGTGCGATCGAGGGTGTCGCGCCAGTGCACCACGGTGAGTTCGATCCGGTCCGTGACGTGCGGGGTCAGATCGACGATCGTGTCGTCACCGTCGAGTTCGCGCACCTGCGGTCCGTTGCCGAGATTCACCGCGACCCGCGACGGCGCGACCGGCAGCGCTCCCAGCGCCGTCCTGATCTCCAATCCCGTGACGCGTTGTTCCTCAGGAAGCTCCAGCGTGAGCGACGGCCGCGGCGCACCCGCTTCGAGCGAGCTCTCCTCCGCGGTCCACGACGTCCGCGGGTCGCCGTCGGTGAGGGCGAACGCCGAGCCATGCAGGTCGACGATGTCGGCGTCACCGCGCGCGACGACCCGATCCGAACGGTCCGCGAGGTCCTCGAGCGCCGGCCCGGGGCGCGCGCGCAGGAGCAGTTCCGGGCGGACCCAGGTCTCCTGCGGCACGTCCAGGGTGCGGGTGAACATGCCGGGTTCCTCGGCGGAGGTGGCGAGTCCCCGCGCGCAACGGACACGGTCGTCGGTGTCGACGCAGCTGCCGCGGCCGGGGAATTCCTGGCCGAGCTGCCATCCGCGTACCGCGGCGTCCTCGACCGGGCCCGGCACCACGATGCGGCGACGGATGTCGATCGGGCGTGGTTCGTTCCGGTCGGTGAAGTCCTCGACGACCACCTCGGTGAGACCGAACTGGTTGCCGACCGTGCCGCGTTCGGTGTGCACGGACGTGATGCGGATCCACGAGGTGGTGCCCAGCGGCAGCGCGACCGTCTGTTCGCGTCCCGGTTCGTCGACGCGCACCGCCGTGCTGCCCCGGTCGGTGGACACCTCGAGCCACTTGACGGGATCGCCGAGAGCACCGGAGCTGGTCGTCAGGTGCAGCAGACCCGCTTCGATCGGCCGGTCGAGGTCGAGCTGCAGCCACTGGCCGATCGCCGATTCGAGTCCGTTGCTGTGCCAGCCGGTCGTCGGATCGCCGTCGACCACCGCGGCCGGGCTGCTTGCGACCGACGTGCCACCGAGCTGGGTGGCATCCGACGCCGCGCTGGACACGCTGATGCGGGCGCCTTCCCATTCGGCCCGGACGAGTTCGGTGTCGGGCACCGGATAGTCGGGGACGGCGTTGTGGGTGCGACGCGGGTCGTCGGCGGTCCGGATCGTCGACGAATGATGGTCGACCTGCCCGTAGTCCGTCTCGCGGTCCGTCGGGGTGTCGGTGACCGTCACCTCGTCGACGGGCAGACCAGCGCGGGCCGCGTCGGCGGCGAGGAGCGTGGGACCGACGAACTCGGGCTGCGCGGTGTTGCGGCGCAGCAGCGCTTCGGGGCCGCCCTGCACGACCGGCACGTCGGCGATGTCCACGACGTAGGGACCGACGGGTGCCGCGGCGGGTTCGGCGACGCGGTAGATCTCCACGGCCGGATAGGCAGGTCGCAGGTCGGCGTCGGTGACGAAGTCGTCGGGGTTGTCGAAGACGATGTCGTCACCGAACTCGGCGACCCGCTCGATGCCCGGCGAACCGTCGAGCGCGCGATGCACGAGTGCCGGTCGCGCGGCGGGAGAGGTGTCGGGATCGAGGTCGTTGCGCACCACCAGGAAGCCGATGCCCTGACCGCGCAGGGTCGCGGCGAGACCGTCGGACGGGCGGCCGTCGGCGATGTCGCGTTGCACGGCGTCGAGGGCACGGATGGCGCCGGGTGGCACGAGCGGGACGGCGTCGCGCACCGCCCACGGCGTCGATGCGAGTGCCTGCAGCGGTTCGTCGCGGGTGAGCCCCCACATCTGGCTGCCGAACGGCGCGCCGGGAACGATGAGGGCGCGTTCGCCGCGCTCGCTCGTGTTGTCCTCGAGCCAGGCCGCCGTGGCGTGCCAGTGCTCGGGGACCTCGTCGAAAGCGCCGCGCGGAGCGAGCCGCCCGGTCCACGCGAGTGAGGTCGCGAGCGTCATCGCGACGAGGATCAGCGTCGTCACCGCGACCATCGGATTGCGTTCGGGATGCGCGAAGGCGTTCCGGGCACGCGTCCACGGCACCGATCCGGGCAGAGGAACAGCGCGCAGTAGGTGCGCGATCCCGAGCACGATCGGCAGTCGCACGAGCGGCTCGAGCTTGTGGACGTTGCGCAGCGGCGCACCGGCGGTGTCGAGGAACAACCGGACCTGCTCGGCGAACGGCGAGTCGAGCTGGCCGACGTAACCGACGCCCATGCCGACGAGACCCACCACGAGGATCAGGGTGAAACGACCGCGCGCGGGCATCGACCGCATCGCGAGACCGGCGAGACCGACCGCGGCCAGGGCGCCGGTGACGAGGACCGCGGCCGGTTGCGTGACGAGCACGGCGCCCGCGATGCGTTCGGGGGAGACGAAGGGCGTCCAGCTGCTGGTGCCGCGCAGCACCTCGGCGAGCGACGTCCATTCGGTGGTGACACCGGACGATTCGATGAAGTCGAGGAAGGGCGGACTGACGCGACCGAGCAGCAGCAGCGGCACCATCCACCAGGTCACCGCGACGACGCACAGCGGCAGCCACCACAGGGTGAAGCGCCACCAGCGCCGGTTCGGACGGTGCGCGGCCCACCACAGCGCCGCGACGAGACAGGCCGCGGCGGTCGCGACCGCGTTGATCGCGCCCATGAGCGCCACCGCCACGGCGGACTGCGCGGCGAGCCGGCGGGCCGAGCCCGGATTCTGCGTGTTCAGATACCGCACCAGCGGCAGCAGCACCCACGGCGCCAACATCATCGGATGTGCTTCCGACGAGATGGAACCGAGCGTCGTGAGGACGCGCGGGGACAGCACGAACACCGTCGCCGCGATCAGACGGGAGCTACGGCTCCCGATACCGAGGGCTTCGGCGAGGCGGACGAGACCCCAGAATCCGGCGACGAGCAGCAGCACCCACCACACCCGCTGGGTGATCCACGGGGGGATGTGCAGCAGTTGACCCGCGGCGAAGAACGAGCCGTGCGGGAAGAAGTAGCCGTACGCCTGGTTCTGCACCTGCCCGAGCGGCGCCACACTGCTCCACTGGTGAGCGGCGCGCGTGAGGAATCCGATCGGGTTCTGCGTCAGGTCGTACTTGGTGTCGGCGACGACCAGGCCCGGAACCTGGGCGAAGGACAGGACCACCGCCACCGCGGTGACTGCGTACAGCCACCGGCGGGACAGCGGTTCGGCGGACGGGAGCTCCGTCTCGCCTCGGTACGTGCGTGAACTCGAAGCGTTGCCGGCGCCGTCAGCGGCTGCCGTACTCAACCTGGTTCAGGAGGGACGAATCGGCGTTGCCACTGCGATCGATCTGAGGGCGCGAATTCTCCTGCACAGCGGCCGTTACGCCGAAGACCGCCACGGCGCCGAGTACGGCACCGACGACCACGCTACCCAGGCCCGGTCCCAGGAACTTCCCCATTCCGTCTCCCCATCTCCAGTGACGCAGGCAGTCATCGCCGGCCGCCACGCTGTCTATCGGTCCGCGCCAAACTATCACCCCGGAAGGCGGTGGTGGACGGTGCGAGCCTCCGAGTCGATCTTTACCGTCGCCGCGGTGCGCTAGACGCCCAGTGCGCCGAGCAGTGTGCGCAGTTTCGCGGTGGTCTCGTCGAGTTCGGCGAGGGGGTCGGAGTCGGCCACGATGCCGCCTCCTGCCCAGGCCACGGCGCGTCGGCCGTCGGAACTGAGCTCCGCGCACCGGATGGCGACGAACCAGTCGCCGTCGCCTTGTTCGTCGCACCAGCCTACCGCGCCGCCGTAGAAGCGCCGGTCGCCCTCGACCCGGGAGATGACGTCCAGCGCGGCCTCGGTGGGGGTGCCCGCCACGGCCGGGGTGGGGTGCAGAACGTGGGCGAGGGTGAGCGCGTCGGTGTCGGGGTCGCGGAGGGTGCCGGTGACCGGCGTGGCGAGATGCCAGACATCGGGTGTCGCGGTGAGCTCGGGCTTGTCGGGGATGTCGAGGTCGCTGCACAGCGGGGCCAGTCGCGTGCGGATCCAGTCGACGACGTAACCGTGCTCGGTGAGGTTCTTGTCCGAGGTCAGCAGATCCTCACCGGCGCGGCGGTCCTCGTCCGGATCGGCCCGGCGCGCGGCGGTCCCGGCGAGGGGACGGCACGTGACGGTCTCGCCACGGCGGCTCACGAGCAGTTCGGGCGTCGCCCCGACCAGCGTGTGACCCCAATAGCGTTCGCCCGCCGCGCTCAGATCCAGCGCGTACGTCGCCGCGTCGGGATGGCGTTCGATCATGCGGGCCGCGAGAGCGAGCGGGTCGAGCGGTGCGTCGGCCTCGAGGGCGACCCGCCGGGCGGCGACGACCTTCTCCATCTCCCCGAGGGACATCTGCTCCACGAGCCGGCGCACCCGCTCGACGTGCACGCGGGGCAGTGGCAGTTCGGCGGAGATCCGCACCGGCGGCAGGTCCGACAGGTCGGGCGGGGCCTGCCACGGGCCGTCGAGGATCTCGACGTCGTCGGGCTGCGCGAGGGCCACCGGACGGTGCCGCGAGAACGGCAGTGCACCGACGACGATCGTCGCCTTACCGCTGCGGAGTGCCTGCGTGGCGGAGTGGACGTCGTCGAAGAACCGGCGGGTGCCGGTGGCGTGCACCGAGCGTTCGGTGCGCGAGAGCAGGAATCCGTCCATGGTGGATCGACAATATCCCTGCCCGCACCCGGCGCCGGTGACCCGGTGCGGGGCGTCAGCGACCCGGCGGCACGATCAGGACCGGCCGGTGACTGTGCCGGAGCACGTGATCGGCCACCGACGACTGCAACAGGGACCGCAGACCGGTGGTGCCGCGGGTGCCGGTGACGATGATGTCGACGTCCAGCTCGTCGGCGGCCTCGATGATCGCCGACCACACCGCGTTGACGACCTCGACGGTGCGGCCCTCGGCGTGCAGACCCACCGAGCGGGCCATCTCGAGCCCCTCGTCGTTGGTGATGCGCGCGTCGGACAGGGCGACGTCCTCGCTGTCCTCGTCGGGCACCCAGTCGGGTTGCATGACACCGGACAGGCCGGACATGCGGGCGGCCTGCCGGACCATCGGCTCCCAGGCGGTGACGACGACGGCACGGCACGACTCGAGGAAACGACCCGCATACTGCACGGCACGCTTCGAGTTCTCGGAACCGTCGTAGGCGATGAGGATCAGATCTGCGCCCACCGCGTACCCCCTGGGTCGGATTCGGATGCTCGGGTGCACCTTAACCCGCCGGAGCGTCCCCGGGGGAGGTTCGAGCTGTGGATCCGCGAGGTTCGTCCGCTACCGTCGGCACCATGCGGATCCGTCACACTGTCGCCGCCGTGCTCGCGGTCGCCCTCACCACCGCGGGATGCGGTTCGTCCGATTCGGGCGGCGACGACCCGGTCGAGACGACGTCCGACACCGCGCCCGCCTCGTCCACCACAGCGACCGCCACGACCACCGAGGCGACCGCGGCCGCGACGTCGGCGACCTGCGGCGACGATCTGCTCGCCCGGTTGACGCTGCGGCAGAAGCTCGCCCAGTTGCTCAACGTCGGGGTCACCGGAGCCGCCGACGTGCAGGCCGTCGTCGAATCCGAGCAGATCGGTGGCATCTTCATCGGCAGCTGGACCGACGCGTCGATGCTCACCGACCGTCTCGTGCCGCAGGTGGCCGCGCGGAGCGCATTGCCGCTCATGGTCACGATCGACGAGGAGGGCGGCCGCGTGTCGCGCGTGGGCGACCTGTTCGGGCCCGATCCGTCCGCGCGGGTGACGGCGCAGACGATGACGGTCGACGAGACCTACCGAATGGCGTTCGAACGTGGACAGGAACTGAAGTCGCTGGGCATCACGGTCGACTTCGCGCCGGACGTCGACGTGAGCAGCCAGCCCGACGACTCCGTCATCGGCGACCGCTCGTTCTCCGACGATCCCGAGGTCGTCACGCAGTACGCCGGCGCCTACGCGCGGGGACTGATCGACGCGGGCATCATGCCGGTGCTCAAGCACTTCCCGGGACACGGCTCGGCCTCCGGTGATTCGCACACCGGTGCCGTGACCACCCCACCGATCGAGCAACTGCAGCAGAGCGATCTCGTGCCGTACCGCAGCCTGGTCTCGCCCGAGGTGGGCGTCATGCTCGGCCACCTCGACGTGCCGGGTCTGACCGGCGGGCTGCCCGCGAGCATCAGCCCGGCAGCGGTGGACCTGCTCCGCTCGGGTGCCTACGGCGGCCCCGCCTTCGGTGGCGTGATCTTCACCGACGATCTGTCGGGGATGCGCGCGATCACCGACACCTACGGCATCACCGAGGCCGTCGAGGCCGCGATGGTGGCGGGCGTGAACCAGGCACTGTGGCTGACCACCGACGAGGTGCCCGCCGTGCTCGACCATCTCGAGCAGGTCGTCGCGGAGGGCACGCTCTCACCGGAATGGGTCGACGAGTCGGTACGGACCGTGACACGCGCGAAGGGCGCTCTGGACTGCTGAAATGTCGCAGGTTGCTTCGACCCCAGGCTTCCTACCGTAGAGTAAGAACTTCATTCGAGGAGTCCGGGAGGAGTCATGGCGGGCGGAACCAAGCGACTGCCGCGTGCGGTCCGCGAGCAACAGATGCTGGACGCCGCCGTCGAAGTGTTCTCCGAGCACGGTTTCCACAACACATCCATGGACGCCATCGCGGCGCGGGCGTCGATCTCCAAGCCGATGCTCTACCTGTACTACGGGTCGAAGGACGAGTTGTTCGCGGCGTGCATCGCCCGCGAAGGGCAGCGGTTCGTCGAGGCACTCACACCGGCGGGCGACCCCACCCTCGCCCCGCGTGAACAACTGCGGGTCGCGCTCGAGTCGTTCCTCGGCTTCGTCGACGAGCACCGGCCGTCGTGGATGGTCCTCTATCGTCAAGCGCTGTCGCAGCAGGCCTTCGCGCCCCAGGTGCAGGGCAGCCGCGACCGGCTGATCGAACTCACCGCGCACCTGCTCGAATCGAGCACGCGCGATCCGGAACCCGACACGAACTTCACGATCATGGCCGTCGCGCTCGTCGGTGCCGGTGAGGCCGTCGCCGACCGCATCGCCGGCGGTGAGATCGATGTGCAGCAGGCAGCGGATCTGCTCGAGAACCTCGCGTGGCGCGGTCTCGCGGGACGCAAGCGCTCCGATCAGATGCACTGATCCGTCCCGCCGGGAACACCTCGGCCACAAGGATATTCACCGCACGAGGGTTCGGGCGGGGCGGGACGCCCCCATCGCGTCCCGCCCCGCCCGAAATCTCGGTGATTCCCCGCCCTACCGCAGGGTGGCGGTCAGGTGCGGGTACTGCTTCTTCGGATGCCGCAGTGCGAGATCCCATCCGTCGGCGACGTGCTGCGCATACAGGCTCAGCGACGACGGCAGCAGGACCGGCTTCCCGAATCGCACCGCGTAGGTCACCTTGCCGGGGATCCGTCCCTCGACCGCCGAGAGGGTGGCCGCCGCGCTCCACATGCCGTGGGCGATGGTCTTCGGGAATCCGAAGGCCTTGGCGCCCAGGGTCGACACGTGGATCGGGTTGCGGTCACCGGAGACCGCCGCATAGCGGTCGATGACCTTCTGGTCGACCCGCAGTGTGGAGGTGGGGACCGGGGGGATCTCCTCCTCCTTCGGCTCCGGCTTGGGCTGACCCGACAGCGACGTGCGCTGCTGGTGCAGGAAGGTCGACGTCTGCCGCCACACCAACTCGCGTCCGACGTTGACCTCGCTGACGAGATCGACGAGCAGGCCCTTACGGTGTTCGCGCATGTTCTCCGCGTGCACCGCGATGTCGAGCGGCTCGGTGACCGAGATCGGCCGGAACTGCTCGATCACGTTCTCGGCGTGCACCGAACCGACGGCGGCGAACGGAAAGCCCTTCGACACCATCAGTTTCATCACGAGCGGGAACGTGAGGATGAACGGATAGGTCAGCGGCAGGCTGTCGCCGAACCGCAACCCGCACACCTTGGTGTACTCGGCGAGATCGTCGGGATCGACCTTCAGCGACCGCAGGACCAGGACGTCGTCGGGCAGACTGTCGCCCGACGCGCCCACCACGGGCAGCGCCCCGAGTACGGCCCGGCTGTAGATGTCGAAGGTCGACGGCAGCGAGGGCAGTTCGATCCGTGCCATCTAGGCCCCCAGCATGGACTGGCCGCACACGCGCACGACCTGCCCGGTCACGGCGCTCGACGCGGGGTTCGCGAACCACGCGACGGTCTCGGCGACGTCGACGGTCTCACCGCCCTGCTGCAGCGAGCTCATCAGACGACCGGCCTCGCGGGTGGCAACCGGGATCGCGGCCGTCATGGCGGTCTCGATGAAGCCCGGAGCGACGGCGTTGACGGTGATCTTCTTGTCGGCGAGCGCCTCGCTGGTCGCCTGGACGAGGCCGATGACACCGGCCTTCGAGGCGCCGTAATTGGTCTGGCCGCGGTTACCGGCGATACCGGCGATCGACGACACGTCGATGACCCGGCCACCCTCCTTCAGCGCGCCCTTCTCGACGAGCACGTCGGTGATCTTCCGCGGGGCGATCAGATTCACGCCCATCACGGAATTCCAGCGAGCGGCGTCCATGTTGACGAGCAGCTTGTCGCGGGTGATGCCGGCGTTGTGGACGATGATGTCGGCGCCGCCGTGACGCTCGAGCAGGTGAGCGGCGAGCTTCTCGCCGGCGTCGGGGGCGGTGACGTCGAGCGCGAAGGCGGTGCCGCCGACCTTGTTGGCGGTCTGGGTCAGCGCGTCGCCTGCAGCGGGGACGTCGGCGGCGACGACGGTCGCGCCGTCGCGGGCGAGGACCTCGGCGATCGTCGCGCCGATGCCGCGGGCCGCGCCGGTGACGACCGCGACCTTGCCGGCAAGCGGGCGCTCCCAGGACTCGGGGGCGGTGGCGTCACCCTCACCGATGCGGATCACCTGGGCGTCGACGAAGGCCGACTTCGCCGAGAGCAGGAAGCGCAGCGTCGACTCCACGCCGGACAGGCCGGTCGCGGCCTTCGGGGAGACGTAGACGAGTTGCACGGTGGCACCGCGACGCAGTTCCTTGCCGACGCTGCGCGTGAAGCCCTCGAGGGCGCGCTGGGCGATGCGCTCGTCGACCGACCCGGCCTCCTCGGGCGTGGTGCCGAGGACGACGACGCGGCCGCTCGGGGCGAGATTGCGCAAGGTGGGCTGGAAGAACGTGAAGAGCTGTTCGAGCCCCGCGGGGTCGGTGATGCCGGTAGCGTCGAAGACGAGTGCGCCGAACTTCGTGTCGGACGGCTCGGCGAACGTGTAGTCGCTCAGGAGGTTGCGGATCGGTTCGACCAGGCGGCCGTTGCCGCCGAGCAGGACGGGGCCGGGGAGCGGGGGCTCGCCGGGCTGGTAGCGCCGGAGCTTCTCGGGCTGTGGCAGACCGAACTGCTTGGCGAGGAACGCTCCGGGTGCGGACGAGATGAGCTGGGCGTAGAGCTTGGGTGCGCCCTTGGCTTCGGCCACGATTCCACCTTCTTCGATTCGGTCGTCGTTGCAGTGTTCGACAGCAAGCGTGTTCGACAACAAACTTACCCGTGAGTAAGAATAGTAGCCAGAATTCGAATCCGTCCGAAACCGGGAGACACCAGTGACCACCAAAGCCCGTTCCACGCAGCAGCGCCGTGTCGCCGTTCTCGGAGGCAACCGGATCCCGTTCGCCCGGTCCGACCGCAAGTACGCCCGCGCGTCCAACCAGGACATGTTCACGGCCACCCTCGACGGTCTCGTCGGCCGCTTCAACCTGCAGGGTGAGCGCCTCGGTGCCGTCGTCGGCGGTGCGGTCCTCAAGCACGCCCGCGACTTCAACCTCGTCCGCGAGAGCGTGCTCGGCAGCGCGCTGAGCCCTTACACCCCGGCCTGGGATCTGCAGCAGGCCTGCGGCACCGGCCTGCAGTCGATCATCGCGGTCGGCGACGCCATCGCCGCCGGACGGATCGAGGCGGGTATCGGCGGCGGCGTCGACACCACCTCCGACGCCCCGATCGCCGTGAACAACCAGCTCCGCGAGTTCCTGCTCTCCCTGAACCGGGCCCGCACCACGGCCGACCGGGTCAAGCTGCTCGGCAACGTCCGCCCGTCGATGCTCGGCATCGAGATCCCGCGCAACGGCGAGCCGCGCACCGGCCTGTCGATGGGTGAGCACGCCGCGATCACCGCCAAGGAATTCGGTGTCTCCCGCGAGGCGCAGGACGAACTGGCCGTGGCGAGCCACCGCAACATGGCCGCCGCCTACGACCGGGGCTTCTTCGACGACCTCGTCACCCCGTTCCTCGGGCTGACCCGCGACGACAACCTGCGTCCCGACTCGTCGGTCGAGAAGCTGTCGACGCTGAAGCCGGTCTTCGGCACCAAGCTGGGCGACGCTACCATGACCGCCGGTAACTCGACGCCGCTCACCGACGGCGCGTCGGCCGCGTTGCTGGCGAGCGAGGAGTGGGCCGCCGAGCGCAAGCTCCCCGTGCTCGCCTACCTCGTCGACTCCGAGACCGCCGCGGTCGACTACATCCACGGTGGCGACGGGCTGCTCATGGCACCCACCTACGCCATCCCGCGCCTGCTGCAGCGCAACGGCCTGACCCTGCAGGATTTCGACTTCTACGAGATCCACGAGGCGTTCGCTTCCGTGGTGCTCGCCACCCTCCAGGCGTTCGAATCGGAGGAGTACTGCAAGGGCAAGCTGGGCCTCGACGCCCCGCTCGGCTCGATCGACCGCAGCAAGCTCAACGTCAACGGCTCGTCGCTCGCGGCCGGCCACCCGTTCGCCGCGACCGGCGGCCGGATCGTGGCCTCGCTGGCCAAGATGCTGCACGAGAAGAAGCAGGAGACGGGCAAGCCCGTCCGCGGCCTGATCTCCATCTGCGCCGCAGGTGGACAGGGTGTGACGGCGATTCTCGAGGCCTGATCGACCCCCCTCGGAAGTCGTTGAGAGAAAAAGTTCCGTTCGGTGTGTAACGCTCCGCGACGGACAGCGATAGACCCATCGACCCCGCGCTGCTGCCTGACCCCCGACCTGGTAGCAACGCGGGGTCTTCGCATTCCGGGCGCAGCCGCTCTGAACCGGGGCACTACCCTTGAAAGCAGGTAGTCGGCGCGCGAATTCGAAGGCGTGCCCAGCTTTGCGAAGGGATCTGGGTGAGCGGCAGCAACGGGACCGACGAGTCCCCTCACGAGCACGACGACGCACGGACCGAGAACATCGGTTCGTCGCCGGAATCCGCTCGTGAGGGTGAAGGCGCGTCGGCTCCTACCGAGCGGTTCGCAGCGGTCGATCCTCACCGGGAGGTGGCCGAGGCGAAGGCGAGCAGTGTCACCGAGTCGCAGGCGAGTGATGTGACCGAGTCGCAGGCGAGTGATGTGACCGAGTCGCAGGCGAGTGATGTGACCGAGTCGCAGGCGAGTGATGTGACCGAGTCGCAGGCGAGCGATGTGACCGAGCCGCACACCGAGCACCCGGCTGCCTCGCAGGCTCCCACAGAGGTCCTAGCCGATGGCACGAACCAGGCGCCTCCCACCGGTGCTGACGAACCCCCGACCCAGAAGGGCCATCCCTCGGAGGAGCCCACCGCGGTCATCCCGGTCGTCGCGCCGGGAAACCGGGCACCGGGTGACGGATCGTCCGCCGCCACCGATCGGCTCCTCCGTTTGCAGGGGGAACAGAACCCGGCACAGCCCGGTCCCGAACAGGCGGGGGCTCCCGTCCCACCCACGTCGACGGCAATGCCTTCGGCCGCCCACCCACCGCAGGGCGACCAGCAGACCCAGCAGATGCAGGCGGGTCCGCCGCCGCAGGGACCGCCTCCTGTCACTCCTCCGCCCACCGGCGGACCGCGAGGTTCCGGCGGAGACGGCGACGAACCGGGCAAGCCTGGATCGAATCTGCCCCGGCGCACGATCGCGCTCGTCGTCGGTGGCGTCGTCGCACTGTTCGCCGTGTTCTACGTGGCCGATCTGGCGTTGTCGTCGGGCAAGGTGCCGCGCGGTGTCACCGTCGCAGGTGTCGAGATCGGTGGCATGTCGCTCGACGCGGCGGAGGCAGAGCTCACCGAACAACTGACGCCGCGGCTCGACATGCCCGTCGACGTCACCGCCGGCGACACTCAGGGGCAGATCGTGCCCTCGGAGGCCGGGATCGGGATCGACTGGCCCGCGACCCTCGACCAGGTGGGTTCGCAGCCGCTCAATCCGTTCACGCGACTCGCGTCGTTCTTCGGGAACGACGAAGTCGGCGTGGTCTCCACACGCGACGAGGTCGCCCTGTCCGCAGCCATCGAAAAGGCCGCCGCTGCCGCCGCGCACGAACCGCGCGAGGGCAACATCGTCTTCGAGGACGGCACACCCGTTCCGGTGACGCCGCAGCCCGGCCAGCAGCTCGACGTCGCAGTCGCGGGCGACGTCTTCGCCGAGCGCTGGCCGTACGGTGATGTCTCGCTGCCCGTCGAGAGCGTCGACGTCACCGTCACCCGCGAGGGCCTCGACCGGGCGCTGGCGGAGGTCGCCGTTCCGGCCGTGGCACAGGATCTGGTCGTCCGGGGACTCGACGGGGCCGTCGGTGTGCTGCCGCGCGATGCGGTGGGCGCTGTCCTGTCGTTCGTGCCGGACGGTTCGGGCGGACTCGAACCGCAGTACGACACCGAGGCCGCGATCGGCATCCTGGCGCCGCAGCTCGCCCCGTCGGAGACCGAACCGAAGGATGCGCGGATCGTCCTCGACGGTGGTCGTCCGACGATCGTGCCCAGTGAGACAGGCGAGATGGTCGACTGGCCCGTCACCCTCGAGAGGTTGCCCGACCTGCTGAAGGAAGCGGGCGACCGCAGCACCGACGCGGTGTACAGGAAGGCCGAACCCGAACTCACCACCGAAGGCGCCGAGAAGCTCGGCATCAGGGAGGTGGTCTCGGAGTTCACCACCAGCGGCTTCGAATACGCTTCCGGCGTCAACATCCGGCTGGCCGCGCAGGAGATCAACGGCGCCATCGTGAAGCCGGGGGAGACCTTCTCCTTCAACGACTACACCGGTCCGCGCGGTGCGGCGCAGGGGTACATCGAGTCGGGCATCATCGAGGCCGGACGTCCCGGTAAGGCCGTGGGCGGTGGCATCAGCCAGCTCGCGACCACCCTCTACAACGCGACCTACTTCGCCGGGATGGAAGACGTCGAGCACACCGAGCACAGTTACTACATCTCCCGGTACCCGGCGGCCCGCGAGGCCACGATCTACGACGGCGCCATCGACCTGAAGTTCCGCAACCCGTTCGACACGGGCGTCCTGATCCAGACGATCGGCACGAGCTCGGACATCACGGTGCGCATCTGGGGCACCAAGACCGTCGACGTCCAGTCGGTCACCGGCAACCGCACGAACTTCACCTCGCCCAACACGATCACGTTGCCCGCCGGTTCGGCCTGCATTCCGTCGAGCGGCGCGCAGGGCTTCACCGTCACCGACACCCGGATCGTCACCGACGCACGGACGGGCGCGCAGATCTCGAGCGCGACCCGCACGGTCCGGTACGACCCGGTCCCGATCGTGAAGTGCATCAGCCCCGAACCGGAACCGAGCGACGAGCCCTCGGGCGGCGGCGACGCGACCTCCGGCGACACCGGATCGGAGGACGCCGAGGCCGAGGACGCACCGGCGCCCGCACCCGAATCGCCTGCGGCCGAAGCGCCGGCAGTCGAGGCACCTGCAGCGGGTGGAACCGAAGAGGAGTAGCGGACGTCCTCGAAACTTCGGGGAGGTTGTGTGCGGTTCCGGTGAACGACGAGACCGACGTCGTGTGCGAAATCCGTGGGGGAAATCGCGCACAACGTCGGTCTCGTCTATCGCGCTACCGCCGTGAGCGGTTCGATCAGAACGCTGCTTCGTCGAGCTCCATGATGTCGAGGTCGACGTCGGTGATGATCTGACGCGCGACGCTCAGCTCCGGCAGGACGTTCTTGGCGAAGAAGGACGCGGCCGCGACCTTGCCCTCGTAGAACGCCTTGTCCGAGGCATCGACGCCGGCATCGAGCGCGGAGAGAGCGATCTCGGCGTGCTCGAGCAGCAACCAGCCGATCATCAGGTCGCCGAACGCCTCGAGGAAGCGGACCGAACCGAGGCCGACCTTGTACAGCTCGGTGGGCTGTTCCTGCGCACCCATGAGGTACTGGGTGAGCGTCGCGACCATCGTCTGGGTCTCGCCGAGCGCGGTGGCCAGGAGCGTGCGCTCCTTCTTCAGACGCTGGTCGGCGTCGTCGCGCTCGACGAACTTCTTGATCTCACCGGCGATGTGGGCGAGCGCCACGCCACGGTCGCGGGCGATCTTGCGGAAGAAGAAGTCCTGCGCCTGGATGGCCGTGGTGCCCTCGTACAGCGAGTCGATCTTCGAGTCGCGGATGTACTGCTCGATCGGGTAGTCCTGCAGGAAGCCCGAACCGCCGAGGGTCTGGAGCGAATCCTTCAGGTACTGGTAGGCCCGCTCGGAGCCGCAACCCTTGACGACCGGCAGCAGCAGGTCGTTGATGCGGTGCGCGAGAGCGGCGTCGGCACCCGAGACCTGCTCGGCGACGACGTCGTCCTGGTGCGCCGCGGTGTACAGGTACACGGCGCGCAGGCCCTCGGAGTAGGCCTTCTGCATCGCCAGCGAACGCCGCACGTCCGGGTGGTGCATGATCGACACGCGCGGGGCGGTCTTGTCGGACATCTGGGTCAGGTCGGCGCCCTGGATGCGCTCCTTGGCGTAGTCGAGGGCATTGAGGTAGCCGGTCGACAGGGTCGCGATGGCCTTTGTGCCGACCATCATGCGGGCGTGCTCGATGACGTCGAACATCTGTGCGATGCCGTTGTGGACCTCGCCGACGAGCCAGCCCTTGGCCGGAACGCCGTGGCCACCGAAGGTGACCTCGCAGGTCGCGGAGGCATTGAGGCCCATCTTGTGTTCGACGTTGGTGACGAACACGCCGTTGCGCTCGCCCAACTCGTCCTTCTCGAAGTCGAAGTGGAACTTCGGGACGAAGAACAGCGACAGGCCCTTGGTGCCGGGGCCGGCACCCTCGGGGCGGGCGAGGACGAGGTGGAAGATGTTCTCGAACAGGTCGTCGGAGTCGGCCGAGGTGATGAACCGCTTGACACCTTCGATGTGCCAGGAGCCGTCGTCCTGCTTGATCGCCTTGGTGCGACCGGCGCCGACGTCGGAACCGGCGTCGGGCTCGGTGAGGACCATGGTGGCGCCCCAGCCGCGCTCGACGCAGGTGGCGGCCCACTTCTTCTGCTCATCGGTGCCGTTGTCGTAGAGCACGCCTGCGAAGGCGGGGCCGGCCGCGTACATGAAGGCCGCGGGCTGGGCGCCGAGCATCATCTCGTTGACGGCCCACAGGAGGCTGCGCGGTGAGTCGGTGCCGCCGAGCTCCTCGGGGATGCCCATGGACCAGTAACCGGCGTCCCACCAGGCGCGGAACGACTTCTTGAACGGCTCGGGAAGCGACACCGAATGGGTCTCGGGGTCGAAGACCGGCGGGTTGCGGTCGGCGTCGGCGAAGCCTTCGGCTGCCGGCCCCTCGGTCAGTGTCTTGACCTCGGCGAGGATGCCGCGCGCGGTGTCCTCGTCCAGGTCGCCGAACTTGCCTGCTTCGAGGACCTTCTGAATCTTCAGGAACTCGAAGAGGTTGAACTCGAGGTCGCGGAGGTTGCTCTTGTAATGGCCCATGTCGTCGGTGTCTCCCAGTGTGGTGCGGTCCAGCTGGCTTCAAGTACCGCCCAAGTTATTACTCGTCGGTAACATCTCCATGTTACTCGTCGGACAACTAACTGCCAAGAGGTGGTTTGCTCGCCACGACGAGCGCGTCGATCGCGGTTCCCGCATCGGTTTCCCGATATCGCCGTTCGGCAATCCTGATGTCCAATCTGCCGTCGATTTCCTCGACGAGATCGGTTGGTGTGTAGAGGATTTCCTTGTCCTGGGGTCCGCCCACTCCTTCGTCGGGATTTATTGCGTCGTGCCCCAGGAATATGAGGATTCCGTCAGGTTTCAGTGAATTGATCGCGTGGTCGAGAAGCGCCTTCCGCTGTGGCGGAGAAAAATGCAGGAAGACCGAGAGGATCAGGTCATACTCTCCGTCGAACGAGTCGGTCGTCACATCCGCGCGGACGTAGCGGAGCCGGTCTCGTGAGCGGGACGGCGCCTGCGCAGCGACCTGCCGAGCCTTGTCGAGGGCGACCTCGGAGAAGTCGACGCCCACGACTTCCCATCCGCGCGTCGCCAACCACAGGGAGTGGCGACCTTCACCGCAGCCGAGATCGAGGGCGCGACCGTGCGGTAGCGACGCCACGTGTTCGACGATCACCGGATTGGGCGGCGCGCCCCAGATCAGTTCCGACGCCGCGTACTTCTCGTTCCAGGCCTGTGCATCCATGACCGCGACGCTAGCCTCGCGTGGCGATTGGGACCCCCGCTTGCGGTGAGGGTTACGGAAGCGCATCGTCGGGGTAGCGCTGTGACGAAATCGTGACCTGCGATATCGTTGACCGGATGCGATGTGCCGACACGCGGTACGTCGAGGAGGAGGAGTTCGTCTGATGGGTGCACAGATCGCTGTCCCTGCCCCGCTGAGGAACAGCGCGCTGCTCGGTCTGGGTGTGCACCGCCCCGAGCGCATCGTCACCAACGACGAGATCTGCCAGCAGATCGACTCGAGCGACGAATGGATCCAGTCGCGCTCCGGCATCAAGGAGCGCCGCTTCGCGAAGCAGCATCCGGAGGAGTCGGTCGTCGACATGGCGACGAGCTCCGCCGAGCAGGCCCTCGTGGCCGCCGGCCTCACGGGTGCGCAGATCGACACCGTGATCGTCGCGACCTCCACCTACCCCTTCCAGACCCCGCAGGCCGCGGCTCTCGTCGCCGAACGCATCGGCACCGGCGGTGCCGCTGCGCTCGACATCCAGGCCGGCTGCGCGGGCTTCTGCTACGCCCTCGGTGTCGCCTCCGATCTCGTGCGCGCCGGAACGGCCGAGCACGTGCTCGTCGTCGGTGTCGAGCGCATGAGCGACACCACCGAGCCCACCGATCGTTCGGTGCGCTTCATCTTCGGCGACGGGGCCGGTGCCGTGGTCGTCGGCCCGTCCGACGAGGTCGGCGTCGGTCCCACCGTCTGGGGCTCCGACGGTTCGCAGGCCAACGCGATCCGTCAGGAACCCGACTGGGTCGATTTCGCCACCAACCCGGACCAGAAGCGTCCCTGGATCATCATGGAGGGCACCGCGGTCTTCCGCTGGGCCGCCTTCGAGATGAGCAAGTTCGCCCGGCAGATCGCCGACAAGGCCGGCGTGGCCCTCGCGGACCTCGACGCCTTCGTCCCGCACCAGGCCAACCTGCGCATCAACGACGTCATCGTCAAGCAGCTCGAACTGCCCGAGACCGTCGCGGTCGCCGACGACATCATCGAGACCGGCAACACCTCCGCCGCGTCCATCCCGCTGGCGATGGAGAAGATGCTGCGCACCGGCCAGGTCGGGGTCGGATCCACCGCGCTGCTCCTCGCGTTCGGTGCCGGCCTGTCCTATGCGGGCCAGGTCGTGAAGATGCCCCCGCTCGCGAAGTAGGAAGCAGCGGTAGCAATACGACTTCGTAGCAGTATCGACATATGGCGAGTATTCGCACGTCGTCCGTTCCCCGTTGGGTCTGGATCCTGTGCTTCGTCGTGGTCTCCGTGGCCGTCGTCCTCCTCGAACCGATGGGGGACGACGAGCCGGGCGGTACCGGCGGGGGCACGGTCGAGAACCCCTCCGAAGCCCTCGAGGCGCTGGAGGCATTGCCCGTCCGGCCCGCCGAATCGCAGAGCGGCTACGACCGCTCACTGTTCGGCTCGGCGTGGACCGACGAAGTGACCGTCGACCTGGGGCGCAACGGCTGCGACACTCGTAACGACATCCTGCAGCGCGATCTCGTCGACGTCTCCTTCGAGCCCGGGAAGAAGCAGTGCACGGTCACTGCCGGCACGCTCGAGGACCCGTACACGGGGAAGACGATTTCCTTCCGTCGCGGGGTCGAGACCTCGTCCGCCGTGCAGATCGACCACGTCGTCGCCCTGTCGGATGCGTGGAAGAAGGGCGCCCGCCATCTCGACGACCAGCAGAAGCGGAATCTTGCGAACGATCCGCGCAACCTGATCGCCGTCGACGGCCCCACCAACCAGGGCAAGGGCGACTCCGACGCGTCGGAGTGGCTGCCGCCGAATACCGCCTTCCATTGCGAGTACGTCGTGCGGCAGATCGAGGTGAAGACGACCTACGAACTGTGGGTCACCCAGGCTGAACACGACGCGATGTCGCGGATCCTCTCCTCCTGCTGATACCGCTTCCTGCTGATACCGCTTCCTGCTGATCACGCCTCCAGCAGGGCCCGCGCGATGTCGTCCTCCGACATCAGTACGTGCGCCGCGGCCGGCCCGAGGGGCACGTAGCTGTCGTGGGAGGTGACCCGCGTGATCCGGCCCTGCCACGCATCGTCGACGAGCGTCGCGACGACCGATTCCGCGACACCTCCGCTGCGGCGCGTCTCGTCGACCACCACCACGCGCTCGAAGCGGCGGACGTGTTCGAGCAGCGCGGTCGTCGGCAGCGGCGACAACCACTGCAGGTCGAGGACGGTTGCCGCGACTCCCGCGCGACGGACGGCACGCAGACTCATCGGCACCCCGTTCCCGAAAGTCACCACCAGCACGTCGCGCCCGTCGCCGTAGACGCACACCGATCCCGGTGGAAGCCCGGCGGTGTCGGGGATCTGCTGCCACAGTCCGTCGCCCTCGTCGTAGAGGTCGCGCCGGTGGTACAGCGCGATCGGTTCCAGGTAGACGCACACCCGGCCCTCCTGACGAGCCAGCTCGACGCACGTGCGCAGCAGGGCGCCGGCCGTGGCGGGTGAACTCGGCACGGCCAGCACGAGACCGGGGATGTCGCGCAGCACGGCGACGGAATCGTCGTTGTGGAAGTGCCCGCCGAAGCCGCGCTGGTAGGGCAGGCCAGCGATGCGCACGACCATCGGATTGCGGTACCGCCCGTCGGAGAAGAACGCCAGACTCGCCGCCTCCCCGCGCAACTGGTCCTCGGCGTTGTGCAGGTAAGCCAGGTACTGGATCTCCGGGATCGGCAGCATGCCCGCGACGGCGAAGCCCAGCGCGGTGCCGAGGATCGTCTGCTCGTCGAGCAGGGTGTCGAACACGCGCAGGCGCCCGAAGCGCTCCTGCAGCCCTCGGGTGACGCCGTAGACCCCGCCTTTGAGGCCGACGTCCTCGCCGAACACGCAGGCGTGGGGATCCTCCTCGAGGAGCTGTCCGAGCGTGCGGGTGACGGCCCGGGCGAGCGTGAGCGGTTCACCGGCAGGATGCGGATCGTCGTCGACGAGCACGAGCCCGGATTCGAGCGGACGCATCACGTCGGCGGCGGTCGCCAGTCGCGGCGGCCGGGTCAGTGAGTCCGCGACGGAGCCGACCTCGACCCGTATCCGCTCGTACCGGTCGAGAACCCCTGCCGCATCGAGCATTCCGCGTGCGACGAGTTCACGGGCCGTACCCACCAGTGGGTCCCGCTCGTGGTCCGCGGCAAGATCCGACGGGCTGCGGTAGGCCGACTCGACGTCGGAACCGGCATGGCCGAGGAAACGCACTGCCCGCACGTGCAACAGGACCGGAGCCCGGGTCGTGCGCACCGTCTCCACGGCATCGGTTGCGGCAGTGAGCATCTCCACCGCATCGGCGCCGTCCACCGACCCGTACTCGATCCCCGGATACGACGACAGCGACCGCTCGAGCCAGCCGGGCGGGGTGGGCACACTGATGCCGAGTCCGTTGTCCTCACACACCAGCAGCAACGGCAACGGCAACCCGCGGTGCCGGCAGTAGGCGGCCGCGTTCAGGGCGCCGACGGCCGTCGAATGGTTCGCCGAGGCATCACCGAAACTGCACATCACCACCGAATCCCACGGCCACGCCGCGTCGAGCCCGAGTCGCTGCATCCGCGGTAGCGCGAGGGCGAGACCGACGGCCCGCGGCATGTGCGAGGCGATGGTCGACGTCTGCGGCAGGATGTTCAGGCCGGCGTTGCCGAACACCTTGTGCCGGCCCGCCGAGATCGGATCGAGCGTGGACGCCGCACATCCGGCGAGCACGTCGCGGATCGGGGCACTGTCCTCGACGAGCGACGCGCGAGCCGCGTAGAAACCGCCCGAACGGTAGTGCAGCAGAGCGGGATCCGTCACCCGCGTGCACAGGCCCAGCGCGGCGTTCGATTCGTGGCCCGCCGATGCGATGGTGTAGAAGCCTTCGCCGCGTCCCTGCAGGGTGCGGGCCGCGACATCGAGGTGCCGCGACTGCACCTGGGCGTCGAAGTACCGCACCAACAGGTCGTCGTCGACCCGCCGGTCGACCGGACGCGTCGGCGGTGCGTGCCCGGGCAGAGCGCGCACCGCGGTGACGAAACGTTCGTCGAGTTCGTCGGCGGCGGTCACTCCTTCTTTCTACGCCCGATCACCTCGGAAAGAGGTGGATCGACCCCCGTCGTTCGGGAACGGCAACGACGTGAAGTTCATCGGCGCGACGTAGTCGGCCGGCACGTGCCAGCGGAAACGCAACAGCAGATGGTGCAGCACCGTCTTGATCTCCGCTCCCGAGAAATGCATGCCCAGGCACCGATGCGCGCCACCGCCGAAGGGCGCCCACGCGTACTTGTGCACCTTGTCCTCGCGGCGCTCCGGCGAGAACCGCTCGGGAAGCGTGCATCACATCTCGGTTGCGTCGATTCGTCCCACGGGACGGTCGCTGGTCGGGCGTGCGGGTGCGTGCCATGCTGGCGCCATGGACGTCGAACGCCCCAAGCTCGAAGGCACCGTCGCGGTCGGGGAGGGCCGCCGGCTCGGTTTCGCCGAGTTCGGGTCGGCCCAGGGCCGCGCGGTGTTCTGGCTGCACGGCACGCCGGGTGCGCGCCGCCAGGTTCCCATCGAGGCCCGCGCCTTCGCCGAACGGAACCACATCCGCCTCATCGGGATCGACCGCCCGGGGATCGGCTCGTCGACACCGCACATCTACGAGAACGTCCTCGCGTTCAGCGACGACCTGCGCATCGTCGCCGACACCCTCGGGGTCGACCGCATGGCCCTCGTCGGACTGTCCGGCGGCGGCCCCTACACCCTCGCCGCGGCCTATGCACTGCGCGAACGGGTCGTCGCGGCTGCGGTCCTCGGCGGTGTGGCACCGGTCGTCGGTCCCGAGTCGATCGACAGCAACCTGATGAAGCTGGGCGCCTTCGTCGCGCCGGCACTGCAGACCGCGGGCGTCCCCATCGGCGTGGCGATGAGCGCGGCGATCCGCGTGGTGCGCCCGTTCGCGTCGCCGATCATCGACCTGTACGGACGGTTCTCACCCGAGGCCGACCGCCGCCTGCTCGCCCGTCCCGAGTTCAAGACGATGTTCCTCGACGACCTGCTCAACGGCAGCCGACGTCAGATCTCCGCGCCGTTCGCCGACATCGTCGTGTTCACCCGCGACTGGGGTTTCCGCGTCTCCGACGTGAAGGTGCCCGTGCGGTGGTGGCACGGCGACACCGACCACATCATCCCGATCGAACACGGCCTGCACATGGTGGACCTGCTGCCCGACGCCCAGTTCCACCACCTGCCCGGCGAGAGTCATCTCGGGGGTCTCGGTGCGTCGGAGGAGATCCTCACTACGGTTCTGAAGTTATGGGACCAGGACTGACCGAGGGCGAACGCCCGCTGCCGAGAGCGCTGCACCTGCGACCGTCGGCGCTGGCGGCGGTCGCCGTGGGCGGTCTGCTCGGGACGAGTGCCCGCTACGGCCTCGGCCGGTGGTTCCCCGTCGAGTCCGGGGGCTGGCCGGTCACGACCTTCGCGATCGACGTCCTCGGTGCGCTGCTGCTCGGATTCCTGCTCGAGGCACTGATCCGCATCGGTCCCGACACCTCCTGGCGTCAGGTGGTCCGGCTCGGGGTGGGCACCGGTGCGCTGGGCTCGTTCACCACCTACAGCGCGCTCGCGGTCGACACCGACCTGCTGCTGCGCGACGGTGAACTCGTCGCCGCGGCAACCTATGCGCTCGGCACGGTGCTCGTCGGCCTTCTCGCGACCGGCATCGGTGTCGCGCTGGGCGCGTGGTTCGGGAGTCGCCGAGGGACACGGCGATGATCGCGGTGTGGGTGGCGTTGGCAGGCAGCGCCGGTGCGGTGACGCGGTTCGTCGTCGACAGTGCTCTGCGTGCCCGCTCCGGATCGTCCCTGCCGTGGCCGACCGTGCTGATCAACGTCATCGGTTCGTTGCTGTTGGGGCTGCTCACCGGTGCGGTGCTGTTCCACGACGCCGCCGCGGAGTTGCTCGCCGTCGTCGGGGTGGGGTTCTGCGGCGGGTTCACCACCTTCAGCACGACCAGCGTCGACTCCGTCCGCCTGATCGTGGCGCGCCGCTACGGTGCCGCCTGCGCGATCGCGCTGGGCACCCTGGCGACCACGCTCATCGCGGCGGCCGCCGGGCTCGCTCTCGCCGCCGTGTGGTGATCAGCGAGCGCGGTCGATGAGGCGGAGCACCGAGCGCAGTTCGTCGGCGTCGACCTGCCCGGGTGCCGAGGCGGTGCCGACCATCCCGAACGTCGCCGCCGATCCGAAGACCTGCCCGGCGATCCGCGACACCACGCCGAGGCCGCCCATCGACATGGTGATCAACGGGCGGTCGGCGTGGTCCTCGTGCATGGTGCGGGTCGCGTCGAGCAGGGTGAGCACGTCGGCCGTCGACTGCGGCATGACAGCGATCTTGCAGATGTCGGCGCCGAGTTCCTGCATCTCGCGTAGCCGCGCGACGATCTCGTCCTTCGGCGGAGTGGCGTCGAAGTCGTGGTTCGACGCCACCACCGCAACACCGCAGGCGTGGGCCGCCGCGACGATCCGCTCGACGGCGGCACGGCCGCGGCGGTACTCGACGTCCACCAGATCCACCGCGCCGCTCTCGGCGAGCGCGACCGTCAGATCGGCGTACGCCTCGTCGTCGATCGCGATCTCGCCGCCCTCGTCGGCGGTGCGGCAGGTCGCGAGCAGGGGAGTGCCCTGCAACTGCTCGGACAACGAGCCGGCCTGCGCGACCACCGAGGCGACGTCGTCGACGGTGTGGAAGAAGTCCACGCGCCATTCGACGACGTCGGCCCGCTCGGCGACGGCCGCGATCTGTTCGCGCAGCACCTCGGGGGTGCGGCCGGTGACGGGGACGAGGATCGTGGGTGCGCCTTCACCGATCACCACGTCCTTGACGCGAACCGGTGTGATCGTTCGTCCCACGTGCCGTCTCCGTTCCCTCGTCCGATGATCGGCCCTATTCGATCACGACCGCTTCGAACCGCTGTCCGCAGTGTCCGCACCGGACTCGGTCCCCTCGACGACCACGACGGCGTCGTCCTTCGCCGCCTTCGACGGGTCGGCGATCGCCTCGCCACGCGCGACCATGAGTGCTTCGTCGGAGAGCGGGATCTCCTTGATGAAGCACGCCAGGACGAATGCGATGAGCAGGAACGGGATGAGGTACCAGAACACCGGCGCCAGCGAGTCGGCGTAGGCGTCGACGATGCCTTCGCGGACGGGATCGGGCAGCAGCTTCATCGCCGCCGGATCGACGGTCGCGGTGGCCTGGCCGGCCTGCTCCGGTGTCGCACCGGCCGCGGTGAAGACCTCGACGAGCTTCTCCGCCAGGCGGTTGGTGAAGATGGTGCCGAAGATCGCGACACCGAGCGCCGCACCGACCTCACGGAAGTAGTTGTTCGAGCTCGTCGCGGTACCGATCTCGTCGGCGGGCACCGCGTTCTGCACGATCAGGATGACGACCTGCATGATCAGGCCGAGACCCAGACCGAAGACGAACAGCATCGAGCAGATCACCCACAGGGGGGTGTCGCCCTCGAGCGTGGTCAGCCACAGCATGCCCGCCGCGGTGATGAGCGAACCGACGATCGGATAGATCTTGTAGCGCTGGGTCTTGGTGATGGCCAGACCCGAGCCGATCGAGGTGATCATCAGACCGGCCATCATCGGCAGCAGCAACAGACCCGAGACCGCGGCCGAGGTGCCCGACGACATCTGCAGGAAGGTCGGCATGAACGCGATCGCCGAGAACATGCCGAGGCCGAGGACGAAGCCGATGGCCGTGGCGTTGACGAAGATCGAGTTGCGGAACAGCGACAGCGGGATGATCGGATCCTGCGCCCGCGACTCGACGAGCACGAACAGGCACACGAACACCACGAGTCCGGCGCCGAACATCCACGTGAGCGGAGCGGTCCAGCCGCGATCGGCGTCGCCACCGAAATCCGTGAAGAAGATCAGGCAGGTCGTGGCGAGGGAGAGCGTGAGCACGCCGAGGATGTCGATCCGCTTCGTCGGCTTCTTCACCGGCAGGCGCAGCGCGAACCAGGTGATGACGAACGCGATGATGCCGACCGGCACGTTGATGTAGAAGCACCACTCCCACGTCAAGTGGTCGACGAAGAAGCCGCCGATCAGCGGGCCACCGACGGCCGACAGACCGAAGATCGCGCCGAGCGGGCCCATGTACTTACCGCGTTCGCTCGCGGGCACGATGTCGGCGATGATCGCCTGCGACAGGATCATCAGACCGCCACCGCCGAAGCCCTGGATCGCGCGGAAGACCACGAAGGTCCAGAAGTCGTCGGTCATCGAGCACGCCGCGGAGGCGAGGGTGAACACGCCGATCGCGGTGAGGAACAGGTACCGGCGCCCGAAGACGTCGCCGAACTTGCCGTAGATCGGCATCACGATGGTCACCGCGAGCAGGTAGGCGGTGGTGATCCACGCCTGGTGTTCGACGCCGCCGAGTTGCCCGACGATCGTGGGCATGGCAGTGGAGACGATCGTCTGGTCCAGGCTGGCGAGCATCATGCCCGCGATGAGCGCGGAGAAGATGATCCAGATCCGTCGCTGGGTGAGAACCAGAGGTTCCGAAGTGGTGGTCACGGTGTTCCTGTCGGAATAGGAATATCGAGCTGTCAGGCGAAGGTGACCTGCACAGAGGTGAGGCGATCGGAAATTGTTGCACTCGGTAACTTCTGCTGCAAGGCAATTTCCTCCAGGTCACTCGAACCAGGACCGCACGGGCGGTTTGACCCACATGATCTTCTCGTCCTCGTCGGTGCGGACCGCTGCCGGATGATCCGGGTGCTTCTGCGCCCACGCCGTCTTCTCGTCCATCAATCTCGCGGCGAGTTCCCAGGTCTCCATCGTGCGCGGCGGATGCGCATCCGCGGCCCGCGCCAGCTTGCGTCGCGTCTCGTCGGTCATGGCGAGCAGTTCGGCTCCCGAGATGCCGCGGTTCCATGCATACCGGGCCAGGGTCACGGCCTTGTCCCGCCGGTTCTTCTCGGCGCGATCGGTGTGGGCGAAGTCGGCGTCGCTCATGCTCCGAAGGTACGCGCCGGCCCGGATCGGGTTCACCGTCGACGATCCCGGATCCGGCCACGACGGTGCTGCCGTCTGTCTACCCTCGATGAGGGGGCCGAGGAGGCGTGATGACGGCCGACGAGATCCCGGAGGGCACACCCGACACGGTCGTGGCCCGTGCCGCCCGGCCGCCGCGGGTGCCGGTGTTCGACCCGACCCTCGGCATCGACGTTCCCCGGTCCTTCCGCGGCACACCGCCACACCGATTGGTGGCGCTCGGCGACTCCCTGCTGCAGGGCTTCCGGAGCGGCGCGATCTACAACACCGACGTCTCCGTCCCGGCGATCGTCGCCCACGAGCTCGGCGCCGATCTCCGATACCCGCGCTTCGGTGGACCGGGCGGACTGCCGCTGAACGTCGAAGTGCTGTTGCGCCGGATCGAGGAGCGGCACGGATCGACGCTCGAACCGTGGGAGCTGCCGACGGCGCTGTTCACGGCGCGCGGCTTCATGGACGAGGTCGAGGACTACTGGGAACGCGGACCCGGCGCGACACCACCGCTCGTCGGATATCTCCACAACCTGTCGTGTTTCGGCTGGGATCTGCGCGACGCGCTGCAGAAGACCGCCCGCGTCTGCGCCGAACGCATCGCAACACCCCGCGACGATCTCGTGCGGCAACTCGTCGAGAACAACGGGGAGCGGGCGGCGCTGTACGTCTATCCGAACACCGACGACCGGCGCCGCGAGATGACACTGTTCGACGTCGCGGCCGAACTCGGTGCCGAGCACGACGGCGACACCGAGGCGGGCATCGAGACACTCGTCGTCTTCCTCGGTTCGAACAACGCGCTGCAGACCGTCACCGAATTGCAGGTCGTGTGGAGCGGCGACGACTTCCGCGACCTCGACGCGAAACAGGCCTACACGATCTGGCGGCCCGAACATTTCGACAGCGAGTTCGCGGCGGTCGTCGCGAAGCTCCGCGACATCGACGCGCGGCACGTGGTGCTGTGCACCGTCCCGCACGTCACCATCGCCCCGATCGCCCGGGGGATCGGGACGAAGAACGGCTCGCCGTACTTCCCCTACTACACCCGGCCGTGGGTGGACGCGCGCCGCTTCGATGCGAGCCGCGACGAACACATCACCGGTGCGCAGGCCCGCATGGTCGACGCCGCGATCGACCTGTTCGACGAGACGATCACCGAAGCGGTCGCCGACGCGCGACGTGCCGGACTGGACTGGTATCTGCTCGACACCGCGGGCATCCTCGACCGCCTGGCCGCGCGCCGCTACGTCGACGACCTCGATGCGCGACCCGCGTGGTGGCAGCCGTACCCGCTACCGCCGACGCTCGCCGCGCTCGACCCGGTACCGGACACGCGTTTCCTGTCGGCCGACGGTCACGGCGGTCGCGACAGCGGGGGATTGTTCTCCCTGGACGGTGTGCACCCGACGACGGTCGCCTACGGGATCCTCGCCCAGGAGATCATCGACGTGATGGTGCGTGCCGGCGTCGAATTCCGCTCGCCGAACGGAACGGTGCGAAACGGTCCTGTCGCCGTGGATTTCGAGCGTCTGCTCCGGCACGACACCCTTGTGCGTACGCCACCGCAGAACATCGATTCGACGCTGTCGATCCTGGGGTGGGTCGACGAGGTGCTCGACGTGTTCCGGGTGCAGTTGCGTTTCGGTCTGTGAGGGATCAGGTCAGGTTGATGACGTGAGCGTGTGTCGCCACGGCGTCCTGCATCTTCTTCCGCGACAGCGAGCGCGGACCGCACGCGCATCCCGACGGAATGGCGTCGTCCTCGAACTGCGTCACCTCCAGGGTGTCCACATACTCTGAATTGAGTGATGTGCCGTTGTGCGGTGTCGCTTCGCGGTCGCGGTTGCCGCGGCCGCCGGGACCGCTGCGGGAGACCACGACCTGACCCTCGGTGGTGTTGTACACCGCCGCTACGGTGTGGCCCTTGGGACAACGAACCTTGAGGACGGCCTTCTCGGTGCGCTGGGGTCCGAGTTCCTTCACTGCGGCGAGTGCGAGCTTGCGACGTTCGGTAGGGGGTGTCGTGGCGATATCCATTTTCCTATTCCACCTCACAGTGTCGGGGTTCACAGGGCTTCGGCAGAACCGCTTCGGGGTTTGTTTTCAGATGATCTCGTCGGTGAGCCGGTGCGGTGTGCCGAATCGATGAGCGGTGATCGTGACGGACTGTTCGTCCAGGAACGGCAGCATTTCGATTCGTCCGGATCCGGTCACCGGATGGTCGAACACCGCGATGTCGCATCGGGTGTTCCATTCGGCGGGCGGCGCTGCGCCGATCAGGCGGACACGCGCCGGGGTCGTGTCGACGATCCGTTCCTCCCATTCCACATCACTCTCCACGCGCACGCGACCGCCGAAACGTGCTGTATTCGAGCATCTTACGAGATCGACGGCGAAAGCCGAAGAGATTTCCACCGGCGCGCCCGCCCGGGCCGCGGCACCGAGCACGCGCACGAGTTCGTCGGGCCGCCCGGCCTCACCGAGGCGTACGTGTGTGCGAACGGGCCGGTACCGGAACAGGTTCCGCTCTGCCGAGAGTCCCGTGATATCCTGTGCCACAGCGAATTCCGACGTCCATGCTCGCTCGTCGTCCTCGAACGCCCGGCGCAGCGTGTCCTCGTCCCAGGCGCACGGTTCCCAGGAACCGAAGCCGAAGAGATAGTTCGGCCCGCCCGCCTTGAAGCCCGCTCCCACCGACGACTTCTTCCAACCCCCGAAGGGTTGCCGTCGCACGATGGCACCGGTGATACCGCGATTGACGTACACATTCCCGGCCTGCACCCGATCGAGCCAGCGGGCGATCTCGTCCGAATCCAGCGAGTGCAGACCCGCCGTGAGCCCGTAGTCCACCTCGTTCTGGATCGCGATCGCCTCGTCCAGATCGGCCGCGGTCATCACCCCCAGCACCGGACCGAAGAACTCGACGAGATGCGTGCGCGACCCGCGTCGCACCCCGGTGCGCACACCGGGCGTCCACAGCCGGCCCTCCTCGTCGAGCCGGCGCGGTTCGACGAGCCACGACTCGCCGTCGTCGAGTTCGGTGAGCGCGGTGAGCAGTTTGCCCTGCGCCGGTTCGATCAACGGCCCCATACGTGTTCGCGGATCGTGCGCAGGCCCGACCGGCAGTGACCGCACCGCGTCGACGAGCTGGTCGCGGAACCGGCGGGAGGTCGCCACGGAGCCGACGAGGATCACGAGCGACGACGCCGAGCACTTCTGCCCGGCATGCCCGAACGCCGACTGCACGACGTCGCGCACCGCCAGATCCGGATCGGCGCTCGGCGTCACGACGATCGCGTTCTTGCCGCTCGTCTCGGCGAGCAGTCGCATCCCCGGACGCAGCGAACGGAAGAGTTCGGCGGTCTCGTAGGCACCGGTGAGCACCACCCGGTCGACGCGCGGGTCGGAGACGAGCTTCGTGCCCAGCGACCGTTCGTCGGCGTGGACGAGGTGCAGGACGTCGCGGGGCACGCCGGCATCCCACATCGCCTCGGCGAGCACCGACCCGCACCGAGCCGTGAGCGTCGCGGGCTTGAGGACCACCGCCGAACCGGACGCCAACGCCCCGAGCGTCGACCCCGCCGGGATCGCGACCGGGAAGTTCCACGGCGGCGTCACGACGGTGAGGGTCGACGGCACGAACCGCGCACCGCCGATCTCGTCGAGCGCGCGGGCCCGCTCGGCGTAGTACCGCGCGAAGTCGATCGCTTCCGAGACCTCCGGATCGGACTGGTCGAGCGTCTTACCGCCCTCGGCCGCCATCACCTCGAGCAGATCGGCGCGCCGCGCCTCGAGCACATCGGCCACCTGTTCGAGGATCCGTGCGCGTTCGGCACCGCTGCGGGCACCCCAGACACGACCGGCCGCGTTCGCGTCGACCAGCACGCGCTCGAGGTCGTCCTCGGAGGAGAGGGTGTGGGCGCGCACGGTGTCGATACCGAGTTTCGACGACGGCACCCGCTCGAGGATGCGGCGCCCCCACTCCCGGTTCTGCGGCAGGGACGGATCGGTGTCCGGCGTGTTCGTGAACACCGGCGGCGCAGGGGTGGGAGGACCCTGCCGGTTCTGCGTGCGGTTGGGGGAGGGGACGCTGTCGTCGAGCGCCGCCACCGACGCACGGAACCGCTGCTCCTCGCGTCCGAACAGGGCGGGATCGTCGGCCAGATCGAACACCGCCGACATGAAATTCTCCTGCCCCGAACCCTCGTCGAGCCGACGCACCAGATACGAGATCGCGACGTCGAACTCGTCGGGGCGGACGACGGGTGTGTAGAGCAACAGGCTGCCGACGTGTCGACGGATCACCTCGGCCTGGCTCTGCGCCATGCCGAGGAGCATCTCGAAGTCGATCCCGTTGCGCACCTGCCGGCGACCGGCGAGCTCCCACGCGTAGGCGATGTCGAAGAGATTGTGCCCGGCCACCCCGATCCGCACGTTCTCGATCCGCTCGGGCGTGAACGCGTAGTGCAGCAGCCGCTTGTAGTTCGTATCGGTCTCCTGCTTGGTGCTCCACGTCGCGAGCGGCCATCCGTGCAGCGACGCGTCGACCCGTTCCATCGGCAGGTTGGCGCCCTTGACCACCCGGATCTTGATCGCGGCGCCGCCGCCTGCGCGTCGCGCCGCCGCCCACCGCTGCAGTTCGATCATGGCGGTCAGGGCGTCGGGCAGATACGCCTGCAGCACGATTCCGGCCTCGAGATGGAGGAACTCGGGACGGTCGAGCAGCGTCGTGAACGCCGCGACCGTCACGTCCAGGTCGTGGTACTCCTCCATGTCGAGATTGACGAACTTCGGCGTCGGCGAGGTCGCGGCGAGACGGTACAGCGGGGTGAGCCGCTCGACGATGTCCGCGACGGTCTCGTCGAACGCCCATGGCGAGTGCGGCGCGACGGCCGCCGAGACCTTGAGCGAGACGTAGTCGACGTCGTCACGTGCCAGCAACGCATGGGTGCCCTCGAAACGGCGACGCGCCTCGGCCTCGCCGAGGACGGCTTCGCCCAGCAGGTTGAGGTTGAGCCGGATGCCGGGTCGTTGCAGTCGTGCGATGGCCCGGCCCAGCGCGGCATCGTCGGTGTCGACGACGAGGTGCCC
This sequence comes from Rhodococcus sp. IEGM1339, assembly GCF_050321925.1. Classification (NCBI taxonomy): domain Bacteria; kingdom Bacillati; phylum Actinomycetota; class Actinomycetes; order Mycobacteriales; family Nocardiaceae; genus Rhodococcus; species Rhodococcus sp. IEGM1339. The sequence continues at coordinate 139,927 of NZ_JBNQFT010000009.1, forward strand.
GACCATCGTCCGGAGCGCGCGACGCGCGGCGGGGACGACGAGGTGCGGGAAGCGGGGACCGATCGCACCGCCCGCCCGCACGGCCGCGCGAAGGTGGACGGGAAGGAAATCCGGTATGTTCCGCGACAATTCGGCAAGGGCATGCGCTGCGGTCGCCGGATCCTCGGGGCGGATGACCTCGTCGACGAAGCGCACGGTGAACTCGAGTCCGTGGGGATCCTTCAGAACGTCGGCGAGGTGGCGGGCCGCACGGTCGGGTGCGACCTTCGACGATTCCTCCACCCACCGGCGGGCCAGGGCGACAGCATCCTCGACGATCCGCACGATGCGCCTCCGATCGACGGCGTTTCGAACCTGACGCCAATCTACCCACCGGAGCCGGTTCGCGTTTGCGGTCCGCGGTGCCGGGAATACAGCGCGAAGGGGACAGTCCCGACCGATGAGGAGACGAGAGTGAACCGTCAGGCCCCCGCGTCACGTGGCGCGGCGTCATCCGCCGAGCGCATGGCGCAGAACGGTGTATTCGAGAAGTTCGCACGTGCCGGCTACGTCGGCAGTGGCATCGTGCACCTGCTCATCGGCTACCTCGCGATCAGGGTCGCGTTCGGTCGCGGCGAGCAGGAGGCGTCGCAGTCCGGTGCGATGGCGGAACTGGGCGAGCAGCCCGGCGGGAAGATCGCGTTGTGGATCGCCGTCGTCGTCTTCGTGATGATGGGCCTGTGGCGGTTCGCCGAGGCTACCTTCGGCAAGGCGTCCGAACCGGAACAACCCGACGCCGACATGAAGGACAAAGCGTTCGACCGGTTCAAGGCCGCCTGCGTCGGTGTCGTCTATCTCGCCTTCGCGTACACCGCGTTCGGGTTCGCCCGCGGCAGCGGCAAGTCCAGTGGTGAACAGAACGCGGGTCTGACGGCGAAGCTGCTGCAGTCCGGTGCCGGCAAGTTCGTCCTCGTCGTCGCGGGACTCGTCATCCTCGGTGTGGGCGCGTACCACGTCTACAAGGGTGCGTCGAAGAACTTCGTCGACGATCTGAAGAGCCACCCGAGCACGTTCGTGAAACGTCTCGGGCTTGTCGGTTACGTCGCGAAGGGTCTCGCGCTCGGTCTCGTCGGTGTTCTGGTGATCGTCGCGGTCTTCCAGGCCGACCCGCAGAAGGCAGCGGGCCTCGACGGTGCTCTGAAGACGTTGGGCTCGCAGCCTTTCGGTACGGTGCTGCTCGTTCTCATGGGCCTCGGCATCGCGGTCTACGGCCTCTACAGCTTCGTCATGGCCCGCGACGCGAAGATGTGACGCTCAGTCGTCTGCGTCGTCGAACCAGAACGACTCGGTCGCGACGTAGTGGAGGGTCGGTGGGCCGGGCAACTCGAACTCGATCGCGCCCACCGGCCGCAGCTCCCCGTCGTTGTCTTCGCAACTGGCGCTCGCGATGTTGAGTCCTGCGGCGATCCCGGTGAACTCGAGGGTCTGGTAGTTCGCTCCGAAGATCTCCGCGATTCCGGACTCGCCGGTGCCGAGCGCCGCGACGCAGATGAAGGGGTGGTCCTCGTCCGGTGGGGACGTGTACATCAGCTTCACCAGCACGGTGTCTCCGCGGGTGCTGACCGTCCACAATCCTCGGGTGTCCGTATCCGCCGCTGCGCTCGCGGCGGGTGCGAAACCGGCGAGCAGTGCGAGCGGTGCGAGCAACGAGACCGTCGCACGCAGGGTCCTGCGATGGTTCATGGGATCTCCTCGGAACCGCGGTGAGTCCCCGACATATTCATCGTCCGCACTCGATATCCGGGGAACGGGCGAATCGGATGTTCGTGAAGAAGACGTGACGGTGAGGAGATCGTCGTACCCGGTCCGTGACTCCCCGGGTCACGAAGAGCTACCGCCTCGACCCAAGTAGTTGACAACGCAACTAGTTGGGATCATCCTGGTTGAGAAAGCAACCACATCGGAAAGAAGGTGGATCGATGATCGCCGACGAGCAGCAGCGCTACGAAGAATTCGAGCGTCGGCGTGCACTCATCCGCGACGCACACCTGAAGCCTGCCGACGCGCGCCCGCAGTCGTCGGCGCGGGGGCTGCACCACACTGCGCTGATCAGCAGCGACGTCGAACGGACCGTGCGCTTCTACCAGGATCTCCTCGAGTTCCCGCTGACGGAGCTGATCGAGAACCGCGACTATCCCGGCTCCTCGCACTTCTTCTTCGACATCGGCAACGGCAATCTGCTGGCTTTCTTCGACTTCCCCGGTCTCGACGTCGGCCCCTATCAGGAGGTCTTCGGCGGTCTGCACCACATCGCGATCAGCGTCGCCCTTCCCGCCTGGGAACGCTTGCGCGACAAGCTGATCGACGCAGGTGTCGAGCTCGTCGAACACAGCGACGTCTCGCTGTACTTCCGCGACCCCGACGGAGCCCGCCTCGAACTCATCGCCGACCCGCTCGGCGAGATGTACGGCTCGAAGGTGCTCTAGCGCGAAGTTCTAGCACGGGGTAAGGGGAGGTTGTGTGCGTGTCCGTCTACCGGACACGCACACAACCTCCCCTTCGTCTGTTCGCCGAACTCCTACTCGACGATCGGGAAGATCGACTCCCCGTCCTCGGGGGCGCCGCTGATCTGGCCGCGGTCGACACGCGAATCCTGCACGATCACCCCGTCGACCTCGTCGGCGAGTTTCGAGTCCTCGGGGGCGCCGGTGGTGGCGTCGTCGATCACCTCGTCGACGTCCTCGGTGAGCTCGTCCTGCGGTGTCGCCGCGACAGGCTTGTCCAGCGGCTCGGAGGGTTCGACGTCGGGTTCCTCCTCGGCGAGGCGCTGGTCCAGCGACTCGCCTTCTTGCTCTTCACGCTGGGTCGTTCCGAACTTGTCGGCGCCGCTCCAGTCCTCGGGCGGGTCGACGACCTCGTCGCCGTCGTCGTTCCGCACTTCGTCGGCGTCGAGGCCTTCGCTGGGGCTGAGGGTGTCGCCGGGACCGTCTTCGATGCTCATGTCGAGGAGATACCCGGCCGGCCCGGTGCGAAACCGGCGGCGGTTTCACTCCTGCCGGATGAGGCTATGCCGACGGAACACCACATCGAGGGAGTTTCCCATGGACGAGAACGAACTCTTCCAGCACATCGAGAAGCTGGTGGACGAAGAGAAGACACTGCGCTCACGAACCGGCGCGGACGGTCCGAGCGACGAGGACCTGCAGCGGCTGGCCGCTGTCGAGAAGAGGCTCGACCAGTGCTGGGACCTGCTGCGGCAGCGTCGCGCGAAGGCCGAGTTCGGCGACGACCCGGACGACGCCCAGGCGCGGCCGGTCGACGAGGTCGAGTCCTACCGACAGTAGGGCGCCGACGGTGGGTCGACCGTTCTGCTTCGGCGACGAACTGTGGCCGGGTAGTTCGGCGTTCAGCACGTCGAAGTGCTCGGCGAGGTGCGGGACGAGGGTGGAGAAGTCGTCCATCGTGGCGCCGATCCCGTGCAGGAGGGGTAGGGGTTCACCGGATCCGGTGCGGCGGTAGCTCGGTCGTGAGTGCATCGGTTCCATCTTTCCCTTCCGGACGGGCCGGAGTGCTCTGTCGCAAAGGCTGTGTGTTCTGTCACATTCGTGAGGAAGGAAAAGCAACGACCTGGCCGAATGCCGTGTTATAGCCCTTGCTTATCGAATTTCTAGAAACTATCGATTGGCACAATTAATGGTTCGCGGATAACGTCGAAGCCGTCAACCCCATCGAGACGAGTGAGGTTTCTACATGTCGCTGATCAACAAGAAGATCAAGCCCTTCAAGGCCGAGGCTTTCAAGGACGGCGCCTTCGTGACCGTGTCCGACGAGGACATCAAGGGCAAGTGGGCGATCTTCTTCTTCTACCCCGCAGACTTCACGTTCGTCTGCCCGACGGAGCTCGGCGACCTCGCGGACCACTACGAGGAGCTGCAGAAGCTCGGCGTCGAGGTCTTCTCCGTCTCGACCGACACGCACTTCACGCACAAGGCATGGCACGGCTCGTCCGAGACCATCGGCAAGATCAAGTACGCCATGATCGGTGACCCGACCCTGCAGATCAGCACCGACTTCGAGGTCCTCCGTGAGGACCAGGGCCTCGCCGATCGCGGCACCTTCCTGGTCGACCCGGACGGCGTCGTCCAGTTCACCGAGGTCACCGCTGAAGGCATCGGCCGCAACGCCGCCGAGCTCGTTCGCAAGGTCAAGGCTGCTCAGTACGTCCGCAGCCATCCGGGCGAGGTCTGCCCGGCCAAGTGGGAAGAGGGCGACGACACCCTCGCTCCGTCGCTGGAGCTCGTCGGCAAGATCTGATTCGTCGACGGAAATTCGTTCCGGTGGCACGGGATCGAACGTCCCGTGCCACCGGGCACCGTCCGGGTCCGCTCGGCTCGAGCTGAGAAGTTCGCCGACTCCCCTCTCTTCCGGTCACAGTTCTTCCACCTCTGGAGTGAATCCTCATGCTCGACGCCTCCCTCGCCGCCCAGTTGAAGTCCCTTCTCGAAAAGGTCACCCAGCCGATCGAGCTCGTGTCGTCCCTCGACGACCGGCCGAAGTCGAAGGAACTCGCCGATCTCCTCGATCAGATCGCCGGCATGTCCGATCTGGTCACCCATGTGCGCGACGGTGAAGCCACCCGTCGCCCCTCCTTCCTGATCCGCCGGGTCGGCACCGACATCGCGGTCGAGTTCGCGGGCATCCCGCTCGGCCACGAGTTCACCTCCCTCGTGCTCGCCCTGCTGCAGGTCGGCGGCCACCCCTCGAAGGAGGCCGTGGAGCTGCTCGAGCAGGTGCGCGACCTCGAGGGCGACTTCCACTTCGAGACCTACTTCTCACTGTCGTGCCAGAACTGCCCCGACGTGGTGCAGGCCCTGAACGTGATGTGTGTGACCAACTCGCGCATCAAGCACACCGCGATCGAAGGCTCGCTCTTCCAGGACGAAGTCGACGCACGCCAGGTGATGGCAGTGCCGACCGTCTTCCTCAACGGTGAGCTGTTCGGCTCCGGACGCATGAACCTCGAGCAGATCGTCGGCAAGCTCGACAGCGGTTCCGCCGAGCGCACCGCCGCCGCGATCAGCGAGAAGGATCCCTTCGACGTCCTCGTCGTCGGTGGCGGCCCCGCCGGCGCGACTGCCGCGATCTACGCCTCCCGCAAGGGAATCCGCACCGGCGTTCTCGCCGAGCGCTTCGGTGGCCAGGTGCTCGACACCATGGCCATCGAGAACTTCTCCTCCGTCCCCTACACGGAGGGCCCGAAATTCGCTGCCGAGCTCGAGAACCACGTCCGCCAGTACGACGTCGACATCATGAACGTCCAGAAGGCCTCGAAGCTCACCCCGGCCCCCACCGAGGGCGGCCTCGTCGAGGTCGAGCTCGAGAGCGGCGCCCGGTTGCTTTCGCGCAGCGTCGTTCTCGCGACCGGTGCCCGCTGGCGCGCGATGAACGTGCCGGGCGAGCAGGAGTACCGCAACAAGGGCGTCACCTACTGCCCGCACTGCGACGGCCCGCTGTTCAAGGGCAAGCGCGTCGCGGTCATCGGTGGCGGTAACTCCGGTGTGGAGGCCGCGATCGACCTCGCCGGCGTCGTCGCCCACGTGACCCTCATCGAGTTCGACTCGGTCCTGCGCGCCGACGAGGTGCTGCAGCGCAAGCTCCGCAGCCTGCCCAACGTCGACATCATCGTCAGCGCCCTCACCGCCGAGGTCCTCGGCGACGGTTCGAAGGTCACCGGCCTGACCTACACCGACCGCACCACCGACGAGTCGCGCACCCTCGAGCTCGACGGCGTGTTCGTCCAGATCGGTCTGCTGCCGAACACCGAATGGCTCACCGGCACGGTCGAACTCAGCCCGCGCGGCGAGATCGTCGTCGACGACCACGGCCGCACCTCGGTGCCCGGCGTGTTCGCCGCCGGCGACTGCACGACCGTCCCGTACAAGCAGATCATCGTCTCCGCAGGTGCGGGTGCGACGGCCGCGCTCGGCGCGTTCGACCACCTCATCCGCACGAGCGCCCCGGCCCAGGCCGAGGAAGCGGTCGCCGCGACCGTCTAGGCGTCACTGCAGCCCTGTGGCCGTCACCCCTTCCGGGTGGCGGCCACGTTGCTTCCTCGGGGAGGTTGTTGTCGAAGATTCTGCGGAAATCGCCCATATCCTCCCCCCAATTCACCCAGCACAGGCATTGACGCGCTCTTTACCCCGGCGCTTCACTGAAATGCGTACGTGTGTCCCCATCGCGACGGTGTCCCAGGAGGTCGACCTATGCGTAGCACACGGAAGTCCGAACGGTGGCGCAGACGCGAAGGACGCCTGTATCGCAGAGCCGCCACGGCGGTGGCGCTCATGGGACTGGTCGCCCTGTGGGTGAATCCCGCGGCGTCGGCGGACGAGTCCACGGGATTCTCGCTTCCCTTCTCCGGAGCACCGGCCTACGAGCATCTGGCGCCGACGCAGGTCACCGACCCGTCCCGGTTGCACGCTCCGCTCGGTCGGGAATGGGCCGAGGACATCGCCCGGCAGATCGGGCTGAAGCCGGAAGATGCGTTGTCCGAGCAGCAGGCCCGTGATTTCACCACCGGCGGGGGAGTGGGCGGCAGCAAGGAGGCCGCCGAGATCATCCAGGGTTCCATCGACATCCTCATCAATACGACCGGCCACCCCCTGTACTCCGACGTGAACGGTGTCTCAACCCCGACGGTGCTGGGCAGTTACGGCCTCTACGTGACGCCCGACGGGATGCTGCAGAGCCCGGCCAACGCGTCGGCGCCGACGAGGCAGGTGAACACACTCATCGCGCCCGGCGGGTACGTCGACACCTGGCTGCGGAACAACGACGCGACGGACACGCTGGTGGCGCTGTACCGGTCGGCGTACCCGATCGAAGCGACCTTCGGTTTCGCGGCGCAACAGATATCCGGCGCCGCACAGCTGGTCACCAATACGAAGGGCGACGTCGTCTCGACCGTCGGCATGTCGATGGCGCCACCGCTGTGGATCGTGAACTTCGCTCTCATCTACGCCGTGAGCCCTTCCCTCGCGGCCGCGATGCCGGCCTACTGGGCTCCCATCCCGCCCGAGGTTGCCGAGGCCATCGAGGCGAGCCCCACGGGTCAGGTGCCCTACGCCGATTACGCGTCGTACCTCCAGTGAACTTCGGGGAGCCGCGCGTACCTCGAAGGCTGCCGGTAGGGCTGTCGAGGTAGGTGTTGTTGTCGAAGAACGCGGGAAAATCGACAACAACGTCGGCCCCGATACGACGAACGCCCCGCATACGACCGAAGCCCCGACCGTGTGGTCGGGGCTTCGTGTGAGAGCCGATGACGGGAATCGAACCCGCGTATTCAGCTTGGGAAAGTGTTTCGGACAGGACCGGAATAGTACTGCCGTAGTACCATATCGGTACTAAAATAGCAGGTAGAGATGGATAAATGACGTCCCATTGCCGACCGGGTGCCGCTCCCGCGTCAGCGGTTGATTACCGGCTGCAGAGGTACCACCGAGGTACAGCGGGGAAGCTGGCACAGGGGCGGGGCTGCCCGTAGCCTGGCTGCAACGGGCAGTGCCCGTACCCGCACCCCCGGCACCCGGTCGGGATCAGCGGTCCGTAGTGCAAGTTCCACCTTCGCGGTCGTGCCGCGCCGCATTCTTCCTTCAGTTCGGTCGGAGACCGGCTTACGAATCAGGCGCAGTGCCCTGGCTCATCCCGCCCGTTTCATCACGCCGAATTGGAGCGATCTATGAACACCCTCATTTCCCAGCTGTACGCCTTCGGTGGCGACAGCGGCCAGGGCTACGCCACCGAAGGTGACGTGCTGGTTGTCGACCGTCGCGTAATTCCCCAGGGGTTTCCGTCATGGAATTCCCCATGTCCGGGTGTGCTGAGTCGAGGGTAGCCGGGCCGGTGCCCGGGTTGGTT